>NZ_JBHVFU010000059.1:0-46379 GCF_042801455.1 Streptomyces sp. NPDC057565 | reverse complement strand
CAAGACCCGCACCCCCTACGACGAAGCGACCGCCTGGTCACACCACGCACACCCCCATGCCACTTGACGTCAAACGGCATGGGATGTCTGATCCGTGGCCCGGTCCGGTCCGGCCCGGCTGCCCTTTGCGCACGGTCCGTAGCCCCGCCGGAGCGGTGGCGCCGCGGACCGTACTCTTGTCCCCGTGCAGGAACTCCACGATGCCCCCCTCGCCCCCCTGACCACCTTCCGGCTCGGCGGCCCCGCGGCCCGCCTCCTCACGGCAACGACGGACGCCGAGGTGGTCGCAGCCGTGCGTGAGGCCGACGAGGACGGCACTCCGCTCCTCGTCGTCGGTGGCGGCAGCAACCTGGTCATCGGCGACAAGGGCTTCGACGGCACCGCCCTGCGCATCGCGACCAAGGGCTTCGCGCTCTCCGGTACGACGCTGGAACTGGCTGCCGGAGAGATCTGGACTGACGCCGTCGCCCGCACGGTCGAAGCCGGTCTCGCGGGCATCGAGTGCCTGGCCGGAATCCCCGGCTCGGCAGGTGCGACGCCGATCCAGAACGTCGGTGCCTACGGCCAGGAGGTCGCGTCGACCATCACGGAGGTCGTCGCCTACGACCGGTACACCCGCGAAACGGTCACCATCCCGAATGCCGAGTGCGCATTCTCGTACCGCCACAGCCGCTTCAAGGCCGAACCCGACCGCTTCGTGGTGCTGCGTGTCCGTTTCGAGCTGGAAGACGCGGGCGGTCTCTCCGCGCCCATCAAGTACGCCGAAACGGCCCGTGCCATGGGGGTCGAACAGGGCGACCGGGTGCCCGCGGCGGCCGCCTGTGAGACCGTGCTGCGGCTCCGGGCCGGCAAGGGCATGGTGCTCGACCCGGAGGACCACGACACCTGGTCGGCGGGGTCCTTCTTCACCAACCCGATCCTCGACGGTGCGCAGTACGAGGCGTTCCTCGCCCGTGCCAAGGACCGGCTCGGCCCCGAGGTGACGCCCCCCGCCTTCCCCACGGACGGGGGACGCACCAAGACCTCGGCGGCCTGGCTCATCGACCGGGCCGGTTTCACCAAGGGGTACGGATCCGGGCCCGCCCGCATCTCCACCAAGCACACGCTCGCCCTCACCAACCGCGGCGGGGCGACCACCGAGGACCTGCTCGCGCTCGCCCGCGAGGTCGTCGCGGGCGTTCACGACGCCTTCGGCGTCACGCTCGTCAACGAACCGGTGACGGTCGGCGTCACCCTCTGACGCGGGTGTGGTGTCAGTACGCCACACCCACGCCCTGCTTCACCGCCGCCGGATCGTCGATCAGCGCCAGCATCGCGTGCGCCACATCGGCCCGCGAGATGGACCGGCCGCTGCGCGGATTGCTGCCGTAGACCGTCCGGTACGTCCCGGTCAGCGGACCGTTGGTGAGCTTCGGCGGCCGGACAGACGTCCAGTCCGTCGCGCTGCGGGCCAGTGCGGCCTCCATCAGCGTGAGGTCGGCATAGACCTCCTTGAGAATCGCCCCGATCGCCTTCAGCATCATCCGGTCCGGCAACGGATCGTCCGCGGGTTTCGGTGCGACCGGGGCCGCGCTCACCACGAGCAGCCGCCGCGTCCCCTCCGCCTCCATCGCCCGCAGCACCGAGCCGGTGAGCCGTTCGGCGATCCCGTCGGCCTTCCGGCCGCGCGAGCCGAGTCCGGAGAGCACCGCGTCCCGCCCGGCGACCGCTTCGCGCAGCGCCTCCGGATCGTCGATCCGCGCCGCTGTATGGACCGTGACGTCGGAGAGCGGGACCGGCAGCCGTGCCGGATCGCGGACCACTGCCGTCACGTCATGGCCCGCGGCCACCGCCTGGCGGACGATCTCCTGGCCGATGCCGCCCGTCGCGCCGAACACCGTGAGTCTCATCGCGCACCCTCCCCGGGTGGGTAAGTATTCACTCACCTCTAGAGTGAGTGGATACTCACCACGCGTCAAGCCTCATTGGAGTGCACATGGAGCAGAAGCCGGCCCGCGTCCGCATCATCGACGCCGCCCACCAGCTGATGCTCACCATCGGCCTGGCCCGGGCCACCACCAAGGAAATCGCCCGGGCCGCGGGCTGTTCGGAGGCGGCCCTCTACAAGCACTTCCCCAGCAAGGAGGAGCTGTTCGTGGCTGTCCTCAAGGAGCGGTTGCCGAAGCTCAACCCGCTCCTGCGGCGGCTGACCGCCGACCCGGCGGCGGGGGAGCGGACGGTCGAGGAGAACCTCACCGAGATCGCCCGCGAGGCCGCGCTCTTCTACGCCCAGAGCTTCCCGATCGCCGCGTCCCTCTACGCCGAGCCGCGGCTCAAGAGCCGCCACGACGCGGCCATGCGCGAGCTCGGCACCGGCCCGCACATGCCGATCCAGGGCGTCGCCGCCTACCTCCGCAGCGAGCAGTCCGCGGGTCGTGTCCGGCCCGGCGCCGACACCTATGCCGCCGCGTCGCTGCTGCTCGGCGCCTGCGTCCAGCGCGCGTTCGCCTACGACGCGACGGACGAGGGCCGCCCGCCGCAGTCACTCGACGAGTTCGCCGCATCCGTGGCCCGGACGGTGCTGCACGGAATCGGCGCGTGAGGGCTGTCCCGTCATCCCTGCGGGCGAACCGGCCGGGCCGACAGTCGCCGGCGGGCTGCTGGACCATGACGTTCCCGCGGTTGGAGGCGTTGACGAGGGCTATGGCGCACACCAGGGCCGCGAGCTGGTCCTCGGCGTAGTGCTTGGCGGCATTCGCCCAGGCCTCGTCCGTGACCCCACCGGCCGCGTCGGCTGTGCGAGTGCCCTGCCCCGCCGGCTCCAGGGCGGCGCGCCCGGCATCGGTCCCCACGAAAATGCCGGCCGGGTCCCGGGGTGATCCCGCCTTCTTCCCGGCCGTCGTGCTGTCAGGCCGGCTTCGCCAGCCAGTCGTCGATCCCGCCGAGGAGCCGCTCCCGTACGTCGGACGGCGCCGCCGACCCCCGTACCGACTGCCGCGCCAGCTCCGCCAGCTCCTCGTCCGTGAACGCGTGGTGGCGGCGTACGAGTTCGTACTGCGCGGCCAGCCGGGAGCCGAAGAGCAGTGGGTCGTCCGCGCCGAGCGCCATCGGCACCCCGGCCTCGAACAGAGTGCGCAAGGGTACGTCCGACGGCTTCTCGTAGACGCCCAGTGCCACGTTCGACGCAGGGCACACCTCGCAGGTCACCCCGCGCTCCGCCAGCCTGCGCAGCAGCCGCGGGTCCTCGGCGGCCCGTACGCCGTGGCCGATCCGGGCCGCGTAGAGGTCGTCCACGCAGTCCCGCACGCTCGACGGGCCGGCCAGCTCCCCGCCGTGCGGGGCTGCCAGCAGGCCGCCCTCCCTGGCGATGGCGAAGGCCCGGTCGAAGTCGCGCGCCATTCCGCGCCGCTCGTCGTTGGAGAGCCCGAAACCGACGACGCCCCGGTGCGCGTAGCGGACCGCGAGCCGTGCCAGAGTCCGCGCGTCCAGCGGGTGCTTCATCCGGTTCGCGGCGATCACCACCCGCATCCCGAGGCCGGTCTCACGGGCGGCGGCGTCCACCGCGTCCAGAATGATCTCGATCGCCGGGATCAGCCCACCGAGCAGCGGGGCGTACGAGGTGGGGTCGACCTGGATCTCCAGCCAGCCGGAGCCGTCGGCGACGTCCTCCTGGGCCGTCTCGCGCACCAGCCGCTGGATGTCCTCCGGCGCCCGCAGACAGGACCGGGCGATGTCGTAGAGCCGCTGGAAGCGGAACCAGCCGCGCTCGTCGGTGGCCCGCAGCTGGGGCGGTTCGCCGCCGGTCAGTGCCTCCGGCAGGCGTACGCCGTACTTGTCGGCGAGTTCGAGCAGTGTCGTGGGCCGCATCGACCCGGTGAAATGCAAATGCAGATGGGCCTTGGGCAACAGCCGTACATCACGCTCCATTCGAAGATCCTGCCGCACCGGCGGGTCCTCGCGGTAGCCGGATTCCTCATCGAGTCGATCCCCGAACAAAAAAATGACCCCCGGCCGCGGCCGGGGGTCACAGGGACGGGATCCGGGACGGTCAGTCCTTCGCCTCGCCCAGCAGCTTCTGGAGCCGCGACACGCCCTCGACGAGGTCCTCGTCGCCCAGCGCGTACGACAGCCGCAGGTAGCCCGGGGTGCCGAAGGCCTCGCCCGGAACGACCGCGACCTCGGCCTCGTCCAGGATCAGTGCCGCCAGCTCGACCGAGGTGGCCGGGCGCTTGCCGCGGATCTCCTTGCCGAGCAGTGCCTTCACCGACGGGTAGGCGTAGAACGCGCCCTCGGGCTCCGGGCACAGCACGCCGTCGATCTCGTTCAGCATCCGCACGATGGTCTGCCGACGGCGGTCGAAGGCGGTCCGCATCTCGGCGACCGCGTCCAGGTTCCCGGAGACGGCGGCCAGCGCGGCGATCTGAGCGACGTTGGAGACGTTGGACGTGGCGTGCGACTGCAGGTTGGTCGCGGCCTTGACGACGTCCTTCGGGCCGATGAGCCAGCCCACGCGCCAGCCGGTCATCGCGTACGTCTTGGCGACACCGTTGACCACGATGCACTTCTCGCGCAGGGCGGGCACGAGCGCCGGCAGCGAGGTGAACTTCGCGGTGCCGTAGACCAGGTGCTCGTAGATCTCGTCGGTCAGCACCCACAGGCCGTGCTCGACGGCCCACTCGCCGATCGCCTTGGCGTCGGCCTCGCTGTACACCGCACCGGTCGGGTTCGACGGGGAGACGAACAGGACGACCTTCGTGCGCTCGGTGCGCGCCGCCTCCAGCTGCTCGACGGAGACCCGGTAGCCGGTGGTCTCGTCGGCCACGACCTCGACCGGGACACCGCCGGCGAGACGGATCGACTCGGGGTAGGTGGTCCAGTACGGCGCCGGGACGATGACCTCGTCGCCCGGGTCGAGGATCGCGGCGAACGCCTCGTAGATGGCCTGCTTGCCGCCGTTGGTCACCAGGATCTGGGAGGCGTCGACCTCGTAACCGGAGTCGCGCAGCGTCTTCTCCGCAATGGCGGCCTTGAGCTCGGGGAGCCCGCCGGCGGGGGTGTAGCGGTGGTACTTCGGGTTGCGGCAGGCCTCGACCGCGGCGTCGACGATGTAGCCGGGGGTCGGGAAGTCGGGCTCGCCGGCACCGAAGCCGATCACCGGGCGGCCGGCGGCCTTGAGGGCCTTGGCCTTGGCGTCGACGGCGAGGGTGGCGGACTCGGAGATTGCACCGATGCGGGCGGAGACCCGGCGCTCGGAGGGGGAAGTGGCAGCGCTCATGGGCCCCATCGTTCCAGACCCCGATCCCGGCAGGCACACGGGTTTCAGGGACCGGACAGGACTCGGACAGCATGCGGACAACATGCGGCCACGAGTTGTCGGGAGCTGTCTGTTCGACGCCAGGCCGCTGAGCACGTACACTCACCTGTCGTTGGCCTTCACCAGCCGCACCGTTGCTGCACCCGAGGTAGGGGAAAGATGCGGTAGGTTGGTGGAAACCACAAAGGGTCGTAGCTCAATTGGTAGAGCACTGGTCTCCAAAACCAGCGGTTGGGGGTTCAAGTCCCTCCGGCCCTGCTACACACTCCTTCGCCAGGATGTGTGCGCATGTACGTACTTCAATGCACCGCCGTGCGGCTCCACCGGGCGCGGCACGGCCATGACCCGGAATCAGGTGAGTAGCGTGACGGACGCCGTGGGCTCCATCGACATGCCTGATGCTGAGGATGAAGTGCCCGAGTCGAAGAAGAAGACTCGGAAGGGCGGCAAGCGCGGCAAGAAGGGCCCCCTGGGCCGTCTCGCGCTGTTCTACCGCCAGATCATCGCCGAGTTGCGCAAGGTTGTCTGGCCGACTCGCAACCAGCTCACGACGTACACATCCGTGGTGATTGTCTTCGTCGTCGTCATGATCGGTCTTGTTACCGTGATTGACTTCGGATTCCAGCGGGTCATCAAGTACGTCTTCGGCTGATCCCGCGGAGGGCGCCCCAAGGGCGCCCCTTTCGCATGTTCCACCCATTTGTATCCAGGAAGAAGCAGCCACCGTGTCTGACCCGAACCTGAACGACGCCGTCGACGCGACGGCGGGCGACGTCGAGTCCGCCGAGGACGAGTTCGAGATCGTCGAGGCGGCGGACGCTGTGGAGCCGGACCAGGCCGAAGCCGACGACGCTGCCGCGGGCGAGCCCGCCGAGCAGGCCGCCGTGCGCGTCGAGGACGAGGACGGCTCCGAGGACGAGACCGACTCCGAGGAGGCCGAGGACAGCGCGTCCGAGAGCGACGAGGAGGCCGAGGAAGAGGCCGAGCCGGCCGCTCCCGTCGACGCCGTCACCGCGCTCCGTGACGAGCTCCGCGGTCTCCCCGGTGAGTGGTACGTCATCCACACCTACGCCGGTTACGAGAAGCGTGTGAAGGCCAACCTGGAGCAGCGCGCCGTCTCGCTCAACGTCGAGGAGTTCATCTACCAGGCCGAGGTGCCCGAGGAAGAGATCGTCCAGATCAAGAACGGCGAGCGGAAGAACGTCCGTCAGAACAAGCTCCCGGGTTACGTCCTGGTGCGCATGGACCTGACGAACGAGTCCTGGGGCGTCGTCCGCAACACGCCCGGAGTCACCGGCTTCGTGGGCAACGCCTACGACCCGTACCCGCTGACCCTGGACGAGATCGTCAAGATGCTCGCCCCGGAGGCCGAGGAGAAGGCCGCCCGCGAGGCCGCGGAGGCCGAGGGCAAGCCGGTTCCGTCCCGCAAGGTCGAGGTCCAGGTGCTGGACTTCGAGGTGGGCGACTCGGTCACCGTCACCGACGGCCCGTTCGCGACGCTGCAGGCGACGATCAACGAGATCAACGCCGACTCGAAGAAGGTCAAGGGTCTCGTCGAGATCTTCGGCCGCGAGACCCCGGTCGAGCTCAGCTTCGACCAGATCCAGAAGAACTAGCGGTTTCCGCCGACTCCTGGACACATGCCTACCGAGCAGGTCAGAGAGGCTTCGCAGCTTCTCTGACCTGCTCGGTTTTTGGTCGCGCAGCTATACCCGTTATCGTTGTGCGGTATGCCTGCATCCGGATGACCGGATGACGGCGAAAAACTCTCACTAGGACCCGGAGAGAGCAATGCCTCCCAAGAAGAAGAAGGTCACGGGGCTTATCAAGCTCCAGATCAACGCCGGAGCGGCCAACCCGGCCCCGCCGGTCGGCCCCGCGCTCGGCCAGCACGGCGTCAACATCATGGAGTTCTGCAAGGCCTACAACGCCGCGACCGAGTCGCAGCGTGGCATGGTCGTGCCGGTGGAGATCACGGTCTACGAGGACCGCTCCTTCACCTTCGTGACGAAGACCCCGCCGGCCGCCAAGCTCATCCTCAAGGCCGCGGGTGTGGACAAGGGCTCCGGCGAGCCGCACAAGACCAAGGTCGCGAAGCTCACGAGCGCCCAGGTCCGCGAGATCGCCACGGTCAAGCTGCCCGACCTGAACGCCAACGACCTGGACGCCGCGTCGAAGATCATCGCCGGCACCGCCCGTTCGATGGGCATCACGGTCGAGGGCTGATCAGCCCCGTAGTCCTTCAGTGGCAGGGCCAAGCGCTGGCCCGTACCACGCCTCCACACCTGAAACCACAGGAGCAAGAAGTGAAGCGCAGCAAGAACCTCCGCGCTGCGGACGCCAAGATCGACCGGGAGCGCGTCTACGCCCCGCTCGAGGCTGTCCGTCTCGCCAAGGAGACCGCGACCACCAAGTTCGACGGCACCGTCGAGGTCGCCTTCCGCCTGGGTGTTGACCCTCGCAAGGCCGACCAGATGGTCCGTGGCACCGTGAACCTCCCGCACGGCACCGGCAAGACCGCCCGGGTCCTGGTCTTCGCGACCGGTGACCGTGCTGCGGCCGCGGAAGCCGCGGGCGCCGACATCGTCGGCGCCGACGAGCTCATCGACGAGGTGGCGAAGGGCCGTCTGGACTTCGACGCCGTCGTCGCCACCCCGGACCTCATGGGCAAGGTCGGCCGCCTCGGCCGGGTGCTCGGTCCGCGTGGTCTGATGCCGAACCCGAAGACCGGCACCGTCACCCCCGATGTCGCGAAGGCTGTCAACGACATCAAGGGCGGCAAGATCGAGTTCCGCGTCGACAAGCACTCGAACCTGCACTTCATCATCGGCAAGGTCTCCTTCGACGAGACGAAGCTGGTCGAGAACTACGCCGCGGCGCTGGAGGAGATCCTCCGTCTGAAGCCGTCCGCCGCCAAGGGCCGCTACATCAAGAAGGCCGCACTGGCCACCACGATGGGCCCCGGCATCCCGCTGGACGCCAACCGCACCCGTAACCTCCTCGTCGAGGAGGACCCGGCCGCCGTCTGAGCCTCCGCGCTCGCACGACAGCCGTGTCACGTGTGACACCGACGGGCCCCGCAACCTTTCGAGGTGCGGGGCCCGTCCTCGTATCCGCCAGGGGGCGTACGGGGCGTCGCCACCACGCACTACCCCGGGACGGCCGACGCCGACAGGCCGACCGCGAAAAGGCTCCCGGCTCGACGCCGGTACGGCACCCAGGCCACGGTCGAGGAGCCTCCTGCCGCCGGCACGGTCGACTTCCAGAAGCTCGTGGAACAGCAGCAGGGCGGCACCGCCAGCGCGTCCTAAACCTCCCGCACCGCCCGAACCGGGGCGGATTTGCTTGGCGCGACCCCGGTCGCGTACTCTCCTCCAGAAGCCAAAGACCGCTGGTCGTTGCTGCGCTCTCGCAAGAGGGGGCAGTGACCGAAGGATCCGTTGAGTGCGGGCGACCTGCGCAGGTGACTGTGGAAAGCTCCCGGACTTCGTTCGGTCGAGCTACGCCCTGGCGCCTGCGCCGGGGCGTTTCGTCTTTCCCGGCCCCTTCTGAGCGGTCCTCATCACCCGGAAGGAGGCCGACGCTCATGGCAAGGCCCGACAAGGCTGCCGCGGTAGCCGAGCTCGCGGACCAGTTCCGCAGCTCGAACGCCGCCGTGCTGACCGAGTACCGGGGTCTCACCGTGGCACAGCTCAAGCAGCTGCGCCGTTCGCTCGGTGAGAACGCCCAGTACGCCGTGGTGAAGAACACGCTGACCAAGATTGCGGCCAACGAGGCCGGGATCACTTCGCTGGACGACCAGTTCACTGGTCCGACGGCGGTTGCCTTCATCACCGGTGACCCGGTGGAGTCGGCGAAGGGTCTTCGTGACTTCGCCAAGGAGAACCCGAACCTGATCATCAAGGGCGGTGTCCTTGATGGCAAGGCGCTGTCCGCCGATGAGATCAAGAAGCTTGCGGACCTCGAGTCCCGCGAGGTTCTGCTCAGCAAGCTGGCCGGTGCCTTCAAGGGCAAGCAGTCTCAGGCTGCCTCGCTCTTCCAGGCGCTGCCGTCGAAGTTCGTCCGCACCGCGGAGGCGCTTCGCGTCAAGCTCGAAGAGCAGGGCGGTGCCGAGTAATTCGGCTCGCGCAATGATCGTCGCCCACTAGGGAGACGGTCGCAGCGGGCCGAACGTACGCCCGCCTACATGTACATCCGGCACCTGCCGAATTAGTGGAAGGACGCCATCATGGCGAAGCTGTCCCAGGACGACCTGCTCGCGCAGTTCGAAGAGATGACCCTCATCGAGCTCTCCGAGTTCGTGAAGGCCTTCGAGGAGAAGTTCGACGTCACCGCCGCCGCCGCGGTCGCCGTTGCCGCCCCGGGTGCCCCCGGCGCCCCGGTCGAGGCTGCTGAGGAGAAGGACGAGTTCGACGTCATCCTCACCGGCGCCGGCGAGAAGAAGATCCAGGTCATCAAGGTCGTGCGTGAGCTGACCTCGCTGGGTCTGAAGGAGGCCAAGGACCTCGTCGACGGCACCCCGAAGCCGGTCCTCGAGAAGGTCGCCAAGGAGGCCGCCGACAAGGCTGCCGAGTCCCTCAAGGCCGCCGGCGCTTCCGTCGAGGTCAAGTGACTCAGGGAGTCTGCTGACTCCTTCTGACGGCCCGTGCCGCACGGCACGGACGTCACATCACGAAGGGCGACCACCCATCCGGGTGGTCGCCCTTCGGCGTACCCGAGACGGTTGCCTTGCTCTTCCGTGGTTGACGAGTATGGTGATCATCGCCGTACGCCTCTCGGGGCTGTCGGCCGATGCCGAGGGGCTGCGGGTGACGGTCTCGGGGGCCCTGTCCTGGCAGGGGGGGGCCTTGACGAACCGCACGTGGCGCGCAATTCTCAGGACGCGTCGTCACATCGATCCGAATCCGAGGCATGGATCGGTGACGAAGAGGGCAGTAAAGAAGAGCGCGTTCCGCGCGAGGGCGATTCATAGGTGTTGAGAACAGCTGTTGCGAGCTACAAGGGTCTCTGAGAACCCGGACTGGACATCAGTGTGCCGTTTGGCTACACTGACCCTTTGCGCTGCCTGTTAGCTGCCTCCTGCCCGTCACCAGGGGCATGCCCACGCTTGAGCACCGATGACCGATCCTCCCTGACCTGGGATTTCTGTCTCCGTGTCCAACTTGGGACCGGTACGCGCGTAGTGAGTCCGAGCCCTCGGAAGGACCCCCTCTTGGCCGCCTCGCGCAACGCCTCGACCGCGAATACGAACAACGGTGCCAGCACCGCCCCGCTGCGCATCTCTTTTGCAAAGATCAAGGAGCCCCTCGAGGTTCCGAACCTCCTCGCGCTGCAGACCGAGAGCTTTGACTGGCTCCTCGGCAATGCCGCCTGGAAGGCTCGCGTCGAGGCTGCTCTGGACAGTGGACAAGACGTCCCCACCAAGTCCGGCCTGGAGGAAATCTTCGAGGAGATTTCACCGATCGAGGACTTCTCCGGGTCGATGTCGCTTACGTTCCGCGACCACCGCTTCGAGCCCCCGAAGAACTCGATCGACGAGTGCAAGGAGCGCGACTTCACGTTCGCCGCCCCGCTCTTCGTCACGGCCGAGTTCACCAACAACGAGACCGGCGAGATCAAGTCCCAGACGGTCTTCATGGGCGACTTCCCGCTCATGACCAACAAGGGCACCTTCGTCATCAACGGCACCGAGCGTGTCGTCGTGTCGCAGCTCGTCCGCTCGCCGGGTGTCTACTTCGACTCCTCCATCGACAAGACGTCCGACAAGGACATCTTCTCCGCCAAGATCATCCCGTCCCGGGGTGCCTGGCTCGAGATGGAGATCGACAAGCGCGACATGGTCGGTGTCCGCATCGACCGCAAGCGCAAGCAGTCCGTGACCGTTCTCCTGAAGGCTCTCGGTTGGACCACCGAGCAGATCCTCGAGGAGTTCGGCGAGTACGAGTCCATGCGCGCCACCCTGGAGAAGGACCACACCCAGGGCCAGGACGACGCGCTGCTCGACATCTACCGCAAGCTGCGCCCGGGCGAGCCGCCCACCCGCGAGGCTGCTCAGACGCTGCTCGAGAACCTCTACTTCAACCCGAAGCGCTACGACCTCGCGAAGGTCGGACGCTACAAGGTGAACAAGAAGCTCGGCGCGGACGAGCCGCTGGACGCCGGGGTGCTCACCACCGACGACGTCATCGCGACCATCAAGTACCTGGTCAAGCTGCACGCCGGGGAGACCGAGACGGTCGGCGAGTCCGGCCGGACGATCGTCGTCGAGACCGACGACATCGACCACTTCGGCAACCGTCGTCTGCGCAACGTCGGCGAGCTCATCCAGAACCAGGTCCGTACGGGTCTCGCCCGTATGGAGCGCGTCGTGCGTGAGCGCATGACGACCCAGGACGTCGAGGCGATCACGCCGCAGACCCTGATCAACATCCGGCCGGTCGTCGCCTCCATCAAGGAGTTCTTCGGCACCAGCCAGCTGTCGCAGTTCATGGACCAGAACAACCCGCTGTCGGGTCTCACCCACAAGCGCCGTCTGTCGGCACTCGGCCCGGGTGGTCTCTCCCGTGAGCGGGCCGGCTTCGAGGTCCGTGACGTGCACCCGTCCCACTACGGACGCATGTGCCCGATCGAGACCCCTGAAGGTCCGAACATCGGTCTGATCGGTTCGCTCGCCTCGTACGGACGTGTCAACGCGTTCGGCTTCATCGAGACGCCGTACCGCAAGGTCGTCGACGGCCAGGTCACCGACGAGGTCGACTACATCACGGCCGACGAGGAAGACCGTTACGTCATCGCCCAGGCGAACGCGACCCTCTCCGAGGAGCTCCGTTTCGTCGAGCCCCGCGTCCTGGTCCGCCGTCGTGGCGGAGAGGTCGACTACGTGCCCGGCGCGGACGTCGACTACATGGACGTCTCGCCGCGCCAGATGGTGTCCGTCGCCACCGCGATGATCCCCTTCCTGGAGCACGACGACGCCAACCGTGCCCTCATGGGCGCGAACATGATGCGTCAGGCGGTGCCGCTGATCAAGTCTGAGGCTCCGCTCGTCGGCACGGGCATGGAGTACCGCTGCGCCACCGACGCCGGTGACGTCCTGAAGGCCGAGAAGGACGGTGTCGTCCAGGAGGTCTCCGCGGACTACATCACCGTCACCAACGACGACGGCACGTACACCACGTACCGCATCGCCAAGTTCTCGCGCTCCAACCAGGGCACCTCGGTCAACCAGAAGGTCGTCGTCTCCGAGGGCGACCGGGTCATCGAGGGCCAGGTCCTCGCCGACGGGCCGGCCACCGAGAACGGTGAGATGGCGCTCGGCAAGAACCTGCTCGTGGCGTTCATGCCGTGGGAGGGTCACAACTACGAGGACGCGATCATCCTGTCGCAGCGCCTCGTGCAGGACGACGTCCTCTCCTCGATCCACATCGAGGAGCACGAGGTCGACGCCCGTGACACCAAGCTCGGCCCGGAGGAGATCACCCGGGACATCCCGAACGTCTCCGAAGAGGTCCTCGCCGACCTCGACGAGCGCGGCATCATCCGTATCGGTGCCGAGGTCGTCGCCGGTGACATCCTCGTCGGCAAGGTCACGCCCAAGGGTGAGACCGAGCTGACCCCCGAGGAGCGCCTGCTCCGCGCGATCTTCGGTGAGAAGGCGCGCGAGGTGCGCGACACCTCGCTGAAGGTGCCGCACGGTGAGATCGGCAAGGTCATCGGCGTCCGCGTCTTCGACCGCGAAGAGGGCGACGAGCTGCCGCCGGGCGTGAACCAGCTGGTCCGCGTCTACGTCGCGCAGAAGCGCAAGATCACCGATGGTGACAAGCTCGCCGGCCGTCACGGCAACAAGGGCGTCATCTCGAAGATCCTCCCGATCGAGGACATGCCGTTCTTGGAGGACGGCACCCCGGTCGACATCATCCTCAACCCGCTGGGTGTCCCGTCCCGAATGAACCCGGGACAGGTCCTGGAGATCCACCTCGGCTGGCTCGCCAGCCGCGGCTGGGACGTCTCCGGCCTCGGTGACGAGTGGGCCAAGCGCCTGCAGGCCATCGGCGCCGACCAGGTCGCCCCCGGCACCAACGTCGCCACGCCCGTCTTCGACGGTGCGCGCGAGGACGAGATCTCCGGTCTCTTCGAGGCCACGATCCCGAACCGCGACGGCGACCGCCTGGTCCAGCCCTCGGGCAAGGCCAAGCTGTTCGACGGCCGCTCCGGTGAGCCGTTCCCGGACCCGGTTTCGGTCGGGTACATGTACATCCTCAAGCTCCACCACCTCGTCGACGACAAGCTGCACGCTCGCTCGACGGGTCCGTACTCCATGATCACCCAGCAGCCGCTGGGTGGTAAGGCTCAGTTCGGTGGACAGCGCTTCGGTGAGATGGAGGTGTGGGCGCTGGAGGCATATGGCGCCGCTTACGCCCTCCAGGAGCTGCTGACGATCAAGTCCGACGACGTGACCGGCCGCGTGAAGGTCTACGAGGCCATCGTCAAGGGCGAGAACATCCCCGAGCCGGGCATCCCCGAGTCCTTCAAGGTGCTCATCAAGGAAATGCAGTCGCTCTGCCTCAATGTGGAGGTGCTCTCCTCGGACGGCATGTCCATCGAGATGCGCGACACGGACGAGGACGTCTTCCGCGCGGCGGAGGAGCTCGGTATCGACCTGTCCCGGCGCGAGCCGAGCAGCGTCGAAGAGGTCTGACGGGTCTGGCCGGGGCCTCGCTCATGAGGCCCCGGCCCTGCCCCGGACCCGTTCAGACCATTGATTGAGACTCGACCCCGAAAGAGGGATTGACGACAAGTGCTCGACGTCAACTTCTTCGACGAGCTGCGGATCGGCCTTGCCACCGCGGACGACATCCGGACCTGGTCGCACGGCGAAGTGAAGAAGCCGGAGACCATCAACTACCGCACGCTCAAGCCCGAAAAGGACGGACTCTTCTGCGAGAAGATCTTCGGTCCGACCCGGGACTGGGAGTGCTACTGCGGCAAGTACAAGCGTGTCCGCTTCAAGGGCATCATCTGTGAGCGTTGTGGCGTGGAGGTCACGCGCGCCAAGGTGCGTCGTGAGCGCATGGGCCACATCGAGCTTGCCGCCCCCGTCACCCACATCTGGTACTTCAAGGGCGTCCCGTCGCGTCTCGGCTACCTGCTTGATCTCGCGCCGAAGGACCTCGAGAAGGTCATCTACTTCGCCGCGTACATGATCACGTTCGTGGACGAGGAGCGCCGTACGCGTGACCTGCCCTCGCTGGAGGCGCACGTCTCCGTCGAGCGTCAGCAGGTCGAGAACCGTCGCGACTCCGACCTGGAGGCCCGCGCCAAGAAGCTCGAGAGCGACCTGGCCGAGCTCGAGGCCGAGGGCGCCAAGGCCGACGTGCGCCGCAAGGTGCGCGAAGGTGCCGAGCGTGAGATGAAGCAGCTGCGCGACCGTGCGCAGCGCGAGATCGACCGTCTCGACGAGGTGTGGAACCGCTTCAAGAACCTCAAGGTCCAGGACCTCGAGGGCGACGAGCTGCTCTACCGCGAACTGCGTGACCGCTTCGGCACGTACTTCGACGGCTCCATGGGTGCCGCTGCCCTGCAGAAGCGTCTGGAGTCCTTCGACCTCGACGAGGAGGCCGAGCGCCTCCGCGAGATCATCCGTACCGGCAAGGGCCAGAAGAAGACCCGTGCGCTCAAGCGCCTCAAGGTCGTCTCCGCGTTCCTGCAGACCAGCAACAGCCCCAAGGGCATGGTGCTCGACTGCGTGCCGGTCATCCCGCCGGACCTGCGTCCGATGGTGCAGCTGGACGGTGGCCGCTTCGCGACCTCCGACCTGAACGACCTGTACCGCCGTGTGATCAACCGCAACAACCGCCTCAAGCGTCTCCTTGACCTCGGTGCCCCCGAGATCATCGTGAACAACGAGAAGCGGATGCTGCAGGAGGCCGTCGACGCGCTGTTCGACAACGGCCGCCGTGGTCGCCCGGTCACCGGTCCGGGCAACCGCCCGCTGAAGTCCCTGAGCGACATGCTCAAGGGCAAGCAGGGTCGTTTCCGTCAGAACCTTCTCGGTAAGCGTGTGGACTACTCCGCGCGTTCCGTGATCGTCGTCGGTCCGCAGCTGAAGCTGCACCAGTGCGGTCTGCCGAAGGCGATGGCGCTGGAGCTCTTCAAGCCGTTCGTGATGAAGCGCCTGGTCGACCTGAACCACGCGCAGAACATCAAGTCGGCCAAGCGCATGGTCGAGCGCGGCCGCACCGTGGTGTACGACGTCCTCGAAGAGGTCATCGCCGAGCACCCGGTGCTGCTGAACCGTGCACCCACCCTGCACCGCCTCGGCATCCAGGCCTTCGAGCCGCAGCTGGTCGAGGGCAAGGCCATCCAGATCCACCCGCTCGTCTGCACCGCGTTCAACGCGGACTTCGACGGTGACCAGATGGCCGTGCACCTGCCGCTCTCCGCGGAGGCGCAGGCCGAGGCCCGCATCCTGATGCTGTCCTCGAACAACATCCTGAAGCCGGCCGACGGTCGTCCCGTCACCATGCCGACCCAGGACATGGTGCTGGGCCTGTTCTTCCTCACCACGGACGAGGAGGAGCGCAAGGTCATCGGCCAGGGCCGTTCCTTCGGTTCCACGGCCGAGGCGATCATGGCCTTCGACGCCGGCGAGCTGTCGCTCCAGGCGCAGGTCGACATCCGCTTCCCGGTGGGCACCATCCCGCCGCGTGGCTGGGTGCCGCCGGTCGCCGAGGAGGGCGAGCAGGAGTACCAGCAGGGCGACACGTTCCGGCTGCGTACGTCCCTGGGCCGCGCGCTCTTCAACGAGCTGCTGCCCGAGGACTACCCGTTCGTCGACTACTCGGTGGGCAAGAAGCAGCTCTCCGAGATCGTCAACGACCTGGCCGAGCGCTACCCCAAGGTCATCGTGGCGGCGACGCTCGACAACCTGAAGGCGGCCGGTTTCCACTGGGCGACCCGCTCGGGTGTCACCGTGGCCATCTCCGACGTCGTCGTGCCCGAGGCCAAGAAGGCCATCGTCGCGGGTTACGAGGCTCAGGACGAGAAGGTCCAGAAGCAGTACGAGCGCGGTCTGATCACCAAGGACGAGCGCACGCAGGAGCTCATCGCGATCTGGACCAAGGCGACCAACGAGGTTGCCGAGGCGATGAACGCGAACTTCCCGCGGACGAACCCCATCTTCATGATGGTTGACTCGGGTGCCCGAGGAAACATGATGCAGATGCGTCAGATCGCCGGTATGCGTGGTCTGGTGTCCAACGCCAAGAACGAGACCATCCCGCGTCCGATCAAGGCGTCCTTCCGTGAGGGCCTCACCGTTCTGGAGTACTTCATCTCCACGCACGGTGCCCGTAAGGGTCTGGCGGACACCGCCCTGCGTACCGCCGACTCGGGTTACCTGACCCGTCGTCTGGTGGACGTCTCGCAGGACGTGATCATTCGCGAGGAGGACTGCGGCACCGACCGTGGCCTCAAGCTGAAGATCGCCGTCAAGGGTGCGGACGGTGTGCTCCGCAAGACGGAGGACGTCGAGACCTCGGTCTACGCCCGCATGCTCGCCGAGGACGTCGTCGTCGACGGCAAGGTCATCGCGCCTGCCAACGTCGACCTCGGTGACGTCCTGATCGACGCCCTGGTGGGCGCCGGCGTCGAGGAGGTCAAGACCCGTTCGGTCCTGACCTGTGAGTCCGCGGTCGGCACCTGTGCCTTCTGCTACGGACGCTCGCTCGCCACCGGCAAGCTGGTCGACATCGGTGAGGCGGTCGGCATCATCGCCGCCCAGTCCATCGGTGAGCCCGGTACCCAGCTGACGATGCGTACCTTCCACACCGGTGGTGTGGCCGGTGACGACATCACCCAGGGTCTGCCCCGTGTCGTCGAGCTCTTCGAAGCCCGTACGCCCAAGGGTGTCGCCCCGATCTCGGAGGCGGCCGGCCGCATCCGTATCGAGGAGACCGAGAAGACCAAGAAGATCGTCGTCACCCCGGACGACGGCAGCGACGAGACGCCGTTCCCGATCTCGAAGCGTGCCCGTCTGCTCGTGGGCGAGGGCGACCACGTCGAGGTGGGCCAGAAGCTCACCGTGGGTGCCACCAACCCGCACGACGTGCTGCGCATCCTCGGTCAGCGCGCGGTCCAGGTCCACCTGGTCGGCGAAGTCCAGAAGGTGTACAACTCGCAGGGCGTGTCGATCCACGACAAGCACATCGAGATCATCATCCGGCAGATGCTGCGCCGCGTGACGATCATCGAGTCCGGCGACGCGGAGCTGCTGCCGGGCGAGCTGGTCGAGCGGTCGAAGTTCGAGACCGAGAACCGTCGTGTGGTCACCGAGGGCGGTCACCCCGCCTCCGGCCGTCCGCAGCTGATGGGTATCACCAAGGCCTCGCTCGCCACCGAGTCGTGGCTTTCGGCGGCGTCCTTCCAGGAGACGACCAGGGTTCTGACCGACGCGGCGATCAACGCCAAGTCGGACTCCCTGATCGGCCTCAAGGAGAACGTCATCATCGGTAAGCTCATCCCGGCCGGTACGGGCCTGTCCCGCTACCGCAACATCCGGGTCGAGCCGACCGAGGAGGCCAAGGCCGCGATGTACTCGGCCGTCGGCTACGACGACATCGACTACTCGCCGTTCGGCACGGGCTCCGGCCAGGCCGTTCCGCTGGAGGACTACGACTACGGTCCGTACAACCAGTAAGCGAGTCGGTTCGAAGGTCTGAACGCCTGAAGGGCGGTCACCCCGTTGCGTACGGGGTGGCCGCCCTTCGGCGTGCGTGGGTCGGCGTCCGGGCCACAGACAGGGCCGCAGGTGGTGCAGCCGGGTCGTCCTGGCTCTCACCCAGGTGCACGGTGTGCAGCACCTCGGCGAGCATCCGCGCGAAGCCGAGCGCGGTGGCGCGCAGCTCGGCGCGGCGGCCGGCGGCGGCCATCGGGCAGGGGAGGACGGGCAGGAGCAGCGGCAGCCCGTACAGGACGGTGACGGTGGCAGGACGGTGACGGTGGCGAAGGCGAGGGCGCCGAAGAGAGGTGTGACGGTGTGCACGGGGCGTCATGGGGTGCGCCGCGTCGACCGGTGAGCACGTGGGCTGATGAAAATGACCGGGGCATGTGCGGGGAACGACTGGTTTGCACCAGGTGGTGAACGGGCCGCAACGCTCTGTCCTGCGTGTCCCGGCGGACAGCATTTGTTTTGACCGGAGTCCGTGAGGTAGGTACGCTCAGACCTTGTGCCTGGGGTGTGCCTGGGCTCGTGTGCGTGTCCTCAACCGCACGGCGAGTCCGTCAGTGGCCACCGCGATCTGTGCCCCCTTCTGCCCTCGGGCGGGAGTCCACAGTATTCGACACACCCGACCGCGTGGGTCGGTGACGTTCCAGGTTAGTTTCACGAACGGCACACAGAAACCGGAGAAGTAGTGCCTACGATCCAGCAGCTGGTCCGGAAGGGCCGGCAGGACAAGGTCGAGAAGAACAAGACGCCCGCGCTTGAGGGTTCGCCCCAGCGCCGCGGCGTCTGCACGCGTGTGTTCACGACCACCCCGAAGAAGCCGAACTCGGCCCTCCGTAAGGTCGCGCGTGTGCGTCTGACCTCCGGTATCGAGGTCACGGCCTACATCCCGGGTGAGGGACACAACCTGCAGGAGCACTCCATCGTGCTCGTGCGTGGTGGCCGTGTGAAGGACCTGCCGGGTGTTCGTTACAAGATCATCCGCGGCTCCCTTGACACCCAGGGTGTCAAGAACCGCAAGCAGGCCCGCAGCCGCTACGGCGCCAAGAAGGAGAAGTAAGAATGCCTCGTAAGGGCCCCGCCCCGAAGCGCCCGGTCATCATCGACCCGGTCTACGGTTCTCCTCTTGTCACCTCGCTGATCAACAAGATCCTGCTCAACGGCAAGCGTTCCACTGCCGAGCGGATCGTGTACGGCGCCATGGAAGGCCTCCGCGAGAAGACCGGCAACGACCCGGTCATCACGCTGAAGCGCGCGCTTGAGAACGTCAAGCCCTCGCTCGAGGTCAAGTCCCGCCGTGTCGGTGGCGCCACTTACCAGGTGCCGATCGAGGTCAAGCCCGGTCGCGCCGCCACCCTCGCGCTGCGCTGGGTCGTGGGTTACTCCCGCGCCCGCCGCGAGAAGACGATGACCGAGCGCCTCATGAACGAGCTGCTCGACGCCTCCAACGGTCTTGGCGCTGCCGTCAAGAAGCGCGAGGACACCCACAAGATGGCCGAGTCCAACAAGGCCTTCGCGCACTACCGCTGGTAGTCGCTACCCACATCGAGACCGAGAGAAGATTGAGCCTTATGGCCACCACTTCGCTTGACCTGGCCAAGGTCCGCAACATCGGGATCATGGCCCACATCGACGCGGGCAAGACGACCACCACTGAGCGGATCCTCTTCTACACCGGCGTTTCTTACAAGATCGGTGAAGTCCACGACGGCGCAGCCACGATGGACTGGATGGAGCAGGAGCAGGAGCGCGGCATCACGATCACGTCCGCCGCGACGACCTGCCACTGGCCGCTCAATGATGTTGACCACACCATCAACATCATCGACACCCCGGGTCACGTCGACTTCACCGTCGAGGTGGAGCGTTCGCTCCGCGTCCTCGACGGCGCTGTCACCGTGTTCGACGGTGTCGCGGGCGTCGAGCCGCAGTCCGAGACCGTCTGGCGTCAGGCGGACCGCTACGGCGTGCCGCGTATCTGCTTCGTCAACAAGCTCGACCGCACCGGTGCCGACTTCTTCCGCTGTGTCGACATGATCACGGACCGCCTCGGCGCGACCCCGATCGTGATGCAGCTCCCGATCGGTGCCGAGGCCGACTTCACGGGTGTCGTCGACCTCGTGACGATGAAGGCGTTCATCTACCCGGTGGAAGCCACCAAGGGCGAGGCGTACGACATCGTCGACATCCCCGCGAACCTGGTGGAGAAGGCCGAGGAGTACCGCGCCAAGCTCCTCGAGGCCGCCGCGGAGAACGACGAGGCCCTCATGGAGCTCTACCTGGAGGGCGAAGAGCCTTCCGCGGAGCAGCTCTACGCGGGCATCCGTCGCATCACCATCAACTCGGGCAAGGGCGGCGAGACGACCGTCACCCCCGTGTTCTGCGGCACCGCGTTCAAGAACAAGGGCGTTCAGCCCCTGCTCGACGCCGTCGTGCGCTACCTCCCCTCCCCCCTGGACGTCGAGGCCATCGAGGGCCACAGCGTCAAGGACCCGGAGGAGGTCGTCAAGCGCAAGCCGTCCGAGGACGAGCCGCTCGCGGCCCTCGCGTTCAAGATCATGAGCGACCCGCACCTCGGCAAGCTCACCTTCGTCCGGGTCTACTCGGGCCGCCTGGAGTCCGGCACCTCGGTGCTGAACTCCGTCAAGGGCAAGAAGGAGCGCATCGGCAAGATCTACCGCATGCACGCGAACAAGCGTGAGGAGATCGAGTCGGTGGGCGCCGGCGACATCATCGCCGTCATGGGCCTGAAGCAGACCACCACCGGTGAGACGCTGTGCGACGACAAGAACCCGGTGATCCTGGAGTCCATGGACTTCCCGGCGCCGGTCATCCAGGTCGCCATCGAGCCCAAGTCCAAGGGTGACCAGGAGAAGCTGGGTGTCGCCATCCAGCGTCTCTCCGAGGAGGACCCGTCCTTCCAGGTGCACTCGGACGAGGAGACCGGCCAGACCATCATCGGTGGTATGGGCGAGCTTCACCTCGAGGTGCTCGTCGACCGGATGAAGCGCGAATTCCGCGTCGAGGCCAACGTCGGCAAGCCCCAGGTCGCGTACCGCGAGACGATCCGCAAGGCCGTCGAGCGCATCGACTACACCCACAAGAAGCAGACCGGTGGTACCGGTCAGTTCGCCAAGGTGCAGATCGCGATCGAGCCCATCGAGGGCGGCGAGGCCTCGTACGAGTTCGTCAACAAGGTCACCGGTGGCCGCATCCCCCGTGAGTACATCCCCTCGGTGGACGCGGGTGCTCAGGAAGCCATGCAGTTCGGCATCCTGGCCGGTTACGAGATGGTCGGCGTCCGCGTCATCCTTCTCGACGGTGGCTACCACGAGGTCGACTCCTCCGAGCTGGCGTTCAAGATCGCCGGTTCGCAGGCGTTCAAGGAGGGTGCCCGCAAGGCGTCCCCCGTGCTCCTCGAGCCGATGATGGCCATCGAGGTGACCACGCCCGAGGACTACATGGGCGATGTCATCGGTGACATCAACTCCCGCCGTGGCCAGATCCAGGCCATGGAGGAGCGCAGCGGCGCTCGCGTCGTGAAGGGCCTCGTGCCCCTTTCGGAGATGTTCGGCTACGTCGGAGACCTCCGCAGCAAGACCTCGGGTCGCGCAAGCTACTCGATGCAGTTCGACTCCTACGCCGAGGTTCCGCGGAACGTCGCCGAGGAGATCATCGCGAAGGCCAAGGGCGAGTAACTCTCCCGAGCTCACGCTTTAGGCTTGTCACCGGAGCCTGGTGGGGCATTCGTCGCAGAGCGCAAGCAATGCGGTGAATGCCCCCGGGCCCGGCATCCCAGCAAAGATCACCTGGCGCCGATGAAGCAAGGCGTACAGAACCACTCCACAGGAGGACCCAGTGGCGAAGGCGAAGTTCGAGCGGACTAAGCCGCACGTCAACATCGGCACCATCGGTCACATTGACCACGGTAAGACGACCCTCACGGCCGCCATTACCAAGGTGCTGCACGACGCGTACCCGGACCTGAACGAGGCCTCGGCCTTCGACCAGATCGACAAGGCTCCTGAGGAGCGCCAGCGCGGTATCACGATCTCGATCGCGCACGTCGAGTACCAGACGGAGTCGCGTCACTACGCGCACGTCGACTGCCCGGGTCACGCCGACTACATCAAGAACATGATCACGGGTGCCGCGCAGATGGACGGCGCCATCCTCGTGGTCGCCGCCACCGACGGCCCGATGCCGCAGACCAAGGAGCACGTGCTCCTGGCCCGCCAGGTCGGCGTTCCGTACATCGTCGTCGCCCTGAACAAGGCCGACATGGTGGACGACGAGGAGATCCTGGAGCTCGTCGAGCTCGAGGTCCGTGAGCTCCTCTCCGAGTACGAGTTCCCGGGCGACGACCTGCCGGTCGTCAAGGTCTCGGCGCTCAAGGCTCTTGAGGGCGACAAGGAGTGGGGCCAGACCGTCCTCGACCTGATGAAGGCCGTCGACGAGTCGATCCCGCAGCCCGAGCGCGACGTCGACAAGCCGTTCCTGATGCCGATCGAGGACGTCTTCACGATCACCGGTCGTGGCACTGTCGTCACCGGTCGTATCGAGCGTGGTGTCCTGAAGGTCAACGAGACCGTCGACATCGTCGGTATCAAGCAGGAGAAGACCACCACCACGGTCACCGGCATCGAGATGTTCCGCAAGCTGCTCGACGAGGGCCAGGCCGGTGAGAACGTCGGTCTGCTCCTCCGTGGCATCAAGCGCGAGGACGTCGAGCGCGGCCAGGTCATCATCAAGCCCGGTTCGGTCACGCCGCACACCGAGTTCGAGGCCCAGGCCTACATCCTGTCGAAGGACGAGGGTGGCCGTCACACCCCGTTCTTCAACAACTACCGCCCGCAGTTCTACTTCCGTACCACGGACGTGACGGGCGTTGTGACCCTCCCCGAGGGCACCGAGATGGTCATGCCGGGCGACAACACCGTCATGAACGTCGTGCTGATCCAGCCGGTCGCCATGGAAGAGGGCCTGAAGTTCGCCATCCGTGAGGGTGGCCGGACCGTGGGCGCCGGCCAGGTCACCAAGATCGTCAAGTAATTACCTGACTGTCTGACCTGGTAGCTCCGCACAGAGCACCAAGAAGGGCCCCGGCCCGCCGCGCAAGCGGTGGACCGGGGCCCTTCGCCATGTCCCGGTGCGGCGTCACGGACGCCAGAACCAGGGGCGGGCGTCGGGCCCCAGCCCCACCACCGCCGGGCGCCTCACGCCTTCCGCGTGGAGCGCGGGACCGTCGAGCGCCACCGCTCCCCGCGTGCGTACGGAGAGCCCCGCGCCGGTACGGAGCTGGATCTGGCCCTTCTCGGTGCGGCCCAGCAGCACCTGACCGAACGGCGAACCGGCCACGGTCACCGGCCCGTACCCGTCGAAGTCGGTGCGTTGCTCCGCCGCACCCGCGCGTACGACCGTCAATGCGGCTCGCGCCGCCGCCCGGTACAGCAGCTCCACGGACCCGTCCGCGACGACCTGCGCGGCCGCCCCGTCGCCCGGCACCGGCGCCCCGTCGATCTGCGGATGGGCGGTCAGTTCGGCTCCGGGTGTCTCCTGCGTCCAGTGGTGCACCGTGTGATGCCCGGCGGCGAACACATGGACCAGGCCCTGCCCGTCCACCACGGCGCTCAGTCCGTCCTGGACCTCGCCGCCGCCCGTGTCCCGCCAGTCGCTCCACCACCCGGACGGTTCCCGCACCCGCGTGCTCACGCCCTTGTCCGCGTTCCGTACGAAGAGATGGACCCGCCCGTCGGAGGCCGTCACCGCCACCGGGACGCCGATCCTGCGGCCGCGGTCCTCGTCCCGCTCCGGGTTGCCCAGCCCCCGCCAGGCGCGGAAGGCGCCGTCGGGGGAGCTCTGTTCGAGGAGCACGATCTCCCGCTCGTCGGCCGCCCCGTGTCCACCGAGCGCCGCGAAGCGCAGCCCGAACAGCAGCTGCCTGCCGTCCGCCGTCGTCGCCCCGCCGAGCACCGGTGCCAGCGGTCCGCCGCCGAGATCGTCGGGATCGTCCCAGACCCCGCTGCCGGGTGCGCTCTCGCGCCACCGCACCGCCCGCAGTCCGAGGACTCCGTACGCGGTGAGCCGCCCGTCCGTTCCGGTGGCGAGGGTCGGGCGGGGGCCCGGGTAGCGGTAATGGGTGGAGCGGACCCAGCCCTTGCGGTTGGTCAGCGGCCTGCCGCCGCCCACGTTGTAGTCACCGCAGCCCGCCACGTTCCCGCACCGCCAGTCGGCCTCGCCCCCGTACGGGACGAGGTGCGCCGCCTTCTCCTTCAGCACGCGGTACGGCAGGTTCTTCGGCCAGTGCCGGTTGTAGTAGCCGCGGTACGCCGTGGTGACGAACCGCGGCACGGGCCCACCGCCGCCGGTGACGCGGGCCACCCACCGGATCAGCGCCGCCCAGGTGAACGAGGCGGTCGCGGTGTGGTCGGGGTGGTCGGAGTAGCCGGGCTGCTCGCTGTCCCGGCGGCGGGCAGCCTCGGTGCTGTGCTGGATGTCCGGGTCCGGGTCCATGGTGTGGACGAGGGTCGGCCGGTAGTGGTCGAGGAGCCCGACGAGGACGTCGATCATCCTGTCGTACGTGTACCAGCCCACCCGCTTCAGCGGCGAGCCCTCGGCGACGACGGTGGGCAGGCCGAGCTCCCGGTCGTGCCAGAGGCTGGGCAGGCCCAGCCTGCCGCGGCCGGTGTGCATCGCCGTATTGAGGAAGATCAGCTCGACCCGGCGTCCATGGTGCGTCAGGGTGTTGATCTCGGCCCGGAGCCCGTCCGCCGGCGCGATGACGGACTTCTGCCAGGCGGTGAACATCGGCAGCCCGAGCTGGATCGCGTACGACTGGCGCAGCCCCTGGTGCCTGGCGGAGGAGTATGCGGCCTTGTCGGCGGCGGGCCGTGGCGCGCCGGGAATCCGGTTGAGGCCGATGGCCTCACCGGCGGTGAGGTACACACAGACCACCGGGGTCCCGGCGTCCAGAGCCTGCTGGGTGTCCGGGTTCATGAAGTACAGGTCGTCGTCCGGGTGGGCGAGGATCTGCATCAGCAGGGACTGCCGGGCGTCTCCGATCACCATTCCGGGCGCCGGATCCGCCATGGCGTCACTGCGCCGGGGCGCCGGTACGGAACAGGCGCCGACGCCCATCAGGGCGGCTGCGGCGGCCGCCACGACGCTGCGCCGCCGCACCCCGGCACCGCCCGGTCCCAGGCCGAATCGATCCCTCACGCCCCGTGCTCCGTCCGTTCACCCCGTCGAAGCGGCCGGTCGGTGCCGCTTCCCGCGGCAGATTAGACGGGGATCGGAGCGGTCGCGTTGCTTGTCGCGGCTACACGCCGGACCGGCGCACCATAAAGACATCGATCGGGTCCTCGCGCTCCAGGGTGAACCCGTGGCGTTCGTACAGCTGACGGGCGGCGCTGCCCTGGAGGACGTCCAGGCGGACGTCCACGCCCGCGGCATCGGCGCGTTCCAGCAGTCCGCGCAGGACGGCGGTACCGATACCACGGCCCTGGAGGGCGGGGGAGAGGTAGAAGTTCTCCAGCCACCAGCCGCTCTCGACCGGGCGCAGGGTGACGCAGCCGGCGAACACGCCGTCGGCGACCACGACGGAGGTGTGCTCCGCCGCGAAGATGTCCCGCAGCCGCTGCCGCACGCGATGCTCGTCGTAGCGGCCCAGGCGCTCCAGGTCGGGGCGCATGACAACGGCCCGGAGCTCCGCCACCTGCTCGACGTCGGCGGGGTCCGCGGGGCGCAGGGCCCAGCCCCGGTTCGTAGGCACAGACATGGCGGGATTCTCGCAGGGCCGTCAGCGGCCGCCGTGAGGGCGCTGTACGTCCGGGGCACCGCGCCCGGGCCCGGTCAGTGCAGGGTCGGCACGTCCCCGCCGTCGACGCGCGTGAGAGTGACCCCGGTGAGTCCCCGCAGTCGGCGCTCCGCGACCCCTTCGACCAGTGCGTGGTCCGGAGGGACCGGACCGAGGCCGATCGCATAGCGGACCGGGTCCGCGCCGAAGGGGCGGGGCCAGGCGTGGGACTCGGGGGCGACTTCCGACAGGTCGCCGAGCAGGGCGCGCATGCGGCCGCGCACCCGGCCCTCGTCCGGTCCCGGGCGTACGGCCACGACCGCCCAGGCCGCGTGGCGGCGGTGCAGCGGTGGCGGCGACAGCAGCCCGGGGGAGCCCGCCTCCAGCAGCTCCCAGGCACGGAACAGCTCCTGGGTGAGCAGGTCGCGCATGCCCGGCGTGACCTGGTCGGTGCAGGAGCGTACGGGCTCCGACGGAGTCGTGATCGTGACCGGCGGTTCCGGCGTCTGCGGTCCCGCCGTACCCACCGGCACGCGCCAGTCCCAGGCCGCCCAGGTCGCGAAGAAGCGCCTCAGCAGCCCGTCGGGCGACAGGTCATCCGCCCCGCGGACCGTACGGGCCGCCAGGAGGGACCACGCCAGGCCGGGAAGTCCGCCGAACGGCGCCGAGTCCAGGCCGCGTGCCTTCGCCCACGCCTTGACCTCCCGGGCCAGTCGCGCGAAAGCCTCCTGCCGGTCGCCCGCCAGGGCGAGCACCGCCTCCGCGTCGCTCACCGCGCTGAGCGCGACCGCCGCCGCCTCGCCCAACTCCGCTCGGCGCTCGATCGCATCCGCCGGGTCCATCGGACCGGTGGGGACCACGACCAGGTCCACGCGCAGGCCGTCGACGTCCGTCCGCAGGCCGGGGACCCGCGCTCCGGCCACCTCCCGGACGTCCGCCGCGTCCGGCAGCACCGCCGCCAACCGGGCTCGTACAACGGTCAGTTCGGCATCGCCCGGCAGCGCCGCCACCAGATCCAGATCCGCGCCGGGCAGGGCGCAGCCCATGCGCCGGGAGCCGACGACGTGAACGACCCCGTCGGCCAGCGCCTCGCGGACGCGGCGCACGACACCGGTGGCGTCCGCGACCGGTCGGGCGCCGCCCGAGGCCGGGCCGGGGTTCCCGTGTCCGGGGTTTCCGTGTCCGGGCGCGAGGGGCTCGTCCGCCGGGTGCGCGTCCGGTACCCAGCGCACCTCGCCCGTTCCCAGCGCCACCGTCGCCCGTATCCGCATCGGCTCGTCGCCGCGGCGCGACAGCAGCGCCAGCTCCCCGACCCGGACCGGCATCGGATCGAGCCGCCAACCGCACTCGGCGGCCAGGGCGTGCGGGTCCCTGGTCCGGCCCAGGCTGAGGTGCGGGGTGAATCCCCCGTGGTGGCCACGGCAGGTGGGGAACCGCCGTACGAGCTCCTCCCACAGGCCGGCCCACGGTTCCCCGCCCCCGGCCGCCGGGTCCAGCCACACCGTGGCCCCCTCGCGGTGCCCGAACCACTGCACACCCGCCAGCAGCGCGTCGAAGGGTGCACACCCGGCGGCAGCGGCGGCGAGCAGCGGCGCGGCCTGTTCGAAGGCGTACTCCGGGACGAAGCCGAAGAGCAGATTGACGTGCGGCGGCCAGCGGCGGATCTGCGGGTCGTGGTCCCGCCGGATCGCCTGCAGCGGCGGCCAGAGCTCCTGCGGCGGAATCCATGCCAGTGCCGTACGGGGCGTGGGCTTCACGTCCAGGGCCTCGGCGCTCTCCGCGTCCACAGGGGCCAGTTCGGTCAGCACGCCGTAGTGGTCGGAGATGTACAGGCCCTCGGCCGTGGGGATGTCGCCACGGAGTTCGGCGCGCCGCACCCGCAGTCCCTCCGCGCGCAGCAGTACCCGGTCCAGCCGGGACGCACGCCCGGTCAGCGAGGCGACGGAGGCCAGCGGATTGACGCGCGGGTCGAACGTCGGTGTCGCATCGTCCGGACCGTGGACCTCGCTCCACGCGTCGCGCATTCCGAGCGTCGTGCCCGGCGCGTCGGTGCCGTCGTTGAAGTCGCCCATGAGGACGAGGTCACCGTCCAGGGATGCCAGCCCCTCGGCGATCCGGGCCAGCTCGGCGTTGCGCCGCTGTGTGCCGTTCTCCGAGTGGTCGCTGCTCAGGTGGGTCGTGGCTACTGTGACCGGCCCGGCGCCGGTCTCCGCGACGAGGGCCGCCACCGCCTTGTGCGGGCCGAGCTCGTGGTGACCGGCCTCCCGCACGGGCAGCCTGCTCAGCAGCAGCAGACCGCACGCGTCGACGTCCCGCGCCGCCGGTTCCGTCCCCAGGGTGTACGCCTCACGCACCCACGGCTCCCGCAGCAGCAGGGTGAGCAGCTGCGGCTCGACCTCCTGGAGCGCGATGACATCGGCGTCGGCCTCGCGGAGCGCGGCGATCAGCAGCGGTCTGCGCGCGGCCGTGTCGATGCGGTCGGCGTCGTAGCGGTCCCACAGGGTGTTCCAGGTCAGTACGCGCAGCCGTCCCCCGGGCCCGGCGCCCCGGGGTGTCCGCGCAGGGACCCAGTCGGCGCCGTCCCAGGCGTACGGCGTGCGGGCGGTGAAGAACGGCGCCCGCAGCCTGCGTGCCTCGCGCACCCGCCCGGCGTCCGTGTCGTCGATCCGGTCGACGCCCGTGGTCCGGTCCCATACGACCTCGCCGTCGGCCTCGAAGAACAGCACCCGGTGCCAGGGGATCTCGCCGCCCGGCACGAACGCGGGCAGCGGGATGCGCTCGGGCGGGGCCCCGCGCTGGTTGATCCCGACCACGAAACGGGCGGGGTCGAAGCGCGCGTCCCAGCACACCCGGTGGTAGATCTCCTCGCTGGTGCGCACGGCTATGCCTCCTCCTCGATCGTCCCGCTCGCCCCGATGTACCAGGTGCGGTGCGCCTGGCCCGGGTACGGCGGGGCGAAGCGGTGCAGCTGGGCGGCGAGAACGCCGGGCGGCACCGGGTGCTCGCGTCCCGCGTTGCGCCGGGTCAGCTCGTCCTCGTCGACGAGCATCACGGCGTGGGTGACCAGTGCGTCCCGGCGCCGGGCGACGGAGCGCACCAGGGAACGCTGCTGCTGATTGAGTGAGGTCGCGTCCCACACCACGGTCCCGCCGGCGGCCAGCGCGGCGTCCAGCCGGTCGAGTCCGGTGCGCAGGACATCCGCGTTTGCCTTCTGGTCGGCGCGGGAGCCGCGGGCCGCGCGCAGCTCGTCGAGGCAGATGAGGGTGTCCACCCCGGCCAGCTCCCGTGCGAACGTGCTCTTGCCGCTGCCTGACGGGCCGACCATCTGGATCAGCTTCGGGAAGGCGCCCGACCGCCACCGCCAGGTGGCCGCGACCGCTTCCCCGGCCGTGCGGATCCGTCCGAGCGCGTACGCCTCGCGTGCCTCGGCCAGGCAGCGGACCGAGGCGTCGGTGTCCAGCCCGGCGAACTGCTCCCGCAGCCCGGCGAGCGGTCCGGCGTCCTGCGCGTGCAGCGCGGACCACTCCACCTGGTCGCGCGCCTCGTCGTCCCGGGCGGTCGCGCGTGCGACGGCATGGAGGACGCCCAGGTCGGCGGCGTACGACAGCCGCACCAGACCGGCGCGCCGCTCCTCGTCCGGGTAGGGCCGGTGCAGGGCCGGATGCAGCCCGACGAGGTCGGCGACGCGCCTGGCCAGCGGCATGCCCAGCGCCGGGGCGAGCTTCGGCGCGAGCCACGACCGCCGGCTGCCGTGCAGCAGCGCAGCCAGTACGCCGGAGAGACGGACGTCCCCCGACTGCCCGACGGCCAGCCGGCCGAGGGCATCCGCGTCCCCGCCGGGCAGATCCAGCGCGGCGGCCAGAGCCTGCGCGTCGGCGTCGGCGCCCGCCCGCACCGCCCACAGCGGTGCCTGCGGGCCCAGACCGTTCGCGACGACGGCCGCGTGCATCCAGTGCGTACCGGTGCGTACATGGTGGGGCCTGACCCACTTCGCGACCCGCCGCGCGAAGTCGTCGTCGGCGAATCCTTCGACGGTCCGGACGACGTACCCCTCCTGGCGGTCCCGGTCGACGCCGAGCGCCCGCAGCGCCCGCTCGTCGAACGTGCCCCTCCACAGCACCCTGGGCACGGGGATGCCGAGTGCGCGCAGACAGCTCACCGTCTCGTCCCAGTCGAGGCAGCGCCCGTCCGCCTCCCACACGGAGAAGCCGTAGAAGTAGCTGTCCAGGCCCTCGTACGCGATCGAGTGCCGGGCGTACATGTTCTCGCCGCACACTCGCCGGCCCGTGGGGATCGCGTGCCCGATCCGGCCCTGCAGGGCCTTGACCCAGGTCCTGGACGGGTGAGGCGCCGAATCCGGCGAACGGGCGTGCACACCGTCGGCGTACAGAGTGGTGTTCTCGCCGTCGAGCTTCTCGGTGACGACGACCTCGCGGCCACGGAACCCGCACAGGCCGGTCACCCGTACATCGTCCGTGGTCGCCCCTGGGGACCACGGCAGATGCGGTGTCCGTGGATAGTGCGTACGCATGACGGTCGAGGCCCCCGTGTCGATGACGTGGTCAGCGTAGGAGGGTGGGGGAGCGGCGTTCCAGCGGATATTCCTCCCGCTGTTCTCCCGGCTCCCCGCCGCCGCGTCGCAGGGCGTCGGACGAGCCGCGGTTTGACACGCAACACCCGCGGGGTAATCTCTTCGGCCGGATTGGCCAGGCTCCCGCCGCGTATGGCACACTGACCAGGTTGCTCGGTTGAGTGTCAATGCTGCGCGCCTCCCGCCGGGAGGACCGGAAGCGAGTCCCACAGTACTCGTCGGCCCCATGAGGGCCGGACGTACGGGAATCTTTCGGGAAGCGTAAGTGGGGCGCCGGCCAGGCACCCGGTGGGTGTTCCACCCCCGACGCTCTTCATTGAGCACAGCGCGGTCCATGGCCCGCACCCCCTTGGTTGGGAAATCCTTCGGGAGATCTGCGTAGAGGGGATGCGACACGCCCGACCGCGTGGGTCGGAGGAGGAGTTACCAGAACCCCCGGGTTCCAGAGCGTTACGAGAGACAGGACTACTAGTAGCCATGGCGGGACAGAAGATCCGCATCCGGCTCAAGGCCTACGACCACGAGGTCATCGACTCCTCGGCGAAGAAGATCGTCGAGACGGTGACCCGCACTGGTGCGTCGGTCGCGGGCCCGGTGCCGCTGCCCACTGAGAAGAACGTGTACTGCGTCATCAAGTCGCCGCACAAGTACAAGGACTCGCGCGAGCACTTCGAGATGCGCACGCACAAGCGCCTCATCGACATCCTCGACCCCACGCCGAAGACGGTTGACTCGCTGATGCGTCTCGACCTGCCGGCCGGCGTCGACATCGAGATCAAGCTCTGAGGTGACGCGCGAGATGGCTAAGAACATTAAGGGCGTCCTGGGCGAGAAGCTCGGCATGACCCAGGTCTGGGACGAGAACAACCGGGTCGTCCCGGTGACCGTCGTCAAGGCCGGGCCCTGCGTCGTCACCCAGGTCCGCACCAACGACAGCGACGGCTACGAGTCGGTCCAGATCGCCTTCGGCGAGATCGACCCGCGCAAGGTGAACAAGCCCCTCAAGGGCCACTTCGCCAAGGCCGACGTGACCCCGCGCCGCCACCTGGTGGAGCTCCGCACCCCTGACGCCAGCGAGTACACGCTGGGCCAGGAGGTCACTGCCGCAGTGTTCGAGTCCGGCGTCAAGGTTGACGTCACGGGCAAGAGCAAGGGCAAGGGCTTCGCCGGTGTGATGAAGCGTCACAACTTCAAGGGTGGCAAGGCGTCCCACGGTGCCCACCGTGTGCACCGTATGCCCGGCTCCATCGGTGGCTGTGCCACCCCCGGCCGTGTCTTCAAGGGCATGCGCATGGCGGGTCGCATGGGCAACGAGCGTGTCACCACCCAGAACCTGACCATCCACGCGGTTGACGCGGAGAAGGGTCTGCTCCTCATCAAGGGCGCAGTCCCCGGTCCGAACGGCGGCCTCGTCCTGGTCCGTACCGCGGCCAAGGGGGCTTGAGGTAATGAGCACCATTGACATCCTTTCGCCGGCAGGCGACAAGGCCGGTACCGTCGAGCTCCCCGCGGAGATCTTCGACGCGAAGACCAGCGTTCCGCTGATCCACCAGGTCGTTGTCGCTCAGCTGGCTGCTGCCCGTCAGGGCACGCACAAGACCAAGCGTCGCGGCGAAGTCCGTGGTGGTGGCCGCAAGCCGTACCGCCAGAAGGGCACCGGCCGCGCCCGCCAGGGTTCGACCCGCGCACCGCAGTTCGTCGGCGGTGGCGTCGTCCACGGCCCGCAGCCGCGCGACTACTCGCAGCGCACCCCGAAGAAGATGAAGGCCGCCGCCCTGCGCGGTGCCCTCTCCGACCGGGCACGCCACTCCCGTATCCACGTCGTCACCGGCGTGGTCGACGGTGCAGTCTCCACGAAGGCCGCCAAGACGCTGTTCGGCAAGATCTCGGAGCGCAAGAACCTGCTCCTGGTCGTCGAGCGCGCCGACGAGGCCGCGTGGCTGTCCGCCCGCAACCTGCCCCAGGTGCACATCCTGGAGCCGGGCCAGCTCAACACGTACGACGTGATCGTCTCCGACGACGTGGTCTTCACTCAGGCCGCCCTCGAGTCCTTCGTGTCTGGCCCCAAGGCCGATGAGACCGAAGGGAGCGACGCCTGATGAGCGAGGCGACCGTAACCAGCAAGACCTTCACGGACCCGCGCGACGTTCTCGTCAAGCCGGTCGTTTCCGAGAAGAGCTACGCGCTGCTCGACGAGAACAAGTACACGTTCATCGTCGCGCCCGGCTCCAACAAGACCCAGATCAAGCAGGCCGTGGAAGCGGTCTTCTCGGTCAAGGTCACCGGGGTCAACACGATCAACCGGCAGGGTAAGCGCAAGCGCACCAAGACCGGTTTCGGCAAGCGCGCCGACACGAAGCGCGCCATCGTGACCCTCGCCGAGGGCGACCGTATCGACATCTTCGGCGGTCCGACCGCCTAAGGGCGGTCTGGATCGTCCGGAATCGGACGAGGACTGAGAAATGGGTATCCGCAAGTACAAGCCGACGACCCCGGGCCGTCGTGGCTCCAGCGTCGCCGACTTTGTCGAGATCACGCGGTCCACGCCGGAGAAGTCGCTGGTCCGCCCCCTGCACAGCAAGGGCGGCCGTAACAACGCCGGTCGTGTGACCGTTCGCCACCAGGGCGGTGGCCACAAGCGCGCCTACCGAGTGATCGACTTCCGTCGTCACGACAAGGACGGCGTGCCGGCCAAGGTCGCGCACATCGAGTACGACCCGAACCGCACCGCGCGCATCGCGCTCCTGCACTACGCGGACGGCGAGAAGCGCTACATCATCGCGCCGCGTGGACTGACGCAGGGCGACCGGGTCGAGAACGGCCCGACGGCCGACATCAAGCCCGGTAACAACCTGGCGCTGCGCAACATCCCGGTCGGTACGACCATCCACGCCATCGAGCTGCGGCCCGGCGGCGGCGCGAAGTTCGCCCGTTCCGCGGGTGCCTCCGTGCAGCTGCTGGCGAAGGAGGGCACCATGGCCCACCTTCGTATGCCGTCGGGTGAGATCCGCCTGGTCGACGCCCGCTGCCGCGCCACGATCGGCGAGGTCGGCAACGCCGAGCAGTCGAACATCAACTGGGGCAAGGCCGGACGCATGCGCTGGAAGGGCGTTCGCCCGACCGTCCGCGGTGTCGCGATGAACCCGGTTGACCACCCGCACGGTGGTGGTGAGGGCAAGACCTCCGGTGGTCGCCACCCGGTCTCGCCGTGGGGTCAGAAGGAGGGTCGTACTCGCTCGCCGAAGAAGGCATCGAGCAAGTACATCGTCCGCCGCCGCAAGACGAACAAGAAGCGCTAGGAGCGGGTTTAGATGCCGCGCAGTCTCAAGAAGGGGCCCTTCGTCGACGGCCACCTCATCAAGAAGGTGGACGTACAGAACGAGGCAGGCACCAAGAACGTCATCAAGACCTGGTCCCGTCGCTCGATGATCGTCCCGGCCATGCTGGGTCACACCATCGCGGTGCACAACGGCAAGATCCACGTCCCGGTGTTCGTCACCGAGTCGATGGTCGGCCACAAGCTCGGCGAGTTCTCGCCGACTCGCACCTTCCGCGGCCACGTCAAGGACGACCGGAAGTCGAAGCGCCGCTAACCGCGGGGTGGAACGACTATGACTTACACCGAAGGGACAACCATGGAAGCCAGGGCCCAGGCGCGGTACATCCGCGTCACGCCCATGAAGGCCCGCCGCGTGGTGGACCTCATCCGTGGCATGGACGCCACGGAGGCTCAGGCGGTCCTGCGTTTCGCCCCGCAGGCCGCGAGCGTGCCGGTTGGCAAGGTGCTGGACAGTGCCATTGCCAACGCCGCACACAACTACGACCACACCGACGCCTCTTCGCTGATCATCAGCGAGGCGTACGTGGACGAGGGCCCGACCCTGAAGCGGTTCCGTCCGCGTGCTCAGGGCCGTGCCTACCGGATCCGTAAGCGGACCAGCCACATCACCGTGGTCGTCAGCAGCAAGGAAGGAACCCGGTAATGGGCCAGAAGGTAAACCCGCACGGGTTCCGGCTCGGCATTACCACGGACTTCAAGTCCCGTTGGTACGCCGACAAGCTGTACAAGGACTACGTCAAGGAAGACGTCGCCATTCGTCGCATGATGACGAAGGGCATGGAGCGGGCCGGCATCTCGAAGGTTGAGATCGAGCGCACCCGCGACCGCGTCCGCGTTGACATCCACACCGCCCGCCCGGGCATCGTCATCGGTCGCCGTGGCGCCGAGGCCGACCGCATCCGTGGCGAGCTGGAGAAGCTGACCGGCAAGCAGGTCCAGCTGAACATCCTCGAGGTCAAGAACCCCGAGGTGGACGCTCAGCTGGTGGCCCAGGCCGTCGCCGAGCAGCTCTCCTCCCGCGTCTCCTTCCGTCGTGCGATGCGCAAGAGCATGCAGAGCTCGATGAAGGCCGGCGCCAAGGGCATCAAGATCCAGTGCGGTGGCCGCCTCGGCGGCGCCGAGATGTCCCGCTCGGAGTTCTACCGCGAGGGCCGTGTGCCCCTGCACACGCTCCGCGCGAACGTCGACTACGGCTTCTTCGAGGCCAAGACGACCTTCGGCCGCATCGGTGTGAAGGTCTGGATCTACAAGGGCGACGTCAAGAACATCGCCGAGGTCCGCGCCGAGAACGCTGCTGCCCGCGCAGGCAACCGCCCGGCCCGTGGCGGCGCTGACCGTCCGGCCGGCCGCGGTGGCCGCGGTGGCGAGCGTGGCGGTCGCGGTCGTAAGCCGCAGCAGTCCGCGCCGGCAGCGGAGGCCTCCAAGGCCGACGCTCCCGCCGCCGCTGCTCCGGCTGAGAGCACCGGAACGGAGGCCTGACCGAAATGCTGATCCCCCGTAGGGTCAAGCACCGCAAGCAGCACCACCCGAAGCGCAGCGGTATGTCCAAGGGTGGCACGCAGGTTGCGTTCGGCGAGTACGGCATCCAGGCGCTGACCCCGGCGTACGTGACGAACCGCCAGATCGAGGCAGCTCGTATCGCGATGACCCGCCACATCAAGCGTGGCGGCAAGGTCTGGATCAACATCTACCCGGACCGTCCCCTGACGAAGAAGCCCGCCGAGACCCGCATGGGTTCCGGTAAGGGTTCTCCCGAGTGGTGGATCGCGAACGTCAAGCCGGGTCGGGTGATGTTCGAACTGTCCTACCCGAACGAGAAGATTGCTCGTGAGGCGCTCACCCGCGCTGCTCACAAGCTTCCGATGAAGTGCCGCATCGTTCGGCGCGAGGCAGGTGAGGCGTGATGTCGGCCGGAACCAAGGCGTCCGAGCTGCGCGAGCTGGGCAACGAGGAGCTGCTCAACAAGCTCCGCGAGGCCAAGGAAGAGCTGTTCAACCTCCGCTTCCAGGCGGCGACCGGGCAGCTCGAGAACCACGGTCGGCTCAAGTCCGTCCGTAAGGACATCGCCCGGATCTACACCCTGATGCGCGAGCGCGAGCTGGGCATCGAGACGGTGGAGAGCGCCTGATGAGCGAGAAGACTGTGACTGAGACGAACACCGACCGCGGTTTCCGCAAGACCCGTGAGGGTCTCGTCGTCAGCGACAAGATGGACAAGACTGTCGTCGTCGCTGTCGAGGACCGCGTGAAGCACGCCCTGTACGGCAAGGTCATCCGCCGTACGAACAAGCTGAAGGCTCACGACGAGCAGAACGCTGCGGGCGTCGGCGACCGTGTCCTCCTCATGGAGACCCGGCCGCTGTCTGCGACGAAGCGCTGGCGCGTCGTCGAGATCCTCGAGAAGGCCAAGTAATTCCTGAGGGGCATTCCCCTCAGGCAAGTTCCGCCAGGCTCGGTGGGGTTCGACCCGTTCAGGGTTCGAACCCCACCGGGAACCGGCAGACGATCAGGAGATAGACGTGATCCAGCAGGAGTCGCGACTTCGCGTCGCCGACAACACGGGTGCGAAGGAAATCCTCACCATCCGTGTTCTCGGTGGTTCGGGTCGCCGCTACGCGGGCATCGGTGACGTCATCGTCGCCACCGTCAAGGACGCGATCCCCGGTGGCAACGTGAAGAAGGGTGACGTCGTCAAGGCCGTCATCGTTCGCACCGTCAAGGAGCGTCGTCGTCAGGATGGCTCGTACATCCGCTTCGACGAGAACGCCGCCGTCATTCTGAAGAACGACGGCGACCCCCGCGGCACCCGTATCTTCGGCCCGGTGGGCCGTGAGCTGCGCGAGAAGAAGTTCATGAAGATCATCTCGCTCGCGCCGGAGGTGCTGTAAGCATGAAGATCAAGAAGGGCGACCTGGTTCAGGTCATCACCGGTAAGGACAAGGGCAAGCAGGGCAAGGTCATCGTTGCCTACCCTGCTCAGGACCGTGTCCTCGTCGAGGGTGTCAACCGGGTCAAGAAGCACACCAAGGCCGGTCAGACGGCTCGCGGTTCGCAGACCGGCGGCATCGTCACCACTGAGGCCCCGATTCACGTCAGCAACGTTCAGCTGGTTGTGGAGAAGGACGGCAAGAAGGTCGTCACCCGCGTCGGCTACCGCTTTGACGACGAGGGCAACAAGATCCGCGTTGCCAAGCGGACCGGTGAGGACATCTGATGACTGCCACCACTGCGCCGCGTCTCAAGACGCGCTACCGCGAGGAAATCGCCGGCAAGCTGCGTGAGGAGTTCTCGTACGAGAACGTCATGCAGATTCCCGGTCTGGTCAAGATCGTGGTCAACATGGGTGTGGGCGACGCCGCCCGCGACTCCAAGCTGATCGATGGCGCCGTGCGCGACCTCACCACGATCACGGGCCAGAAGCCGGCCGTCACCAAGGCCCGCAAGTCCATCGCGCAGTTCAAGCTGCGCGAGGGTCAGCCGATCGGCTGCCACGTCACCCTCCGCGGTGACCGGATGTGGGAGTTCCTGGACCGTACGCTGTCGCTCGCGCTGCCGCGTATCCGTGACTTCCGTGGCCTGTCGCCGAAGCAGTTCGACGGCCGTGGCAACTACACCTTCGGTCTCACGGAGCAGGTCATGTTCCACGAGATCGACCAGGACAAGATCGACCGGGTCCGGGGCATGGACATCACCGTGGTCACCACGGCGACCAATGACGACGAGGGTCGTGCCCTCCTTCGTCACCTCGGCTTCCCGTTCAAGGAGAACTGACCGTGGCGAAGAAGGCTCTGATCGCTAAGGCCGCCCGTAAGCCGAAGTTCGGCGTCCGCGGGTACACCCGCTGCCAGCGCTGCGGCCGGCCCCACTCCGTCTACCGCAAGTTCGGCCTGTGCCGCGTGTGCCTTCGTGAGATGGCTCACCGTGGCGAGCTGCCGGGCGTGACCAAGAGTTCCTGGTAAATCTCCTTCGCCCTCTGGGCGTTGGAACTACCCGGAAGCTCTCGGTAAGCATCTGGTCGGCAGGAGTCCGGCTCTTCATGCCGTAGGCTTGAAGGGTTGGGCGCCTGCCGCCCTGGACCGACTTACTACGCCGTAGGTCCCCGCACCGCACCCGTCCCGCCACTGAGTGGGGAGAGGGATGGCGCATACAGGAAACCCCGGCGAGAGAGGCCGAAGGCCAATTCATGACCATGACTGATCCCATCGCAGACATGCTCACGCGTCTGCGTAACGCGAACTCGGCATACCACGACTCCGTCGTGATGCCGCACAGCAAGATCAAGTCGCACATCGCGGAGATCCTCCAGCAGGAGGGCTTCATCACCGGCTGGAAGGTCGAGGACGCCGAGGTCGGCAAGAACCTCGTCCTCGAGCTGAAGTTCGGCCCGAACCGCGAGCGTTCGATCGCCGGCATCAAGCGCATTTCGAAGCCGGGTCTGCGTGTCTACGCAAAGTCCACCAACCTGCCGAAGGTCCTCGGCGGCCTGGGCGTGGCGATCATCTCCACGTCCCACGGTCTCCTGACCGGCCAGCAGGCTCAGAAGAAGGGCGTAGGTGGGGAAGTCCTCGCCTACGTCTGGTAGTCGGGAACGGAGGAATAGCTCATGTCGCGAATCGGCAAGCTCCCCATCCAGGTTCCCGCCGGTGTGGACGTCACCATCGATGGCCGCACGGTCGCGGTGAAGGGCCCCAAGGGCACCCTCACCCACACCGTCGCGTCGCCGATCGAGGTCACCAAGGGTGAGGACGGCGTCCTGAACGTCGTCCGCCCGAACGACGAGCGTCAGAACAAGGCCCTCCACGGCCTGTCCCGCACGCTGGTGGCGAACATGATCACCGGTGTGACCCAGGGATACACCAAGGCGCTCGAGATCAGTGGTGTCGGTTACCGCGTCCAGGCGAAGGGCTCCAACCTGGAGTTCGCCCTGGGCTACAGCCACCCGATCCTGATCGAGGCCCCGGAGGGCATCACCTTCAAGGTGGAGTCCCCCACGAAGTTCTCCGTCGAGGGCATCGACAAGCAGAAGGTCGGCGAGACCGCGGCCAAGATCCGCAAGCTGCGGAAGCCTGACCCGTACAAGGCCAAGGGCGTCAAGTACGCCGGCGAGGTCATCCGCCGCAAGGTCGGAAAGGCTGGTAAGTAGCCATGGCATACGGCGTGAAGATCGCCAAGGGCGACGCCTACAAGCGTGCCGCCCTCAAGCGTCGCCACATCCGCGTCCGCAAGCACATCTCCGGTTCGCCGGAGCGTCCGCGCTTGGTCGTGACGCGTTCCAACCGCCACATGGTCGCTCAGGTCATCGACGACATCGCGGGCCACACGCTCGCGTCGGCGTCGACCCTGGACGTGTCCATCCGTGGTGGCGAGGGTGACAAGAGCGCCCAGGCCAAGCAGGTCGGCGCCCTGGTCGCTGAGCGTGCCAAGGCCGCAGGCGTCGAGGCCGTCGTGTTTGACCGCGGTGGCAACCAGTACGCCGGGCGGATTGCCGCTCTGGCTGACGCCGCCCGTGAAGCCGGGCTGAAGTTCTAAGCCCCGGTTCCTACGCACAGCGGACGTAACAGAGAGAGGTAAATCCAATGGCTGGACCCCAGCGCCGCGGAAGCGGTGCCGGTGGCGGCGAGCGGCGGGACCGGAAGGGCCGTGACGGCGGCGCAGCTGCCGCCGAGAAGACCGCGTACGTTGAGCGCGTTGTCGCGATCAACCGCGTCGCCAAGGTTGTGAAGGGTGGTCGTCGCTTCAGCTTCACCGCGCTGGTCGTGGTGGGCGATGGTGACGGCACCGTCGGTGTCGGTTACGGCAAGGCCAAGGAAGTTCCCGCGGCCATTGCCAAGGGCGTGGAAGAAGCCAAGAAGAACTTCTTCAAGGTTCCGCGTATCCAGGGCACCATTCCTCACCCGATCCAGGGCGAGAAGGCTGCGGGCGTCGTCCTGCTGAAGCCTGCTTCCCCCGGTACCGGTGTTATCGCCGGTGGCCCGGTGCGCGCCGTTCTGGAGTGCGCCGGCGTTCACGACATCCTGTCGAAGTCGCTCGGCTCCGACAACGCGATCAACATCGTGCACGCGACCGTGGAGGCCCTCAAGGGCCTGCAGCGTCCCGAGGAGATCGCGGCTCGCCGTGGTCTGCCGCTCGAGGACGTCGCCCCCGCGGCTCTGCTTCGTGCACGTGCGGGAGCGGGTGCGTAATGGCTCGCCTCAAGATCACGCAGACGAAGTCGTACATCGGCAGCAAGCAGAACCACCGCGACACCCTGCGTTCGCTCGGGCTCAAGCGCCTGAACGACGTGGTTGTCAAGGAGGACCGCCCCGAGTTCCGCGGCATGGCTCACACCGTCCGCCACCTCGTGACGGTTGAGGAGGTCGACTGACATGGCGGAGAACAACCCGCTGAAGGCCCACGACCTCCGGCCTGCCCCGGGCGCCAAGACCGCCAAGACCCGTGTGGGTCGTGGTGAGGCGTCCAAGGGTAAGACCGCTGGTCGTGGTACCAAGGGCACGAAGGCCCGCTACCAGGTTCCGGAGCGCTTCGAGGGTGGCCAGATGCCCCTCCACATGCGTCTCCCGAAGCTCAAGGGCTTCAAGAACCCGTTCCGCACCGAGTACCAGGTCGTGAACCTGGACAAGCTCGCGACGCTCTACCCCGAGGGTGGAGAGGTCACCGTGGCCGACCTGGTCGCCAAGGGTGCGGTGCGCAACAACCACCTCGTCAAGGTCCTCGGACAGGGCGAGATCTCCGTGGCGCTGCAGGTTTCGGTTGACGCCGTCTCCGGCTCCGCCAAGGAGAAGATTGCCGCCGCCGGCGGCACCGTCACTGAGCTCGTCTGAGACAACTCGGACAACTCGATGGCTTGAACATCCGACCGGGGATGCCTCTTATTTGGGGCATCCCCGGTTGGTCGTTCCTAGGGGGGCATGGTCGCCGGTAAGGTGGCGTGCACTGTTGCTGTGGTAACCCCTGGGCGCATGCCCGGGAATCTTTGACTCTTTCGTATTTGTCGATCCTCAAGACCGTCACCTCTCGCTCTGCGCGGGGGTCGCAGGAGGCACCGTGCTCACCGCGTTCGCCCGGGCGTTCAAGACGCCCGACCTGCGCAAGAAGCTGCTCTTCACGCTCGGCATCATCGTGCTCTACCGGCTCGGGGCGCACATCCCGGTACCGGGAGTGAGCTACGAGAACGTCCAGACCTGTGTTGACCAGGCAAGTAAGGGCAACAACAGCCTCTTCGGCCTGGTGAACATGTTCAGCGGTGGTGCACTGCTGCAGATCACGATCTTCGCGCTCGGCATCATGCCGTACATCACGGCCAGCATCATCCTTCAGCTGCTGACCGTGGTCATTCCCCGACTCGAGGCGCTCAAGAAGGAAGGGCAGTCCGGCCAGGCCAAGATCACGCAGTACACGCGTTATCTGACCGTCGCACTCGCCATCCTCCAGGGCACCGGCCTGGTGGCCACCGCCACCAGCGGCGCGCTGTTCAGCGGCTGCCCGGTCGCCGACCAGATCGTGCCGAACCACTCGATCTTCACGACCGTCGTCATGGTCATCACCATGACCGCGGGTACCGCTGCCGTCATGTGGCTCGGTGAGCTCATCACCGACCGCGGCATCGGCAACGGCATGTCGATCCTGATGTTCATCTCGATCGCCGCCAGCTTCCCCGGCGCCCTGTGGGCCATCAAGCAGAGCGGCAAGCTGGCGGACGGCTGGATCGAATTCGGCACCGTCATCCTGGTCGGCTTCGTCATGGTGGCCCTCGTGGTCTTCGTCGAGCAGGCCCAGCGCCGTATCCCGGTGCAGTACGCGAAGCGCATGATCGGCCGCAGGTCGTACGGCGGTACATCCACGTACATCCCGCTGAAGGTGAATCAGGCGGGTGTGATTCCCGTCATCTTCGCTTCTTCGCTGCTCTACATCCCGGCCCTGGTCGTCCAGTTCTCCAACTCCACTGCGGGCTGGGCCACATGGATCAAGGACCACTTCGTCAAGGGTGACCACCCGTACTACATCACGGCGTACTTCCTGTTGATCGTCTTCTTCGCCTTCTTCTATGTGGCGATTTCGTTCAACCCCGAGGAAGTCGCCGACAACATGAAGAAGTATGGTGGCTTCATCCCGGGTATCCGGGCTGGTCGACCTACTGCCGAGTACCTGAGCTACGTGCTCAACAGGATTACTTGGCCGGGCTCGCTGTACCTGGGTCTGATCGCTCTGGTGCCGACGATGGCGTTGGCAGGCTTCGGTGGCGCTAACCAGAACTTCCCGTTCGGCGGGACGAGCATCCTCATCATCGTGGGTGTGGGTCTGGAGACCGTGAAGCAGATTGAGAGTCAGCTCCAGCAGCGCAATTACGAAGGGTTCCTCCGCTGATGCGAATCGTCCTCGTCGGACCGCCCGGTGCCGGCAAGGGAACGCAGGCTGCGTACCTTGCCAAGAACCTGTCGATTCCGCACATCTCCACGGGCGATCTCTTCCGCGCCAACATCAGCCAGGGCACCGACCTTGGCAAGCAGGCCCGCGCCTACATGGACGCGGGGCAGCTGGTGCCGGACGAGGTCACCATTGCGATGGCCAAGGACCGCATGTCCCAGCCGGACGCCGTGAACGGCTTCCTGCTCGACGGCTTCCCGCGCAACGTGGGCCAGGCCGAGGCTCTCGACGAGATGCTCAAGGGCGAGGGCGTGATGCTGGACGCGGTTCTCGACCTGGAGGTCCCCGAGGACGAGGTCGTCAAGCGCATCGCGGGGCGGCGTATCTGCCGCAACGACAGCGCGCACGTCTTCCACGTGACGTACAACCCGCCGAAGACCGAGGGTGTCTGCGACACCTGCGACGGCGAGCTGTACCAGCGCGACGACGACACCGAGGAAACGGTCCGTACGCGGCTCGAGGTCTACCACACCCAGACCGAGCCGATCATCGACTACTACCGGGCCCAGGGCCTGGTGGTCACGATCTCGGCGCTCGGCAAGGTCGAGGACGTGACCAAGCGGTCGATGGAAGCCCTCAAGAAGGACCGCGAGGACTGAGGAACACCCCGTAATACCTGTACAGACGGCCGCGGCGTCCTTGGGCGCCGCGGCCGACTGTTTGCGCCGTATCGTGGAGTACGCCGCACCCGTTCCCCTTCGATGCAGAGAGGCGCCGCGCAATGGTGCAGATCAAGACCCCCGAGCAGATCGCGAAGATGCGTGAGGCGGGGCTGGTGGTCGCTGCCATTCACGCGGCCACCCGCGAGGCGGCGGTGCCCGGCGCCACCACCCATGACCTGGACCAGGTCGCACGCAAGGTGATCGCCGACCACGGTGCGAAGTCGAACTTCCTCGGGTACGGCGGGTTCCCCGCGACCATCTGCACCTCGGTCAACGAGGTCGTCGTGCACGGAATCCCGGACGAGAAGACCGTCCTCAAGGACGGCGACATCATCTCCATCGACGCCGGCGCGATCGTGGACGGCTGGCACGGCGACGCGGCGTACACGGCGTTCGTCGGGACCGGCCACGCTCCGGAGCTCATCGAGCTGTCCCGGGTGACCGAGGAGTCCATGTGGGCCGGGATCGCCGCGATGAAGGTGAACAACCGCCTCGTCGACATCTCGAAGGCGATCGAGTCCTTCATCCGCCGCCAGCCGCGTCCGGCCACCGGCAAGTACGGGATCATCGAGGACTACGGCGGCCACGGCATCGGCACCGAGATGCACATGGACCCGCACCTGCTGAACTACGTCGCGCGCAAGCGCGGCAAGGGCATCAAGCTGGTTCCCGGCGTCTGCCTGGCCATCGAGCCGATGGTCTCGCTCGGTACGCCGCAGACCGAGGTGCTCCAGGACGACTGGACGGTCATCACGACCGACGGCACCTGGTCCTCCCACTGGGAGCACTCGATCGCCCTGACCGAGCAGGGCCCCCTGGTCCTGACGGCCCCCGACTGCGGCCGCGCGAAGCTGGCGGAGTACGGGATCCAGGCCGCGCCGGACCCGCTGGGCTGAGGGGCCCCACCGGCTGAGAACGCGCCCCCGGGCAGGTCTAAGGATCTACTCCGATGGGCAAACTTGACGGATTCGTCTTTTGGGGTCCGCTGACGTAGACTGACTCGTCGGCTCTCGTGCATCCGTGTGTCCGCATGCGGAGCGGAGAGTCGATCAAGGTAGCCGATTCGAAAGGCGAAGCGTGGCCAAGAAGCAAGGTGCCATCGAAATTGAGGGCACCGTGATCGAGTCCCTCCCGAACGCCATGTTCAAGGTGGAGCTCCAGAACGGTCACAAGGTCCTCGCGCACATCAGCGGCAAGATGCGGATGCACTACATCCGTATCCTCCCGGATGACCGGGTCGTGGTGGAGCTCTCTCCGTACGACCTGACGCGTGGCCGGATCGTCTACCGATACAAGTAGATCTTGCCCACGCCCTGCTACGGCGGGGTGATGGCACTGACCCGGAGAACCTGACATCCCATGAAGGTCAAGCCGAGCGTCAAGAAGATCTGCGACAAGTGCAAGGTGATCCGCCGCCACGGTCGGGTCATGGTCATCTGCGACAACCTGCGCCACAAGCAGCGCCAGGGCTGACGCACGACCCCCTGCATCTCGCAGCACTTCGCGCGACGCACGTAATACGTACATACGCAGTGCCCGTCCAAGCTTCGGCTGACGACACCTCCGGCGGGGGCCGGGGACCCGGACGTACCACCGCTTCCCTTTCGGGAACGGTCGGCGGCCGGGAGTGGTATTGCGGAAGACCCCCGAAATAACAACTGGAGCCATTGAATGGCACGCGTTTCAGGTGTTGACATCCCGCGCGAAAAGCGCGTGGAGGTTGCCCTCACCTATGTCTTCGGTATCGGGCGCACCCGGTCCAAGGAGATCCTCGCCACCACGGGTGTGAACCCGAACACGCGCGTTCGCGACCTGGCCGAAGAGGACCTGGTCAAGATCCGCGAGTACGTGGACGCCAACCTCCGCACCGAGGGTGACCTCCGTCGCGAGATTCAGGCCGACATCCGCCGCAAGGTCGAGATCGGCTGCTACCAGGGTCTGCGTCACCGCCGCGGCCTGCCGGTCCACGGCCAGCGCACCAGCACGAACGCTCGTACCCGCAAGGGTCCGCGTCGCGCGATCGCCGGTAAGAAGAAGCCGGGCAAGAAGTAGTCCTCAGCGGACGCACTGCGACAGTCCGGATCCCCGGGCCGTTGCAGCATCCAGCGGTCTTCGCTGTAGGACCGATCACCTCCCCTCTCCATCTGGAGTAAAGACATGCCCCCCAAGGGACGTCAGGGCGCAGCCAAGAAGGTGCGTCGCAAGGAAAAGAAGAACGTTGCTCACGGCCACGCGCACATCAAGAGCACGTTCAACAACACGATCGTCTCGATCACGGACCCCTCGGGCAACGTGATCTCCTGGGCCTCTGCCGGCCACGTCGGCTTCAAGGGCTCGCGCAAGTCCACCCCCTTCGCCGCGCAGATGGCCGCCGAGTCGGCCGCCCGCCGCGCGCAGGAGCACGGCATGCGCAAGGTTGACGTTTTCGTCAAGGGTCCGGGCTCCGGCCGCGAGACCGCGATCCGCTCCCTCCAGGCCACTGGCCTCGAGGTCGGTTCGATCCAGGACGTCACCCCCACTCCGCACAACGGATGCCGGCCGCCCAAGCGCCGTCGCGTCTGACGCACTGAAGCAACGGAGACAACTGGAAAATGGCGCGATACACCGGGGCCGACTGCAAGCGTTGCCGTCGGGAGAAGCAGAAGCTGTTCCTTAAGGGCAGCAAGTGCGAGAGCGCGAAGTGCCCGATCGAGATCCGTCCTTACCCCCCGGGTGAGCACGGACGCGGGCGCACCAAGGACAGCGAGTACCTTCTTCAGCTTCGTGAGAAGCAGAAGTGCTCGCGGATCTACGGTGTCCTTGAGAAGCAGTTCGTGAACTACTACAAGGAAGCGAACCAGAAGACCGGTAAGACCGGTGAGAACCTTCTGCGCATCCTTGAGACCCGCCTCGACAACGTGGTCTACCGGGCCGGCTTTGCCAAGTCCCGCGACCACGCCCGTCAGCTGGTGCGTCACGGACACATCGCCGTGAACGGCACGAAGACCGACATTCCGTCGGCCCGCGTCGCCGTGAACGACGTCATCGAGGTCCGCAAGAAGTCCAAGGCCCTGACCCCCTTCCAGGTGGCCCAGGCCGAGGCCGGCGAGCGCACCGTCCCGGCATGGCTCGAAGCTGTGCCGTCGACGCTGCGGATCCTCGTGCACTCCCTGCCCGAGCGCCAGGTGATCGACACCCAGGTGCAGGAGCAGCTGATCGTCGAGCTCTACTCCAAGTAGGAGAGCTCGCGGGTCCGGGCGGTACGGCTCCTTCGGGTCGTGCCGCCCGTACCCTTGTCAGTATCTGGGGGCGTCAAATAGTGGGCGCCCACGACTGAAGGACCACAGCATGCTTATCGCTCAGCGTCCGTCGCTGACCGAAGAGGTCGTCGACGAGTTCCGCTCCCGGTTCGTGATCGAGCCGCTGGAGCCGGGCTTCGGCTACACCCTCGGTAACTCCCTCCGCCGCACGCTCCTCTCCTCGATCCCCGGCGCTGCTGTCACCAGCATCCGGATCGACGGTGTCCTGCACGAGTTCACCACCGTGCCGGGCGTCAAGGAGGACGTCACCGA
>NZ_JBHVFU010000058.1:0-46806 GCF_042801455.1 Streptomyces sp. NPDC057565 | reverse complement strand
AAGACCCGCACCCCCTACGACGAAGCGACCGCCTGGTCACACCACGCACACCCCCATGCCACTTGACGTCAAACGGCATGGGATGTCTGATCCGCTCGGGCCACTCTTCGATGCCCTGGAATCCATCAACAGTGAGCTCACCGGATTCGCAGCCCGGCTCGCCCGGCTTGAGGACGCAGGGTCCGTCCGCGGTGGCCCCAAGGGCGGAGGAACTGGAGAGGACGGCGAGAGTCCCGGCGCGCGTGTCGCCGGGGCGCCGGTCTCCTGGCACAAGGTCAAGGACGACGACCGCAAGGAGATGTGGGCAGAATTCACGGCCTGGGTTATCCGCATGGCCGACCAGTACGAGCTGACCACGGAACAGTTGCCCCACGGCTGCTGGTGGGAACACGGTTCGGTGGTCGCCGAGCTGACAGCCCTGTGGACCGGCTGGGAGTCGGCGTACAACAACGAAGAGGATGCGCAGGCCGGCCCCTATCTGTGGCACGACGCGTGGTCGCGCGGCGTGGAACGGATCGGTCGCATGTGGCTGGGCGAGTGCACCAATGGCTACCACAAACAGAAGTCCAGAACCGTCTGGGGCACGGACCCGACCTACCGCAAGAAGGTTGTGGACGCTGGCCCGCCCAACGTGGCCACGCGACCCGAGGCCGCCTGACTGCCGCTTGGCTGCAAACCCTGGCGGCGCGCGGATAGACGGCGAGGCAAGCCCGTCGACTTTGGGGAGAGGACAGGTGTGAACGACAGCGGACGCGCGCCAGGCAAGGGCAGGGAGTGGCTGGACGTTCCATACTCCGAGAAGGACGCGGCCAGTGGTTTCGGCGCCTCGTGGGATCCGGTGGCCAGACGGTGGTACGCGCCGGAACCGAACATGCCGGACTTGCAGCGGTGGGCGGCTCTGCCGGATCTTCCTGACGTACTTCCTGGTGAAGACCGCGCATTCGGCTCAGGACTGTTCGTGGATCTGGTCCCTTCGGACTGCTGGTTCAAGAATGCCCGAGACTGCCTCAGTGAGCGCGATTGGGAGCGGGTGCGTCGCATGGCCGTGGGGCGCGCGGGCCACCGGTGCGAGGTATGCGGGCAAACCAGGAGTGCGGCTGTGAAGCGTTGGCTGGAGGTACATGAACGCTGGCAGTTCGATGCCCGTGCTGGCAAGCAGATCCTGCACAGACTGGTATGCCTGTGCACGATGTGCCACACCGCGACTCATTTTGGGCGGGCCCAGAGGTTCGGCAAGGAACACGAAGCGCTCGCCCACCTCATTGCGGTGACGGGTATGAGCGCGGCGGAGGCGGACAACCACGTCCGAGCAGCGTTTCTGCTGTGGAATCAACGAAATCGACAGCGATGGGCCTTGGACCTGTCCATCTTGACCGCCGCTGGCCTCGAGCCAGTCCGGCCGGTACAGAAGGCCAAGTCGGGGAGCCCGGCCCAAGGCGGCGGGGGCCGGGGTTCCACCGGACATCGAAAGTATCGGGTCCCGCAGGTGGGGGGATCCGTGCGCCGCCGTGGGCCCCGCCCCCGTTAGGGCCTTTCGAGGTCTGGGGGCCAGCCGCGTTGCGCGCCCGGCCCCCAGAGATGGATCAGCCGCCTAGTCGGTGATCTCTACCTGGACGGTGCCCGTGCCGGATGCGTGGTTGGCGTCACCAGCGTAGGTGACGGTGTAGATAGGCCAGCCCGCCATCGTGGGGCGATCGGTGAAGGTGAAGGTGCCGTTGGCCTTGACCTTCACGGTGGCGATCTGTTCGTCGTATCGCTTGACGGTGACGACCATGCTCTTCGGGAACGGCACCAGAGAGCTGAGCTGCCCGTGGACAGTCACCGTCTCGCCGAGAGGCTGTGACGCTGGGGCGGTGAGGGTGATGTTGCTGTTCGCCTTGTGAACGTCGGTGATGATGTCGAGGATGACCTCGCCGCTGTACGGGAAGCGGGTGGCGAACAGCTTGCTGGCGTCCGGTGCCCAGGCCACACCCCGTCGCAGTAGTTCCAGTCCTCCGTACGACAAATCGATGGTGCGATACGGGGTGGTCTCACCGCGGCGGTAGACGTAGATGTCCCATTTCCCCGAGGCCGCAACGCCTGCGGCCACCGTGCCATTGGGTGCGATGGCGACGGCGTTGGGGTACGCGCCGGTGTCGTACTGGGATTCCTCAGTCAGGTCCGACAGCCGCCACTGCTGGTGGTAGTAGGTGCCGCCGCGCGCGGTGATCACGCTGTGTCCGTCCGGGGTGACGGCCAGGTCCTCGACGCTGCCGACGTCTTCGGTGTAGGCGATCTCCTGGGTGGTGCCGGAGCTCACGTCGTAAACCCGCATGCCCAGCGAGCCTTCACTGTCCGCGGCGACGAGCCGGTCAGGCGCGGTTGGCGACGAGGCGAGCCGGGGCTTGCTGTACCACTGCGGGTCATCGTCCAGGCCGACGACGGGGGTGGCCTCGGCGACGCTGATCGATCCGATGCCGCCGTTGAAGGGGGTTGCTTGGTAGGAGAAATACAGTTTGCCGCTGGCGAGCGCGAGATTCTCCGGTTCGGTGTCGGTCCCTGTGGGGATGCGACGGACCTCGGTCAGAGTATTGGTGTCGATCTCAGCGATCGCGTCGGCCTCTGGAAGGGCAACGTAGAGGGTGGACTCATCGGCCGTGAGGCTCATGCCGCGGGCGCCGTCGAGTCCTTCGACGACCTTGATCACCTGGCCGTTGTGGTCGGTGGCTACCACGGCGTTGTCGCCGGGGGAACTGACGTAGACGTGATCGCTATCGGCGAGGGTCTGCCAGTGCGAGTGCACCGGCAGCACGATGCTGTCTGCGGCCTGGGCCGGGCTCGGGCTGACAAGCAGGGTCACTGAAGCGGTGAGCGTGGCGAGTGCCATCGCCCCCGCGAGTCTTCGTATGCGCAAGTGCGTGAGCTCCCCATTGAACGCGTCGACCGCCGTGCGCGGTCGGCGGGCCAACTGTAGGGCGTGGCAACGACATTGGGCGGTGATTATTCCTGGTGGCTGGAGGTTCGATGGTGGCATCGCGCAGGTCCGGGCGGGAGTGGTGGTGGCCCTGTGCGGGGTGCGTGTCATGGATGCTGGCAAGCCTTCACGCCTGGCGGTCCGGGCCGCGGTTGCTCGCCGGGGTCCCGCCGGTCCTGGTGGCTCAGATCCTTTGCCCGAACACTGGTCCAATGCCCCGCGGAACCTGAGACGATTCCCCAGCCGGGGCAACCAGCCGGGGCTCAGGTGGCCCCACCGTGACGGAGGCGGTTGCCCTGGCCACGTTTGCCTGCACCGACGGCCCCCTGTGTGAACCGGGAGGCCCGCCTTGTGGCACCATCCTCAGCTCTGCTCCCTCCAGGAGAAGGCGAGGTCTACCGCTGGTGAGTCGTCCGCGAGGCCCGTTCCGGGGCTGACGATTACTGACGTGAACGCCAAGTCAAGGATCCCTCGACGCTGAGCGGTCGTCATCGAGCTGCGCCATTGGGACAGCGCGTGTTGAGCAGAGATGGGGACGTTGAGCGCCATGTCGACGCCCGCTGCGGTGAGGATCTCCTGCGCGAGAGCGAGTTTCCGGATTGCGCCGGGAGGAAAAGCTCGCGGTACCGCTTCGTTGGCGATGCGTAGTTCGAGCTCCGCCGAGGCGAGCTCGGGCAAGCAGCCGGTGGGACAGCTGTATGCGGCCGGTCGCTCACTTGTCAGGAGGTGACCGCATAGTCCGCACGTCAGCATGCCCGCAAGGACAGGGCCGTGCCATAGCGATGGGCCTTCCGCTGCGTCGGTGTCTGTGTGAGCGGGCTCGATACTTCTGGGTACGAAGGTGATCTGCTGGAGGTCCGGGCGTCTCCCGGGCACTGTGAGCAGGCAAGCCGACACCTGGTATGGCCCGTCGGGGGATCTCCACACGAACACCTGCCCGTCGGGGCAGTCGTACTGGCCCAGATCGCCGGCGCGCAGCGAAGGGTCGGCAGCTGCCTGCACTGCGAGGAGCTCCGCGTCATCGGGGGCGACGACCAGGCCGTAGCGGAGCGCGGCTGCGAAAGCGTGTGCGACTTCGTCCCAGTTGGCCAGGCGTGCTTTGGCGTCGTGGTCGAGCAGAAGCCATCGCATGAGGTTCCAGCCGGGCGCTGCTGAGCCGGGCAGCAGTTCCTGAGCGAAGGCGTTGGCCTCGACCGTGCGCCAGCTGCTGTCAACGATGAGGGCGGGGATGCCATAGGCGTGCAGGACGCGTTGGAGGTACTTGTCGAGTGGGGTATCCACAGCCTGGACGCTCGCACGTTGGAGGTCGGGGATCTGCAGGGCGTCGATGACTGCCTCGGCTGCGGCTGTGCCCGGCCAGGCCGATCCCGCTTCAAGCGCCAGGTACTGCGCTTCGGAGATTCCGGCTCGCTTTGCGACGTGTGAGGGATTGAGGGCTGCTCGGGAGCGGGCAACCGCAACTACCTGGCCCAGGTTTGCGATCACCATGCTCGGCTCCTTGATTTCAGCTTCACCGGTCGCTCGGTGATGGCGTAGGGCGCTGATCTGCCAGGAAGGGACAGGCTCAGCGTGCGGAATGAAAGTAGAGGGAAGCTACAGCTTGTTCTATCCCCCGTCCATAGCCACTTGCCATACCTTTTGGGTCATCATGTGGCACTGCGTGCACTTCGTCCGAACCGTGCGTATTAGGTCGCCTGGATTCGTTGCACCGGCTGGCCACGACGGATACTCCGGAGCGCAACCTCGGGGGAAGCGCTGCTCCGGAGGAACCACACAGTAGCCGCACCGAACCCCGCTGGTCCGGCCAACTCAACTAGCTGTAAGAGGGCTTCCCCTCCGGAAAAGCCAAATCAGGAGCTACTCAGGCTGCCTTCCAGATTGCGGCAGTGTCATCTCGTTGAAGAGTGGCTATTCTCCGACCGAGTTCGTGAGCTGCTGCCGCGTTTCCCACGTCGGCGCGGCGGATGTACGAGCTGAGTGTATGCATGTCGCGGATGCGAATGAGCGTGGGTAGACCAGGCCAGCCTGTGATGTCGTATCCATACGCTCTCATGAACGCTTCGAGTTCAGCAGCGGTTCGTCCGAATCGCTGGCCTTGGTAGGTGTTGGCAAGGTCGACTTCCCGTGGCCCGACGGCCGCCTCATCCCAGTCGCCGAGGAGCGCATGGTCGCCATCCCAGAGGCAGTTGCCGGGGTACGCGTCACCGTGGACGAGGCCGGGGACCAGGGCGTAGTCGAGTTCGTCGAAGGCAGCAATGAGCTCGTGCGCGCGCGTGGCGAGCCAATCCTTCTGGTTGTCGGGCACTGAGTTCGCGTGCGCCAGCGTTTGGGTGAAGGAGGTGAGTGGCGTCCACTTCGGCAGCCTGATGGGTGGTGGCGGAAGGTGGTGAAGTTTCCGAAGAAGGCGGCCGAGATACCCGGCGTTGGGGGCGCTCTTCGTGGTGGGCTGCGGATAGTAGCGCCAGAAGGTGACGACGTGCCCTTCAGCGAGTACGGGCTGTTGGAGGTCCGCGGGTTCCGTCGCTGAGACGCCGTTGCCTGTGAGCCAGCGAGTGAGCGTCACGCTGGTGGTGAGCCTGGGGAGATGCTCGACCGGGCTGACGCGCGCGACGATGCGTTCTGCCGGGAGGAGGAAGACTGCGGTCGCGTGCTGGTGCAACTTAGTCATCTGGTTGCTTCGCAACCCACTCATGCGGGCAGCTCTGCGTGCCGCATGCTCTTCGATGCCGTGTGTCATTGGAGCGGTGCCTTCGGTTGTGTGTCCATGGTTCGGTAGCTGACTGCGGCATCTGCCAGTTCGCGGGCCGTTCGATTTCCGTCGAACTTGCTGTCCGTGAGGAGTCTGGCAATTCTCTGTACTGATGTCCCGAGTTGCCGGATACGTAGTTGGGCAGGCAGTTCGAGGATCTTCTTCAGTTCCTCCGACGCGCCCTCTACCTCCCCCAGGGCGAGTCGTGCGGTGACGATGTCGAGCCGGGCCAGGGCTACATCACCGTAGGAATACGCCTCGGGTGCTCCCTGTTCGTAAAGCGCGATCGCCTCCGCGGCGTGCCGCTCGGCACGTTCGTAGTTTCCCAGGAGCGTGTACGTTCCGCCGATGTAGAAGGCTTGTTTCTCGGTCGGGAAGCGCAGGAGACCACCGAACTGTTCGAGCCCGTCCGCATCCGGCCACTCTTCCCTGGCGTGGCGCAGGACGTCCAGAGAGGAGCGAGCGCGTTGCTGGTCACCAACGCGAGCGGCCGCCCGTGCCTGGATGGCCGCAATCCGGATGCGGGACTCACCGGTCGGGGCGTAAGCAAGAGCACTCTGGGTGTGAGTCAAGGCGGCTTGGACCTGCGGAGACCACTCGGCGATCAGTGCTGCAGTGCCCCTCACCCATGCACGGAGGCCGTTATGGTCTGCCCGATCAGCGCAAGTCCACGCCGTTCGGATCTGCGCCATGGCCGCCGTTTCATCGCCCAGGTTCTGGCTAGCGTGAGCCAGAAGAAGGCAAGCAGTTCCGGTCAGGAAGAACAGGTGGAGCGCTTCGCCAGGCTTCGGCTGTCCACGGAGTAATGTGAAGAGCTTGCCACGGGTGGCCAGAAGTCGTGTGAACACAGGTTCGAGGGGGCTGTGTACGTACTCCGTGGCGATCGCTGCGATCTCCCGGCGGATCTCGTCCACGTCCCAGGGCGGGGTTGCGCCCGTTGAGTACTGGCTTACGAAGTCCAGGGATTCTGCAGCGGCCATGGCGGCCAGTTGACGCAGGTCGCACGGGCCATCACCTGGTGCTGACGGGATTCCGGTTGATATATGGGGGCGTGGTTGGGGCAGACCTGGTCTGAGCGACACCGGAGCGCCGAGGGCCTCTAAGAAGCGCAGGACCTTCTCGTGCACTTCAAGTCGAGTGGTCCCTCTCTCAAGCTTGGAGATGAAGCCCTGGGTCAGTCCCACGAGTTGCGCGAGGCCGATCTGCGTCAGCCCGGCCCGCCGGCGAACTTCTTCGCTCAGCCGTCCGAAGTCTCGTGTCTCTATGGCAGACAGGACGGCAGGGCTCTCCCAGAAGCCTTGCGGAAGCTGCGGCGGCGACAGATGTGGCGGGCTCGCCGCCTGCGCCCTGCCGGCCCTGACGCATCCAGCGCACACTTTGTCGCTGTTGTACTGACTCAGGGGTGTGCCACATTCGCAGCGCCGTCCGGCCGCCATGTCCCGTCGCCTCCTCGAACCTTTGCTCCCGCTCAGTCTCGCCGATGATTCCTAGGCATGGGGCAGTGATTGTCTGATTGGCTTCGAAAGGTGATCCGGGTGAGCATGTGTCCTCCGACGGCTGGGCGCGACGTCTGCGCCCTTCAGTGAACCCGGGATCGTGCTGCGGTCACCGTTCGTAGCAGGGGCCTGATTTGACGCTGCCCCAGCCCATCACCGATATTCCCCCATGAATATGAAATATTCATGGGGGAATATTCCCCCATGAATTGGCGAAACGACACCACCCGATGCACACTTGCGAGCCACCGGGAGGTCCATCAGCAGCGTTTCGGAGGAACGCCTGACTGGCGATCTCACCGCAGGAGACGCCGTGTTCGGGGAGGAGTGACATGCTCGACAGGCAGCCGCCACTTCGGCCGGTCAGTTCTGCTCGCCTTTATGCCGCCTACCAGGGTGGACAGGCGGCCAAGAACGCCTATCCGAAAGACTTTGAGATCCTGAACCGCATGAAGGAACTGGGCCTGGACCCGCAGTGGATCGCTCGAGAGAATCGTGCATTCGTTCACCGCGCAGCGCGGTACGTCACCGGCGCCTTGAAAATCGGGCAGATCGTAGATATCGGCGCCGGCCTGCCGGCTTATCCGAATGTTCACGAGACGGCGCAGCAAGTGCTGACGACCGCGCAAGTCGTCTACGTCGACAACGATCCCGCGGTCCTGGCTCACGCCGAAGCGCTGCTAACGAGTGAGCTGGAGGGAGCGACTTCGTTCGTGGACGAGGATCTGCGCAATCCTCAGGAGCTCCTTCAGAAAGTCAGCTACAAGCTGGACTTCGATCGCCCTGTCGCATTGTTCTGCGCGGCTGTCTTCCATTTCATCGGCGATGACGAGAATCCGTTCAGAATCATGCGAGAGCTCCAAGACGCCCTCGCCCCAGGTAGCGCTGTCGTACTGAGCCACATGTGCGACGACGGCATGGACGCCACGATGCGATCAGTAGAGCGTGAACTGACCCAGCACGGCCAAACCGCACGGATCCGTAGCAGCGGGCAGATCGCACAGCTCCTTTCTGGGCTGAAGCTGGTACCGCCTGGGCTGGTGCCCGTTAGCCAGTGGAATCACGAATACAGGGGCGAATCAAAAACCGAAGATGTGCCCTGTTTGGCAGCTCTGGGCATCAAGACCTAACGGCCAGCCACCGGGCCCACCGTCTTCCCGACCGGCTCTCTCCAGCTTCTGCTCCCCCGTCCAACCTGGAGAGAACCGCTCCCGCATCCGTTCTCAGATCAGCCTGCAGAACAATCTGCACATTGCCCGATCCGCGTCTCTCTTCCAGCAGCCTTGCCGTCCGCAACGTAGTGAGGAGTGAAAACCGTGCTGATTCAACACCTGACGGGTCTGCATGGCCGAACTGGGGTCGTTGCAAGCCGCGGGTCGCGAAACTTCACACCCATCACTCACCGAAATCGAGTCAGCGCCCACACCTCGGCTTCCGCCCCGCCCCACCGCACCAGGCGGGCAAGACGACAGCGGGAGACCTCCCAGTGACTGCTACGAAGCCACCTACACCCGTCGCCCCGCCCGTATGCGTGGCGCCCTCCACCGTCATTTCGAATGACATTTGCCGGGGCGAGCAGCGGTCTGTGCGAATGGCTCGGCAGACTGTGCGCGAAATCCTCGACAAGGGCACCCATTCAATTGGGCCGGACGAGGTCCAGGGCGTAATTATGCTGCTGCGCGGGCACATTATGGAGCTGACGCACGCCCTTCACATGGACTTCCCCTCGGGGAAAGAGCCGGTGCATGAACGGATCGACATCGCTCGTGAACTGAGTGGGAAGGAGACACCCAGTGATCTCTCAGAATCCCGGGCTCATATCGACGCGCTCACCGACGCCACGCGGCACCTTCTTGAACTACTCAAACCGGCTGACACCCACATTGTAGAGGAATCCGGGCACGAAGCTCTTACGGCAGGAGGTACACGATGACCTCCGCTCTTCACCTCAGCAACTCGCTGGGGTACAGCTCTGTCGCGCCACTGTCGCCCGCCCGGCATCTGCCACCGGCATGGGGCCATCTCGGCGAGGTGTGGCGCAGGGCGGTAGTGGGATTGCCACGACGATGCTTGTCCATCCACACCGACCCAAGGCTCGTGCCTACTGCCGCCGTACAACCAGGCTGCGGGCAGTCGCGTGGTGTCCGCGGAGGCCATTTCGGAGAGGGCGTGGTGCACGCGGCTGCGACACAGCACGTGCTGACTGCCATGCGTGTGCTACGCGGCCAACTCGGTCCGGAGCTGCAAAAGGGCGTGCGTGGCGGCGCTTCTGACCTCGCCCAGGGCGTGACCACCAGTGCGGATGATGCGTTGCAGCTGATGTGGAAGTCGTTGGGCCTGTGCCTGTGTTACGGCTTGGGTGAGCAACTCCGCGGCGCCGCGTGTGTCTCCGCCCAGGAGGCGGACCTTGCCGCTGGTGGTGAGTTCGATGACGCGCCACTGGGGTGCGGCTGCCATGGTCGGTGCCGGTGTTTCTTGTTCAGATCGGAGTATGGCTGTGCTCGCGCGGCCGGTGCCGATCAGGCCCCGAAGCTCGATTTCGTGAAGGGCGACGGGGTTGACGAGGCTGGTGTGGTCGACCTCGTCGAGCAGGATCCTTGTTTCCTGGATGGCGCGGTCGAAGAGGGGGGCGTTGCCGAGGGCGCCAGCCGCGCGGGCGAGCAGGGGAAGGACCGCTGCGCGGCTCATGCGGTCGGGGGCAAGGGACGCAGCGGAGACAAGGCGGTTGACGGCGGCGCCGATGAGTCCCGCTTTGCGCAGTTCATTTCCGTGCATGCGCAGTGCCGTGCTTGTCAGTGCGGGGTCGTCGAGGAAGGTCACGACGTTCAGGCTCTTGGCAGTCCAGTGCGCGGCCGTGGCGAGACGTTCTTCGGGCAGAACGTTGCCCAGGGCGGTACCGAGTCCCAGGCGGGCGTCGGCAAGCAGTCGAAGTGCTTCGCGTTCCGTGTGTCCGTCTCGTGCCCGGGCTTCCAGCCGGGCCACGAGCGGCCAAAGTTCGGCAACGGCTTCCGAAGCATGTCCGGTCTGCCGGGCGATCTCGGCGAGACGCACGGTGGACTGGCCGAACTGGACCATGGCCTGGAAGTCGGTGTCCGCAGGATCGGTGACGCCGAGGACATGTGGCGGCAGGTCGAGCCGGTCGGCGATGTGCCTCAGAGCAGCGACATCGGTGAGCCGGCGCTTGCCGAGCTCGATCGCGGAAACGTAAGTCTTGTCGTAGCCGATGAGGGCGCCAGTTTCCGTCTGGCTCTGGCCGTGCACGCGGCGGTGGAAGCGGAGGATGGCCGCGAGGTCTCGGGTGGCGAGGACGGTCTGCGCTTCCGGTGTGGCCCAGTGCCACGCGGCGTGCCGGACGGATGGCCGCATGGCCCGCACATTGTGCCCGGTCATGTCCTGTCACCTCTTCTTCCGGGCGGCGTACACGGCAGCGATGGACCGTTTGTAGCCGTCAGGCATCGTCAGCCCGGGTACGTCGTGCTCGGCAAAGAGGCCGGCGCGGGAGTGCTCGTGGCTGACGACCGGGGGCGTTTCCGGTGTGAGGACCGTGCAGTCGTAGGTGACGATCAGGACTCGGCGCCCGGGGAGCGGCTCGTAGATCCAGGTGTCGAGGAGGTCTCCGGCCTTGACGTCCCAGCCAGTTTCCTCCCGCAGTTCTCGCTCCACCGCTGCTTCAGGGCTGTGGTCGGCGGCGTTCGACCCGGACGGAGGGCCGATCTCCAGGCGCCCTCCGGGCAGTTCCCACTCCTGGCGCTCGTTGCGCAGCAGGAGAACACGCGACTTGTGGTCCAGAGCCACGGTCTTGACCGAGACCGGCCACAGCGACGGTTGATACGACATGCAATTTCCCAGGGTGCGACGGGTGGACCGGGTTCCCGGACCGTAGCAGCCGGCTACCGACCCTCGGACTTCTTACCCGAATTGTCCGGGTCGACAATCTGTCGCTTTACCAGGTGCCCTGCTCTTCGGACCCTGGTCGAACCGCGTCCGATTTGCAGAGGAGCACATCCATGTTGACGTGTACCCCTACTACCGGAATCCAAAGGCGCACTACCCAGCCGCAGATAGGTCATGCCGACGGGCGGATCGCCGAGCAGGTGCGCGAGCGTGGCCTGGTGATGGTGGACGGGCTGGGATCCCGGGCGTCGGTCCTCGCGTTCGCCCGGCGGGTCATGGCGCTGGTTCCTCATCGTCACAGCGATCCGGACAGCCTTACGACGATCCAGTACATCGGGCAGGGGGCGCGGCGGCCGGGGCTGGCGGGTCTCGGTACTGGCGAGCTGTATGCCCATACCGAGGGATCGAGCGCTCCGGAGCCGCCGCGGCTCATGCTCCTGGTCTGTCTCCGGCGTCCGGTGCGCGGAGGCGAGGTGTTCCTCACCGACGGGCAGGCCGTTCACGATCACCTCACGGCCATGGTCCCGGAGGCCGTGGATCTCTTGAGCCGGCCCGGGACCGCCTTCTACGGCGGCGGCGGCGGACGCCCCAGCCAGGTTTTCACACATCACCCGGGCGGCCGAGCTTCGATCCGCTACCGGCAGGACGACTTCGCCCAGTTCAGTCCTGTGGTGGGTCGCTTCCTGGCTGACCTGAGAGCGGCTATCACAGCCCACCGGCACACCATCATTCTTTCGCCGGGACAGGGCTACCTCATCGACAACCACCGCTACCTCCATGCCCGTGCGGCATTCAGCGGCCCGCGATTGTGTGTGCGCGCCCTGGGGAGACCTCGATTCCCTCTCCAGCCCGGATTCCGTACCGGTGGTGCCGACAGCGGGGCGGCGGCTGCTGCGGCCCTGGCCGCTGAGAGTTCGTCGGGACAGTGCTCGCCTGCGGTCCTGGATGCCATCGAGACGCAGGTGTCGCCGATGGGGTCCCTGTCCAGCGGCGGCGATTGCAGGAGGACGCCATGAAGGCGGTTGCGAGCTGGCCTCCGAAGGCTTCGGATAAGGGGGCGGTGATCGAAGCATATGACCGGGTTCTGTGTTGGCCCCTACTCGTCGAAACGACGCTCCTTCCGTGGCACCGTGCTGCCGCCGAGCTGAAGACCAATCGGGGCAGCCTTCTGAGCACGACGTGTTCCGCCATGGATGCCGTGACGGTTCCACGCGTGGTCGGGATGGAGGCCATGGTTCTGCTCGGACGACGGGACATGGGGCCAGTGCCCTGTCTGATCGCGTCTCAGGACCAGGCCACACTCCTGATCCGGGCCGGGACCGGCAGGGTTTTTGCCGGGATGGAGAACGTCCGGGTCGAATCCGGGGCAGGGGGACGTCTGATCCTTCCACCCTCATCCGGCTGGCGATGGGACACCCCACCGTGGGACGCCCGGACCGAGGCCCCTTGTCCGCTGCTCGATGGCACCGAACTCGTCGGGTGCGTACGTGACGCGCTGCGGCTGTTCGGCGGCCGTACGCCGTAGCCCCTCAGACCGGCCACCGGGGCTGGTGCGTGGCGGTCCGTAAGCCGTCCTCCGTGGGTTGCGGCCCAGCCTCACCGGCCCCGGTGGCCTCCTCCCCTTCTTCCTGCTTCCCTTCGCGTCGCATTTGAGGATTCTCATGTCTGTTCGTTGCCGTTCTACCCATTGGAAGGCCTGGCGCGGGCGAAGCAGTCTGTCGGCCGTCGGTGCTGCCAGCGGCGTGGTGCGGAATGTGTACGTTGCGGCGCAGCGGCCCGTTGTTTCCCAGTCGATGGTCATGCGCGCCGGGGAGACTATCGGCCTGGTAATCGATGACGAAGCGCCCGTTCCGAAGAGGCAGCAGGATGTGGAGGACCTCTTGCTCCGGCTGCGCGGCCATCTCATGGAGCTCGGTGCCGAGGGGCCGCGGACGGGACCGTGGACACAGGCGCTGGTCGCGGTCCGGGAGCTGGCCGCGCAGGCACCGCCGACCGACGACTTCCTGCAGTCGCGCGTCCATCTGCGGCGGCTGGCCCTCCAGTTGAAGTCAGTGCTCGATCATATGGGCGGGTCCCGGCCCGTGCCCGGTTCGCAGCGGTGAGCAAACGACAGCCGCACCCAGCTTCGGTTCCGGCCTCCCTCCCTTCGGCCGGATGGGCCGAACGCCCTGCTCACAGCCGCGGCCGCCCGGTGGCCGCGGTGACCGAAACCTCCCGACGGGCCTGTCCCGTCCTGACCGGAGAGCTGATGACTCCCCTACTGAGCACTCGCCACCCCTGGCGGCTGCAATTCTGCGAGGCCCCGCCGCCTTTGGCGCTGCCGCTCGCGCTCGATGTCGTACGCGTCAGCATGGGCCTCGGCATGGCCGCACTCGACGAGATGATCGACTGCGGGAACCGAGTCGGCCCCTTGCTGTGCTGCATGACGCACCGACGGCTGCTCGTGCCGGTCACATGCGGTACCGCCGACGTGTGGAGGGCCGCGCACTCGGCATGCGAGCCCGGGCCGTCACTACGGTGCTCGCCCCAGGGGCCCCAGTCGCTCTGCCACCACCGTTTCTGGGTCGCACCACCTGAATCGCTGACCTATCCGACCACTGACGCGGTCGTACTGCACGACAGCCTCAGCCTCATGCGTGCCCGGATGCGGAACGTCGCCCGGCAGCCGATGGGACTTCGGACTCGGGAGATGTGCCATGTCTGATCACACAGTCGAGGTCGCGATGCCTTCCAGCCGGCGTCACCGCGCTCATGCCAGTGACAGCGTGGCCCTTCCGCCCGCGTTCACGGGGAGCGCTCTCACGGGAGCGGTGGTGGCCGGTGGCTGGCTGCTCGATGGATTCGACGTACTGCCCACCCCGCTCGGCATCGCGACAGCTGTCGCCGCAGCCGCCTGCACGTTGTGGTGGACCGGAGCACGGTCGCTTCACGCGCGCCGCGGCCTGACCCGGATGGGGGAAGTCCGCGGAGAGCGAGACGCCGCTCTTCAGGCTCTGGATAAGGTCGTCACTGCCATCGGTAGAGGCCGACAGCACGTCCGCTGGGCAGCGGAGCAAGCTGAGCAGGGCACCGCACACACCAACTTCTCGCCGACCGCTGCCCCGTCACGCACCGGAAACCTGTGCGCTGACGCCATTGTCCTGTTGGACGAGGCCTTCGACGAGGCGTGGAAGACGGTGATGCTGGCCGCGACCCGCCAGCACCAGCACCTCAACGCGCAGGCGGAGCTCGCCGAGATCTTCAAGTCGATCTCGCCGCGTTTGCAGAGTCTGGTCAACCGCAGCATCACCGTCATCTCCGAGGTCGAAAGGGACATCGAGGACCCGGAGCTGATGGCCGAGCTGTTCCGGGTCGATCACCTGCTGACCCAGATCCGGCGCGCGGTCGAGAGCCTCGCTGTCCTGGGCGGTAACGCCCCTCCCCGTGACAGTGCACCTGTGGTGCTGGCCACGGCGATCCGGCGCGCCGTCGCGGAGATCCCCGAGTATCACCGTGTGCGCGTGGCCTCGTCCCAGCACACGGCTGCCGCACTGCCGGGATACGTCAGCCCGAACGTGGTGCACCTGCTCGCAGCCCTGATGGAGAACGCGACGGGCTTCTCGAGTGACCGAGTAGAGGTCCACACCCATGAGGCCGCCGACGGGATAGCCATCGAACTGCTCGACCGCGGCGCCGGCATGTCGCGGCGGAAGAGGGAATCACTCAACCGCCTGTTGGCCGCGCCGGAGAGCGAGGACCCTCGCGCCCGCCTACGGGAAGGCAAGATCGGCCTCCTGGTCGCTGCCCTCCTCGCGAAACGACACAAGATCACCATTCAGTTGGGGCCCAACATCGTCGGTGGGACGCAGGCCGTCGTGGTCCTCCCCAAGGAGCTGCTCGTCCCCGCCGACCGGCAGCACTCGCCCAAGCCCCCTCCTCAAAGCCCACGTCCTTCCGCGCACATGCCCGGCCCGGCGCGACGGGAGCACACGGTGCCTCACCTGGACGACACCGCTGAGCTGCCCCGGCGCATCCGTCCTGCTCTGCAGGGCGAAAGCGCACCCGCAGCCTCTCCCAGTCAGAACGGAAGCCGACCGCAACTGCCCCGGCGCGGCGCGGCCGAGACGCGTATCCCGCCTCTGGTTCAGCAAGCACCTGCGGGACGCGCCACCAGCGGGCTGATGGCGAACTTCCGCTCCCGCAGACCGCCTGGAGACTCCCCCGAGTCTCAGCCACCCGCCGTTTGAGACGCCCCTCGCTCAGCCCCCCATCCCTGAACAGGAGAAATCCATGCAAAGCGACGGCTTCCCGACCCCTGTCACGTCCGCCCGAGATCAGTTGAGCGGACTGCTCGCCGGGCTCCTCGACAAGGCACCCGGCACGACCCGCGCCCTCCTCGCTTCGGGTGACGGACTGAAGCTGGCGTGGACCGAACAGCCGATCGACGACGCCGACAACCTCGCAGCCGTCATCTCCGGGCTGTACTCGCTCGGGCGCCAGCAGTTCAGGAACACGCAGGGCGGGATCCGCCAGGTCGTCGTCGAGCATGACGACGGCAGCCTCTTCGTGATGAGCGCTGGCGCCGAGTTCACGGACAACAAGGCGGTGAACACCGTCCTGGCCGTCGTGACCGCGCCCACCGCGGACCCCGGCCAGGTCGGCTACGTGATGGCGACCTTCATCGGGGGCCTGGATGAGCACCTGGTCGTGGAGGCCCGGCCCAACTCGTTCAGCGGGCAGGGGCTGTGACGTGGAGGCTGGCGGATGGGCCGACAGCTCATTAGCGGACGTCCGTCCTTACACGATCACCGGAGGCCGCACCCGCTCGCACCACACGCTGCATCTCACCACCTGCCTGATCACCCGACCGGCCGCCCCCGGGGCGGCCCACCTCAGTCCTGAGGGGGAGGCGCTGCTGCTGCACTGCAGTGGCGTTCCCTGCTCCGTTGCCGAACTCGCCGCCCGGACGTACCAGCCCGTGCAAGTGGTGAAGGTCCTGGTCGGGGACCTCCTCGACTGCGATGCGCTGGCTCGGACCAACCCCGTCGGCGCCGGAGCCGATCCCGACGTACACCTACTGGAGGCACTTCTTCATGGCCTACACACTCGGCTCTGAACCTGGGGGCGCGGCGCTCCCTGTGGCGGAGCTGAAGATCGTGGTTGCCGGCGGCTTCGGCGTCGGCAAGACCACGATGGTCGCCACAGTCAGCGAGATAGAGCCGCTGATGACGGAGGAAGTCCTGACCGACGCCGGGCGAGACATCGACGACCTGACCGGCGTGGCGGAGAAGACCACCACCACCGTGGCCATGGACTTCGGCCGGATCACGTTCGACGAGCCGCCCCGCCCCATGATCCTTTTCCTCTTCGGCACGCCCGGACAGGAGCGCTTCTGGTTCGCCTGGCCCGATCTCTCGTACGGCGCGGTCGGCGCGGTCGTCCTGACAGACACCCGGCGCCTGCAGGACTCCTTCGCCGCGGTCAGCTACTTCGAGCAGCTCAAGACGCCGTTCGTCGTCGCCGTCAACGAGTTCGACGACGCCTACCGCTACACGCCGGCCGAAGTACGCCAGGCGCTCGAGCTCGACCCCGAAGTCCCGGTCCTCACCTGCGATGTCCGTGAGCGCACGTCCGCCATGACCGTTCTGATCCGCCTCGTCGAACACAGCCTCCGGCGCCGCCGTCACCTCACCTCTGGAGCCCTCGCATGACCTTCCCCACCGACACCCCCCACTCGGGTACGCCGCAAACCGAACGGGACCCCGTGCTGCGCGCCTTCGGCCTGACCGGCCCCGAGCCGGAGCTCGACGCGTTCGCCACGCAGTTGGCCCAGGAGGCAGGCGTCCCCTACGCCATGGTCAACATCTTCGGGGACCAGCAGCAGTTCTTCGGACTCCACACGCCCGGGGACGACAGCGAGCTGCCGACTGTCGGCCGCAGCATGCCCCTCGGCCACGGGTTCTGCCCCGAGGTAGTCGACCGCAAGAAGGCCCTGGTCCTGCCCGACGTCTTCTCCTCCCCGCGGTTCGCCGGGAACACCGTCGTCGACCTGATCGGAATCCGCACCTACGCCGGCGCTCCACTCCTTCACGGCGACACGGTGCTCGGGACGGTGTGCTTCGTGGGCCCTGTGGAGCGAGGCCTGAGCACCGGGCGGGAATCCCTCGCCCTGATCAAGCAGCGCCGCGACGACGTCATGAACTTCCTGTACCGGCGCGCCGGCATCCAGCCGTAGCCCGAACCCGCGCCACCGCACGTCACGAGCGATCAACAGGGAGGGGAGCACACGATGTCCAACTTGTACATGACACCGCAGCACAAGCAGCTTCGCCAGGCGGTGCGGGCCTTCGCCGAGTCCGAAGTTGCTCCGCAGGTGGCGGAGATGGAATCGAGCGGTACCGTCGAGCGGGAGCTGGCGTCCGTGATGGCTCAGCGGGGGTGGATCGGCGCCACCATCGACCCCATGTACGGGGGGATGGGTGCAGGCCATCTCGCCAAGACGCTGATCGTCGAAGAGCTGTCCCGGGTGTCCGGTGCGGTGGGTGCGATGGTGCAGGCGTCGCAGCTCGGGGCGGCGAAGATCATCCACTTCGGGAACGACGAGCAGAAGAAGATGTGGCTCCCACGGATCGCCGACGGATCCTGCCTTCCCACCATCGCGGTGACCGAGCCGGAATCCGGCAGCCATGTCCTGGGCATGCAGGCCACGGCACGGCGCCGAGGCAACGAGTACATACTCAACGGCCGCAAGTGCTACATCGGCAACTCCCACATCGGAGACCTCCACGGCATTGTCGTCCGCACTTCGAAGAAGGCCGGGCCGAAGAGCCTCTCGGCGTTCCTGGTCGAGTCCGACCGGCCCGGCCTATCCCTTGGCGAGCACAGACCCTCCATGGGACTGCGCGGGTTCTCCTTCGGCGAACTCATCCTGGAGGACTGCCGGGTACCGGCCGAGAACCTTCTTGGTGATCTGGGAGACGGCCTCAGTGTCGCCTACTCCTCTAGCGTGCTCTACGGACGGCCGAATCTGACCGCTGTGGCACTCGGTATCCACCAGGCACTCGTAGAGGAAACAGTCGGCTACACGCAAAAGCGCACGCTCTACGGCCGTCCTCTCTCGGAACTGCCGACCATCAGGGAGAAGCTGGGGGTGATGACGTCGCGCCTCACCACAGCCCAGAGCGTCGCGTACGAAGCCGTCGCGTGCCTGGATCGGGGACTGCCGTGCGACGATCACCTCATCAATGCCAAGCTCGTCAACGTCGAGTCGGTGCGCGACTCCGCCCGCGCCGCCATGGACGTACACGGAGCGGCTGGCCTCATGACCAGCCGTCCAGTCGAGCGGCTCTTCCGCGACGCGGAACACACCTGCGCGCCCGCAGGCACCGGTGACATCCAGATCCTGCGTCTGGGGCAAACGGCGCTGGGCGACACCCCCGGCTTATGGTCCGCACGGTTCCGGACACCGCTGCCCAGGACTTCGATATGGGCCGCCGCATGACCCCCACCAGGCACGCTCGTGCATCCCAGGCGCCGGAACCGTTGCAAGGACTCGGCCGTGCAGGTGCGCGCCCCACCAGCATGAGGCTCGCAGCCCCTCACGACCGTGAAAGGACAGCTCGCAACTGGACCGGTACCCCGTCCTCGGCCCGGATCACCGACTATCTTCTGGGCGGACGGCACAACTACCCCGCCGACAGGCAGGTCGCCAACCGTGTAGCGGAAGCAGCGCCATGGTTTGAAACAACCCTGTTGATCAACCGTATTCATGGGCACCTGACGGTCGCGGCACTTGCGCAAGAGCACGGCATCACACAGTTCCCGGACCTGGGCTGCGGACTGCTACCCATTGGCAACGGATACGCCGGACCACACGAACCAGTCTGCGCAGCAGCGCCAGAAGCCAGGTTCGTCCACGTCGACACCGAAAGCACGATGGCCGGACGCACCCGCACATGCGCTTCGGTGAGCCCTCGCAGTCACTCCTTCGTTCACGCGGACTTCCGCAACATTCAGCGTGCTCAGAGCCCCGGCTGTGGAGAGTCTGGACCCCGGGAAACCGGTAGGCGTGCTGGCCCTCGATGCCCTGCCCTGGAGGAGCATGGCCGAAGCCCGATTCGTGCTCGACCAGGTGAATGCCTGGGCTCCGCCAGGCAGCGCAATTTCCATGACCCACGTCACAGCCGACTTCCGAACGCGCGAAGCGACAGCCGCAGCCCGGCACCTCTCGGATGTAGGGCTCCCCTTCCATCCGCGCACCCGCAACGAGATCGCGGAGCTGCTCGCCCCATGGTCTCTACGAGAGCCAGGAGTCGTTCCCATATCCCGGTACCACCAGGGCAATCCGCATGTTCACCTCCCGGACCATGCTTCGGGCGCGTACGCGGCCATCGCGCTCCATCCCGACTTCGGACGTCACTGACCGCCCCCAGCCAGCCGTGCCCGCAATGGAGAGAGTCCTTGCAGACGCGGCATCCACGGGGCCTCTCTGACCGGCGCGGCCGCCGAAAGGGCCGTACACGAAGCCGGCACCGGAGAAGGCGGCGCAGCATCTGTCGGCGAGCCGTCCCCCGCGGTTCCGCCTGCAGCCCAGCGCCCCGGCTGTCTCCCACCCCCGCCCGTCTCGGGAGACAGCCGGCCCAACCACCGCACAGGAGGAAGCACCAGCACTATGACCGATAAGCGGATGAACCCCGAGGAAGCGACTGGCTCCATGCACTGTCTGCGGGCGCACAGACATCCGCTGATGGCTCGCGAGCCCGTCGGACATGACGTCCGGGCCGATCGAGGCGTGCCGCCGAGCCCTCTCAAGGCCCGGCACGTGCCCTACATCGCCATGACCGCAAACGAGGAGTCTCCGGTGCCAGATCTAGTGAAGGGCCCGGACGGGTGGATCGCCTACCGCACACCGGGCCGCGACGACCGTTACCCCGTCGCGGACCCTGCGTTCGTCGCTGATCTCGCCGTACAGCAGGGGAAACCGTAATGCACGCACAAAGCGGGGTTCTGACGCCCCGTACCCAGGAAGTCTGCGAAGCAATCGCCGACGGCGCCACACCCGACGAGGCCGCCAGGACGCTCAATATCAGCGTCGCTTCGGTGAACCGCCATATCGACAGAGCGCGCACCATGATGCAGGTGAGAAGCCTCCGAGCGTTGGTCTATGTGCTCGAGTCCCGCCAGCTGGCCAACCGTCCGGAACGGGCCGCGAAGCTCGTTCTGGACCCGTTGACCGAGCTCGTGTGGGCCGGACTGCGTCTGGACGTGCCGGACCGGACCTTGGTCCCGGAGCTCGCAGCTTCGGCCCGAGTGGATCCGGACGAGCTCCGTTCCGCGCTCGACCAGCTGACGGAGCAGTACCAGACCTCCTGGCACGGGCTGATCCGGCTCGGCTTCCGCCATGGTGTCCTGTCCGGGAAGGAGGGAGCAGACCTTGGCGGTCCACGAGCCGGCCACGGTGGCAGCGGCGGTCCGTGGAGCCTCAAACCCATCCGCCACCGGGTCCTGGAGCTACTTGCTTCCGGTCTGAGCGCCGAGGGCTCCGTACGAAGGACAGGCATCAGCAAGTCAACGGTGTACACACACTTGCGCGCATGTGCGCAAGTGGCCGGCGTCAAGGCTCACCGTGCGCTCATACACGAGGCTCTGCGCGCAGAGGTGCTCGTCCGGCCAGCACCAGTGCGGGCCCCGGATCAGTCCAAGGCCCTGGCCGCAGTGTGGCGGGGGCTGGTACTTGACGTACCGGATCGTCATCTGGCGGACGCGATCAGCCGACAGACCGGGCTGCCGGTGCGTGACGTCAAGCTGGAGCTGGAGCGTGTACGGAGCACGGGGATGCCGGACTGCCGTCTGGTCGTCGCGGGCTGGCAGTACGGGTTTCTGGATGAGCAGACCACGGTGCTGGCCCCGCCGGAGCACCTGTCGGTCGTGGCCCGCGCAGGGGCCGGCCCGATGACGCTCCACGTTCGCGAGCGCCAACTGCTGGCTCTAATGGCCGTGGAGGGGCTGACGGTCGAGCAGGCCGGGGCGCGCATGGATGTCACTCCCGGTACCGCACGTACGTATCTGCGCGACTGCCTGCTGTCGGCGAAGGCCCGCTCGGTCCGGACGCTGACGCACAAGGCGTGCTTGCAGCGTCTGCTGCCCTCAGGGCAGCCCGAGGAGCGGGATGTGCCGGACGACGTCCGCACCGTGTGGCGGGCACTGGCCCTGGACACGCCCGATGACCGCCTGGTCCGCGACATCGCGTCAGTGACCGGCCTGCCCCAGTACCGCGTGCAGGAGTGCCTCAGCGAGCTGCGGGCCCGTGGCCTGACCGACTGTCAGCTCATTGTCGAAGGCTGGGCGCGCCAGATCCTCGATGCTCAGGCCAGGCTGACGCCACCGCGCCTGGAGACTCGTCTCACCGCTCCGCTCCCCCGCCGTGCCGCCCACTCCGGTCGAAACCCGGAAGACCCACTGGAGCTCGTCCCCTCCGGCCATCGATGGGAACCCGAGTCCGAACTCGTGGCGGACTGCACCGGTCTGGCGGGCCGGCACCTGGTCGGTGACTGCTACGACTTCGTCCGGATCACTCCCGAGGCATGCCGCACCCTGCTGGAGCGAACTGATGAGGACCGGTGGGGTCCTGTCCTGGGGCTGCCCGCCGCTCGCACAGCCGTGCTGGTCACCGAAGCTGGTTCCGACGGGCCGACTCGGCACGGAGCCGTGGGCCGGCTGTGGGCACGCGGTGGTGTGGTGCGCCTGCCCGAGCCCGGGCGCCGCACGACACCTGACGGCGCCTACTGGGCAGTGCCCGCGCACCTGCCGTTGTGGAAGCACGACCTGATCGCGAGGGTCCTCGACCCCTCACCGGCCACGGATCAGGGTGTGCTTCAGGTGGTCGGGAGGCCGACATGACCCGGCAGGAAGCGTGTCCGGCCGCTCTCGTCGTGGGTGCGATCCTGCGCGATGCCCGCAAGTGCCGACTCGTACTCCCTGAACAGCCCGCCCATGCGAGGACGAAGTGAACTACCACCGGTCCGACGGTTGGGCGCACACGATCGATGCAGCGCGTGAGGTGCCCGATCCTGCGACCTCCCGTGAAGCGCTCGGACGGGCGGCTCCACACCACCACTCAACCGGCCATGACACGACGGGACCACTGTGAGACCCAGCCGCAATCTCCTGATCGCGTATGTCGTCACCGGCCTGGCGGTTTTCGTCTCGATCATCGCCGCAGCGACCTTCCGCCCCTTCTGATCGGAACCTCCATGACTCCCCCGCCTCCTACCGCACAGACCCTGGCCCCGGAGCGAGCAGACGTGCCACAGCTCAGCCGGCTCTATGCCAGTGGCCTGCGCATCGACCCGAGCTGATACGACACACGGTTCACATTTCATCCCTATGGGACATCAGGTTGCCTCGCGTAAGGGCTGGCACGGTGAAGGAAGGCGCATATGACGAGCGAGATACACCCGGTGGCCCGGGTGGTCGGCGGGAACTTGCGGGATGCCCGCAAGCGCCGCTTCATCCTGCCCGAAGAAGCCGCAGAGCTCCTTTCGGTGAGCGTGGAGACGCTGCTGGCGATGGAGGCCGGCCACAGCAGGATTACCTCGAAGGACCTCCACCGCCTGTGCCACCTCTACCGCTGCCCCGACGACGCGAAGGCGCTGCGGACACTGGCCCACACGCCCGCAGCACAGACCCGGCACGACGCGGTCGAGGTGGGGACAGTCCGCGATTCAGCCCCCGGGCATCACGGCCGACTGGCCGGGTGCGCCCGGCAGGCGAGAGAAGTGAGGTGGCTCTCGACCGCCCTGATTCCGCCGCCGCTGCAGACCGCCGCGTACGCCCGCGCGGTCGGATGCCCGCCGTCCGCTCTTCCCGGCGCTCCGCTGCCGTCCTCGCAGACGGTCTGCGTCCTGGACGAGCGCATCCTCCATACTCACCACGTATCCCCCGAGGTGATGGCGCAGCAGCTGCGGTACCTCCTCGACCTGGAGGGTGATCAGGTGCGTGTGGTGCCCGGCCGGATCGCCGCGCCGCAAGGCCATCTGGTCGAGCTGAGGATGGCGGCCGGGCTGGCCTTTGCCCGGCCGGAGCACGACGGTGTCGTCTACCTGCCGCCGAACGGGCGCCTGTCCGCCCTCGTGTCCGGTATGTGGGATCTCACCACATCCGCGGCCACGCGCGAATTGCTGCTGTACGCCGCGCAGGAACAGTTCGGCCGGGCGTACGTGCACGCCGGGGCCGCCTGATGCCCCGGACCGTTCTGGTGGCGTTGCGGATCTTCTTCGGGATCGTGACGCAGCCGTCCGTGATTCTCGCCGCGTCACTGCTCCGAGCTCGCCGCGCAGGCATCAGCGGCTGAGCGCATCTCGACTACCCCAGGAAGGGCCCCGGAGGCATGTCCTCTCCCCCCAGAACCGGAAACCCGCGGACATCCGTAGCAGTCCTCGCCAGCGACCCCATCTCCCAAACAGGAGTCGCCAGCCAGCTACGCCCCCGCTCCGAAGTCACCGTGCACACTCACGATGATGCGAATCCCTCAGACGTCACCTTGGTGGTCGCGGACGCGGTTGAAGAGGACACACTGCGGACCCTCCGGCGTCTCCAGCGCACCAGAACAACCCGGCTTCTCCTGGTCATCACAGAGATCGACGAGCAGAAGCTCGTCAACGCGGCCGAGTGCGAGGTCCTCGGAGTAGTGCGGCGCAGCGAGGCCACACCGGATCGCCTCGTCGACGCCATCAGCGCTGTGGCCAAAGGAGACGGCTTTCTGCCCCCTGACCTCCTCGGGCGTCTCCTGGGGGAGGTCGGCCGGCTCCAGGGAGCGGTGCTGGGCCCACGCGGTCTGCGCTTGACGGGCCTGGCAGCGCGCGAGGTCGATGTGCTGCGGCTGATCGCCGAGGGATACGACACGGCGGACGTCGCCGCCAAGCTTGCCTACTCCGAGCGCACGATCAAGAACATCTTGCATGGCGTCATGACCCGCCTTCAGCTGAAGAACCGTACGCATGCGGTGGCCTACGCCATGCGGCAGGGACTGATCTGACGCCGACCCGATGAGAGACCCGCCATCGCGCCGCGTGCGCCTTCTTGCTCGGTGGCTGTCCCGGACGGCGACAGCTTCGACGCACACCTGTTCTCGCAGGCCCTACGGGCCTGCCGCAGACCCCGCCGAGCCGGTTCCCGGCTCTTCACACAGAGATGGAAAGTCGAATGAGCCGCCTTGAGGAGTATGGACTGATCGGCGACGGGAGGACCAGTGCTCTGATCTCCCGGACCGGATCACTGGCCTGGATGTGCCTGCCGCGCTTCGATTCGCCGGCCGCTTTCGCCGAACTGTTGGGCACCACGGAGCATGGCTCCTGGACGCTGGCACCGGCGTGGGTGCGGGGCGCGGAACCTCCGTCCGCTACCCGTCGTCGCTATCTCGGGGACACCCTCATTCTGGAGTCGGAGTGGGACACGCTTCTCGGCGGAACTGTCCGGGTCACCGATTTCATGCCCCCGCATGACGGCCCGCCACAGATGATCCGGATCCTTGAAGGGATCCGCGGCCACGTACGGATGCGCTGCGAACTGAAGGCACGGTTTGACTACGGCCGGTTAAAACCGTGGGTACGGGCGGTCGACGGCCGCACTTACGCTGTGGCTGACGCGGACTCTGTCTGGCTGGACACCACAGTGGACCTGGTCAGCGCGGACGGGGCTGCGTACGCGGACTTCACAGTCAACAAGGGTGACCGGATCGCGTTCACGCTGAGCTGGCAGCCCTCACACCAGAAGCTCGCGGCCCTGCCGGATCCCGAGAGTGCGCTGGCTGCCACAGATCAGTACTGGGCCGACTGGGTCACCCAGAACACCTACACCGGCCCCTACAGAGGCGCGGTCGTCCGCTCGCAGATCACCCTCAAGGCGCTCTGCAGCCGGGAAACCGGCGGCATCATTGCCGCGCCGACGACGTCACTTCCCGAGGACATCGGAGGCGCTCGGAACTGGGACTACCGCTACGCCTGGCTGCGGGACTCCGCGCTCACCGTCGCCGAACTGCTGCGCACGGGCTACCGGCAGGAGGCCAGCGCCTGGATCGACTGGCTACATCGTGCGGTCGCCGGTGACCCGGAGAACCTGCAGATCATGTACGGCCTCCAAGGCGAACGCGACCTGCCCGAACGCGAAGTGCCCTGGCTCCCCGGCTACGAGAATTCTGCCCCGGTCCGGATCGGGAACGGCGCGGCCGGCCAGTTGCAACTCGACGTGTACGGAGAGTTGATCGAGGCACTTCACCTGGCCTGGCAGGCCGGCCTCGGTACTCCGGCCACAGCTCAGCTGCAGCTCACACTCGTCCAGTACCTGGAGAAGAAGTGGGCCGAGCCGGACGAGGGTATCTGGGAAGTCCGGGGGTCGCGCCGCCACTTCGTCCATTCGAAGATGATGGCGTGGGTCGCCGTGGACCGCACCATCAAGCTGATCGAGTCCGGGGACGCGGAAGGGCCGCTGGAGCGGCTGCGGGAGCTGTGCGACAGCATCCACCGTGATGTCTGCGACCGGGGCTACGACCCGGAGCGCAACACCTTCACCCAGTACTACGGATCCAGAGAGCTGGACGCGTCCGTACTCCAGGGTCTGCTGCTGGGATTCCTTCCGCCTACAGACAAGCGTGTGATCGGCACGATCGAGGCGGTCCAGCGGGAGCTTTCCACCAAGGACGGCTTCCTCCTGCGTTACCCGACCAAGGGCGAGGACGCCGGTGTCGACGGCCTGGCAGGCGACGAGGGCGCGTTCTTGGCCTGCTCGTTCTGGCTGGTGGATGCTCTGGCGTTGATCGGCCGGGGTGATGAGGCAACCCGGCTCTTCGAGCGGCTGCTGTCCCTGCGAAATGATCTGGGCCTGCTCGCCGAGGAATGGGATCCCAGGCTGCAGCGGCAGGTGGGCAACTTTCCGCAGGCTTTCTCCATGCTGACCTTGATCGGAAGCGCGCGCGCCCTCAAGGCGGCCCAAACCGGGCATCTGCACCTGGAGTTGACTCTTCCGACACAGCTCGGACTTGCCGATTCGCGAGGCATATCGCTGGCGCCCCAGTGCCCGTCGGCAGCCAGCAAACCTGCAGTGGTAGAAGCACCGTGCTGAGGGGTCGACTCATCCGCCGTCTTGTCGTCCGCGCCGCCGTGTGGTCCTGCGGCCGAAGGCCGGCACCGCCCGACGCGCCCATAAGCCGTATGCAGGACCTCGAACTAGGCGGGATCCATCGGCCTGTCGACGGCCGCACCCCTGCAAGGAGTACCTGTGTACGTAATACGACCGGCCGAGCTCGCCGACCTGCCCGCGCTACAAATCCTGCGGGTCAATCGAGCCCGGTGGGCGGCCCGGACGGGTACCGGCCCCATCCGGTATCGAGACCTGACCGCGGCCGAAAGGACGACGGCTCGTCCGCTGGTTGTCACGTGGGAAGGGGACGTCGTGGCGACCACCACGCTGATCGAACAGCCCAAGTACGTGGGCTGGACTCGACGCGAAATGGCGCAGCAGGCGATCGGCCTGGCCCGGGTGATTACGGCACCTCCGCCGGAGCACAGTCTCAGCTGGCTCCTCACCTACTGGGCCGTCGACTACGCGGCCCGATCAGAGTACGAGTGGGTACGTGTCTGTGTGCCGGGCATCCGGCTGGCCGACCGCTGGTGCACCATTCTCGGCTGGGAACACATACGGAGCCATCACCTGGCAGAAGGCCGGACCGTGCATCTGCTGCAACGCCCGGCCGAGCGGAGGCCAAGCTCCAGTCTTACTGCGCTCGTTGAGGACCGCATGCCGTCGCCGCACGGTCACGCCGCTTCCTTGGCCTCACCGGCTCGACCCGTTTCGTCCCGGCCAGGTAAATAGCCCCTGGTTCTGCCCCTGGCTATCCGCTCCGCGCCGTCTGGGCAAGGGCAACGCTCCCCGGCCGTTTCCGCTTCTCACCCTTTCCAACCCGCACCAGAAATCGGACTCATGGAGAACACGACCGCTCCGCCCCCACTGTCGGACACAACAGACGCCGCCCCGGATCTCGTTGCCTATCTGGCAAAGCATCCGGGACCTCTGGCCGCGGCCGACGCCATCGTCCGCACCACCGACGGGCGCATGCTCATTCTCGACCCGCCCTACAAGGCAGGATGGGACCTGCCTGGCGGGATGAACGACGACGAGGATCCGGAAGACGGCCTGCTGCGCGAACTCTTTGAAGAGCTCGGGGTGACGGGTGTCCCGCTCGGCCGCCTCCTGGCCGTGGACACGACGCCAGCCTCAGTCTACGGCCGGCCGCTGATCACCTTCATCTACCAATTCACGCTGCCTGAGCACGTGCAAACGACGGACGATCTTGCGCTTCAGACTGACGAGATCGATGGTGCTGCCCTTGTCGCAGACGAGGAGGCCCTCGCTCGGTTTCCCGAGCGCCTGCGCAGGCGCGTGGAAGCGGCCCTGGCCGCGGAGGCCGGCACCTACATCGCCTATCTGCGCGATGGGTGCCGGGTTACTCCGTGTCGATGAGTCAGCTCAGACTCCAGGAATAGAGGTGCAAAGATGACGGCCGACCTCATTCGGCCCCGCGGTGCACCTGGGCCACCACCAGGACGCAAGTGGAATGGAGGGCCACTGTGGTGGCACCGTAACTTCACGCGCTATCTGACGGGACAGACGGCCAACGTGGCGGGCAGCGCCGTGTCCCAGGTGGTCATCCCCGTGCTAGCCGTGGTCGAGCTGGACGCCTCCACCGCGCAAGTGGCTCTACTGGCGATATTGGGACAGTTACCCCCCGCCCTGCTCGCATTGCATGCCGGGGCTCTAGCCGATCGCTACTCCAAGCGCCGTCAGATGATCGCCGGGGACCTCGTCAGCGCGGTGGCCATGGTCACGTTGCCGCTGGTCAGTACATTCGGAACCTTGACGCTGACGCACCTAATGGCTGTCTGCGGTGCAGGGAGTAGCAGGCATGCTGCATGACGCAGCAGCCATCAGCTACCTGCCCACTCTCGTGGACCGATCGCTGATTCAAAAGTCCAACAGCCAGCTCGGCTTCCTCTTCGCCATCGCCGCTAGCGCTGGCAGCAATGTGGGCGCCAGCCTGATTGGACTGCTCGGGCCGGTCCGAGCTTTAACGGCCGACGTGATGTCCTTCCTGGTCAGTGCATGGTGCACCGTTCGCATCACAGCCCCCGAGCCGACCCGGACCAGTCCCACGGGGCGGTTAGCCACCGAGATCAGCGATGGAGTCCGGTACGTCTTCCGCGACCACGCGTTGCGCACACTGACGCTGGTCAATGCCACCCTTACGTTCGGCCTGGGCTTGCTCAGCACACTCTGGACGCTCTACCTCCTGCGTATCTTGACGCTGAGCTCCACGGCCTTCGGTGTGATCCTGGGAGTGGGCGCGCTCGGGGCGGCCGCCGGGGCCGCGGCAGCCCCCCGACTGTCCGCACGGTACGGGCCCGGACCCATGATGCTCGCGGCTCTGGCTCTGGTCCCGCTCACCCAGATTCCGCTGCTGCTCGCTGCACCGGGACGCGGCTGGCAGTTCGCGATCGGCGCAGCGCTCTTTGCGCAGACGTCATGCACCAACGCGACGGGCATCACGCAGAGGTCGATCCGTCAGTCCGTGACCGAGGTGGTCATGCAGGCCCGGATGCAGTCGGTCACCACCTGGCTGACGGCCTTGTCCCGGCCAATGGCCGCACTGGTCGCTGGTGCCCTCGGCACCTGGATCGGCCTACGACCCACGCTCGCGGCCGGTGCCGCCCTGCTCATCGTGCCATTCCTCGTCCTGTACCGCTCTCCCTTGCGCACCCTGGGGCAGATTCCCACGCAACAACACTTAGCCAGGACACAGCGCCCAGATGATCTCATCCCAGCTGTGAAGCTGCCGGGCACAACCATCTGCAGGCCAACGCGCGCCCGCCTCCCCGCCCCCACGCGCCCAGGGGCACTCGGTCGGCCCGACACGAAGGAAACCGCATGAGTACAACCACCCTTGAGCCTGGCCAGACCGCTCCCGCGAGTCACCGTCACTCTGATCCTCGACCCCGGGACACGGTCGCCCGCATGGGCGGCGCAACGCTCATCTACCTGGCGATGCTGGCCAGCAACACCTGCCGTCCCCCGAAGTTCCGCAGCGCAACGCTGGCCGCAGCAGGTCTGGGCTGTCAGCGCATGGCCTGCTCCGGCTATGTGGAGGTCGCCGCGGCCAAGCCGTTCGACCGGTTCTACCAGCGGGTGATCGCGGCGGCCGGAGTACCTCCGAGCAAGATCGAGTTCGTCGGCGACCGGCTGGACAAGTACGTGATCGGGCCGTGGAGCTCCGGCATGCGCGCCGTCCTGGTCGACGGCCGCCGCCTGACCACAGCAGCGCCCGAGTACCTGTTAAACGGGACCTTTGGAATCTCCCAGCTGGCCCAGCTCGATGAGGTCATCAGGTGACGCGCCGCCGACCCCGCGCGGCTATGCGCGGCAACCAGTATCGCCGACCTGTTGTCGGCGATGGGCGAGCTCAAGGTGGCCGAAGTCGAGGAGGACCTCTTCGACCACCGCATCCTCCGGTGCGTCGATACCGGAGCAGGCGGAGGCACCTGGGCGCACAGGTCCCAGTTGGTGCCACTTCGATTCATTCTCTGACCCCACCGGGATGGGCGGCGCGACAATGAGTCCGAGATCGGAGAAGGCGGAGCGCAACGAGGTCTTGCTCAAACACCTGGAGACTCTGGACTGGTCGATCAGCGGATTCGCACGCCGGATCGCCGCGCGCTGCGAGGCAATCCGTCTGCCTTACACGGTGGTCCCGAGCACCGTCTCACGGTGGTGCAAGGGGGCGACTCCCGGCGATGACCTCGCGGCCGCCGCGTGCCACGTGCTGTCGGCAGCGCTGCACCGGACCGTGACGCCGGAGAGCTTGGGCTGGCCGTCCGACACCGGCCTGGTCGCTGCGCAGTCGTTGGAGTACCTGGACGTCTCCCACGCCGTACGTATGCTCTCGAAGCTGTGGGCCCTGGACGCCATGCGCCGGCGCAACGTCGTCAAGAGCGCGTTCTCGCCGAGCGTGTTCGGTCCCGCCTCGCGAGAGGCCCTCGTGATGCCGGCGGACGCCGTCATCGGTGGCCACGGGCAGCACAAGGTCACTGCGGCGGACATCGACCTGCTGGACGAACAGACGCGGTTGTACGGCAAGCTGGACTCCCAGCACGGCGGGGGCAAGTTCCGCGGTGTGTTCGCGTCGATGATGGACACGCACGCCACACCGATGTTGAACGGGAGCTTCTCCGCGCGGACCGGGCGCCGGCTGTACGGCAGCGTGGGGGACGCGGTCCTCGCGATGGCCTCGATGGCCTACGACGACCAGCTCCCTGGCCTGGCGCAGCGCTACGACCTTCAGGCGATGCGGCTGGCCCAGGCGATCGGCGACCGCGCCCGCATCACCCGGGTCCACATCCACCAAGCCCGACTGGCGGCGACGCAGGGCGGGCGGGCGGATGTGCTCGCTCACGCGCGGAGTGCTGTGCTGGCGGCCGAGGGCACGCCGCCGCTCGTCAGGGCCTACGCGTGCGTGACCGACGCTCGAGCATGGGCGCTGAACGGACAGTCGGCCCATGTCGTGACGGCGGTGAAGCGGGCCCGCGAGTTCTTCGCCTGCGCTCGGAGCAGTACTGGCCCGGCCTGGCTGGAGTGGTTCGATCTCCGTGAGCTGGAGGGGCAGGCGGCGTGGGCGTTCGCTGTGGCCGGGCTGGCCGAGCAGGGGATTCAGGCCCTGAAGGAGGCGTCGGCCCTTCCGTCGGACCGGATGCGAGACACGGTAGAACTCTTGATCACCGAGGCCGAACTGGCGCGGTTGCGCGGTGACTCGGCCGAGCACGCAGCGGTGGCGAAGCGTGCCTCTCAGGCGGCCCAGCACCTTGTGAGCCGGCGGCTCTCCGAACGCCTCGATCACCTGAATGCAGGCGAGCCGCTGCGCGATTTCTGACCTCCTCGGCACGCGCCGGGGACACATCCGCCGGCCTGGGACCGAGGCCGCTGTGTCGTAGCCCGGCGCAGTCCCGGAGAACGCCTACACCGGAAGCCGGTCAGCTTGTTGGGAAGAGGCGCTGGTAGATCGAATAGGCCCTGAAGGAACCACCGTGGTGCGGGGACGCCAGGGCACCGTGGTGCTCTCGCCCGTCAGCGGTGTGCAGGGCGGCGCTGAGTTGATAGTCCGGATGAATGCCGTCGTCGCTGAGGGTTGCCGCGAAGGTGAGCTCCAGGACGTCTCCAGCAGCGACCGGCACGGGGCTTTCGAAGAGCGGCAAGTAGATGGTGGCCCAGTTCGTCTTCATGTGCAGGGCATCAAGTGGCTCTTCGTCCGGCAGACACCAGAGATTGAGCCAGGTGAGCACGCCGTCCATGTGGCCGGGGCGCGTGATGGCCAAGCGCGTTGTCCGGCGCTGCTCTGTGCGCAGATCGCCGTTGAAGTCGAGCACCTCGACGGGCGCGCCCTCGGAGAGCAGCGCGCCCGCAGATGGGTTTTCGACCCTGAGTCGCACGTCGAAGGGCATGCCGTGCCAGTCGAAGATGCTCCGCAGGTACGGGAGGGATGCCTCGGCGAACGCTACGGGCTGTTCGGGGAGCAGGTCGGACAGGCGGACCGCTGCGGCCAGGGTCACCGCACGGTGCGGCACCACCAATCCCCCGGGCTTCAGGTGGCGGTTCCGGGCGTCGGTCAGGACGGCTGCCGCGCCTTCGGCGCCCGCCAGGGAGCCGATGATCTCCGCTACGCAGACATCGGCTCTGGGCGCGAACTGGAGGTTGGTCGACTCGCCGAGCAGGAGCGTGATCTGGTCCTGTGGGTAGAAGGCTGACAGGTTTGCGGCCGCCTTGTGGAACGCGTCCTCGATGACCTCGATGGCTAGGGCGTGCTGGGCTCCTGCCTGCACACCTTCGCGCGCCCAGAGAAGGTCTTGGCCGGTCCCGATGTCCAAGATGTTCCTGTCCGGGGCCAGTTGGGACAGCGCAGCGCGGAAGCGCTCGTTGCGTTCGTCGTCGGTGGTCATGGTCGTGTAGAGGAAGGGGTCGTAGATGGGGTACTCCCCGACGCTCGGCCACAGTGCGGGGCGGCCCTCTCGTTCGGGTTCGGGGTCCACGCGCACGCGCAGGGAGCGCCCGTGTGTCTCGATCTTCTTGATGTTGTACATGATCCACCTTTCGCGGTGGTCCTCAGTGTGGGTTGGCTTGGTGCCCGCGGGGGCTGTCAGGCCTGGTCTGTGTGATCGCGTGTTGTGCAAAGGTTTCAGCCACCGGCACCGTCGGGCCAGGTGATCTTGGCTGTGGTGTCGAACGGCGGCCGTTCAGTGGAGGCGCCAGACGTGCAACGGGTGCCGACGTACAGCCAGCCCAGCAGCTGCTCACCGTTGGTGACGCGGAGGTACTTGCGGACCTGGGGCGCCTGGACGGCTGCGCCGGTGCGCCAGATCGACGCCCAGCCGTGGCCGTGCAGGAGCAGCGACAGGGTGGTGACCATGCCCGCGGTAGCGGCCAGCTGCTCCCACTCGGGAATCTTCGGATGGTCGGGCACGGGGCAGTGGACGATAGACAGGAGCAGCGGGGCGCGCAGTGGCTTCGTGGCGGCGCGCCGGGCCTGCTCCGGTGAGGCGGCGGCTTCGGCGAGTACGTCACCGAGTCGGGCCCGCTCGTTCCCGGTCACCGCGACCAGCCGCCAGGGCCGCAGTCGCCCGTGGTCGGGTGCGGTGGCCGCGGCCTGGACGAGGCGCTCCAAGTCCTCGCGGCCGGGCGCGGGCTCGGTCAGGCGGGGGGTGCTGCGCCGGCTGAGGACCGCTTCCAGAACCGGGTTCGGGGGCGAGGTCATCCGGTGACCTCCCGGGCGGGATCGCGCTCCGGATCGTCGTGCGGTGCCGCCGGGGTCATTCTCGGGTCGTCGCCGGCTACGCGCCTGAGTATCGGGGCGGTGGCCGCGGTGGTGATGACGGTCATGACCACCAGCAGGGTGAACAATGGCTCGCTGATGACGCCGGTCTGGAGGCCGATGCCGAGCACGACGAGTTCGGTCAGGCCGCGGCAGTTCATGAGCGTGCCGACGGCGGCCGACCAGCGCCAGTCAGAGCCGGTGAGTCGGGCTGCGCCGGTCGCGCCGCCCCACTTGCCGATGACGGCGACCGCCAGGATTACCGCGCCCCAGCCCCACTGTCCGGCCGGCAGCGTGGAGAAGTCGGTGTGCAGGCCGGTATCGACGAAGAACAGCGGAAGCAGGAGCGGCAGGACGACGGCGCGGATGCGGGCGGCGCTGCGCTCGACGGCTGGGAGACCGCGGGGGGCGGTGACGCCGAACAGGAAGGCGCCGAAGGCGGGGTGCACGCCGATCTGGTCGGTGGTGTAGGCGCTGAGGCACAGCCCGGCGAAGAGGAGGGCCAGGACGAGTTCGTCGGAGGTGCGGCTGGCGCGCTCGATCAGGGTGCGCAGTAGGGGGCGCACAAGGGTGAGGCCGGCGGCAAAGGTGGCGGTCAGGGCGAGGGTGGTCAGGGCCGACAGGGCGGTGCTGGAGGTGGCCAGGGCGACGGCGGCAGTGAGCAGGCACCAGGCGAGGGCGTCGTCGGTGGCGGCGCAGGCCAGGGCGAAGGTGCCCAGGGGCGTGGTTTCCAGGCCGCGGTCGGCGAGGATCCGTGCGAGGACCGGGAAGGCGGTGATGCTCAGGGCGACGGCGACGAACAGGGTGAACGGCAGGCGGCCAACGCCGTCGGGGGCGAAGTGCGGGTAGAGGGCGGCGGCCAGTGCGGCGCCGAGGGCCATGGGGAGCAGGACCCCGGTGAGGCTGACCGCGGCCACGGCGCCGCGGGTGGTGCCCAGGCTGCGGAGGTCGAGTTCCAGTCCGATCAGGAGGAGGAACGCCAGGAGGCCGAGGTTGCCCAGGGCGGAGGTAATGGGCAGAACCGAGGGCGGCAAGAGGTGGTGCTGGATGCTGGGGGCGAGCCAGCCGAGCAGCGAGGGGCCGAGCAGGATTCCGGCCAGGATCTCGCCGATGACCGGCGGCTGGCCGAGCAGCCTGACGGCCCGCCCGCCGGCCTGGCAGGCGAGGACCACGACCGGGACGGCGAGGAGGACGGGCAACAGCGGGTCGGACACGGCAGCTCCAGGAGGCGGGCGAAGGACCGCACGGCGGCGCGGCGGCCGGGCGGGAACGCGGGTGGATCAAGCGCGGGTCAGCGGCAGGGTGGTGCAGCGCAGCGAGCCGGGGATCCGGGTGACCTCGCAGTAGTCGACGGTGAGGACCTCGAGTCCGCGTGCGGCGAGCTGCGTAGCGATGCGGTCGCTGCCGGCGGCGACGATCACGGTTTCCGGAGCGATCGCCAGGACGTTGGCCTGGACGGCACGCGCCTCCTCGTCGGTGACATCGATGAGGTCGAAGTGTTGCTCGAACCAGCGCAGTTCGGCGTGCGGGAAGACGGCGCGGTGGATGAGCGCGGTGCCGGGAGCAACGATGGTGAAGTGGTCGTCCAGGTGGACGATGCCGTCGACGGCGAAGTGGACCGGGCGGACCTCGCGGTCGACGCCGTGGTGAGCCAGCGCCCGCTGCAGCGCCCCCACGCCCGCGGGGGACGTCTCTTCGCCGAGGCCGACCAGGACGGTGCCGGTGTGCAGGATGACGTCACCGCCCTCGATAGTTCCCTCGTCCAGGTGGGCGACGTGTGGGGCGCCGGTCAGCAGCGGTGCCAGCGCGTCGGTCTCGGGGAGGCGGTGCGTGGAGTTCAGGCGCGCCGTGACGAGGACGTGGTCGATGACGAAGCCGATGTCGCGGGGGTAGTGCTGGACCGGGCAGCCCGGCGCGGCGTCGAGGAGGGTCACCGTGGTGCCGCGGCTGCGGAGCAGGTCGATCAGGGTGTCCTGCTGGGTGCGGACGGTGGCTGGGTCGTACGGCTTCCAGGAACTGGTGCTCTTCTGGCGCGTCAGGACGGGGTGGACGTCGGGGCCTTCGAGGTCGGGGGTGACGTCGCCGGCGTAGCGCATGGCGACGTGGCGCAGGGCGCCGTATTCGCTGGTGACGTGGGGGGTGAGCACGATGGGTTCTCCTGGGCGGGGTGCGGGACGGGTCAGACGGCGAGCCGGACGCGGCGTAGACGGTCCCAGGAGGGTGCGGGATCCGGGGGCCGGCAGGTCAGGGCTGTCGGCCCCCGGAGGTTTCGCGGGTGTCAGCCGACGGGGCTGTTCTGGGTGTCGGGGACCTGGGGCAGCCAGTGCACGGCGTCGTCGCGGAAGGACTGGTTGACCGGGACGAGGTCGTCTCCGCTGGTGTCGTCCAGGGCCGTGACGACGATGCCGAGCTCGGGGACGTCGCTGTCGATCGCCGCGAGGCGGCTGCCGCAGTGGGGGCAGAAGCCGCGCTTGGCCTCGCCCTCGAACGTCTCGAACCAGGTCGGCTCGACGCCGCCTGCCCAGGTGACGTCCTCGGGGGCGAAGCCGGCCCACCACATCATTGGGCCGCCGCCGAGCTTCTGGCAGTGCGTACAGCTGCACGTGTGCGGGTAGACGGCCTTGCCCTTGACGGTGAAGCGGATCCGTCCGCACAGGCATCCGCCGGAGCGCTCCTGGGATGCGGCGACGATGTCGGGTGTGGCGTTCATCAGTTCATCTCCGAGGCGCGGTGGGCGAGTTGAGCCCACCAGTGTGTCATCCCCTCGGTGATCGTCAGCCAGCCGTCGAGGGCCTGGGGCAGGTCGATGTGGAAGAGTTCACTCTCCTTGATGAACCTGGCCAGGCCCTCGATGTGGGCGGCCTCGACGCTCATGCCGCCGACCTGGGCGGCCTCGTGCCCCTCGTCGAGGTGGAGCTCGTAGTAGTAGTGCAGGTTCTTCAGCTCGCTGCCGCTGCGCTGAATGGTCAACTCGCCGTAACGGTTGGTGATGTCCCGCAGGATCTCGGTCTCGGCGATCGCCACGGCCTCGGTCGCGTAGTAGGCGCCGGCGATGAAGCTGGGCATGTGCGAGCCGACCATCCACTGGTGGAGGTCGACCAGCGTCTCGGTCTCGCGGGCAGGCACGTGGCCGTTGACGAGCAGACCGAGGTCGGACAGGAGCGCGTTGGTGTAAAGGACGTAGTGTGCGGGCACCTTGCCGCGCTCGCCGCCCTCCTCCAGGTGGTTGCGGCGCAGCTCGTGCGCGAGCTCGGGGCAGAAGCCCTCCACGGCAGTGGCGGCCGCCTTGAGGAACTGGGCGTTGTAGCGGGCGAACACCGAGAGCTCCTCGATGTACATCCGGGCCTGGCGCTCGTTGAGGTCGGCGGCGCCGACCTTCTCGGCGATCCGCTCGTACGCCCAGTCGACCATCGGGGCCAGGTGTGCGGTGACCAGGGCGGTGCCGGAGGAGAACTTGCCCAGCAGGGTGCCGTTGACGGCGCTCTGCGTCTCGGGGTGGGCCTTCAAGTAGGTTTGGACGAGGCTGTTGTCGGGGGTCATGCGTCGGCGTCCTTGGTGTCGGAGGGGCGGGGGGTCAGGCGCAGGCCACCGGTGGCTCCCAGGGCGCGGACGGCCTCGAGGAGCTCGGCGTGGTCGGGCAGGACGAGGGTGTCGCCGCTGTTGAGGGCCGCGACGGTGTCCCGGTCCAGCCCCGCGCCGTCGAGGGCGACGCCCGGCTGGTGGCCGCGCAGCAGGACCTGGGTGACGTCGGCGCCGTTGAGGGTGGTCACCTGGTACGGGGCGATCAGGGCGATCTCGGCGCCCGGCGTCACCTGCTCCGGGGCGAAGGCGTTCGCGGCCTCCTGACGGGCGAGGTCGCCCTCGACGAGTTCCCAGCCGCCGTTGCTCAGCAGCGTGGCCCACCGCTGCTCGGCGTGCTCGCGGGCCGCGCCGCGGACGCGGTCGGCGGCGACGTTCAGGAGTTCGCGGCCGACGCCGGCCAGCCGGTCGGCGACGGCGCCGGGCCCCGCGGCCGTGTCCGCCATCGTGGAGGGCTCGTTGAGCGGGTCGTCGGGTCCGTCGCCGGACAGCCGGGCGAGGATGTCCGGGATGATGCGGCTCTGCAGGAGCTGCGCGTACGGGTAGGTGTACAGCGGCATGGCCACCGAGACGGAGAAGGTGTCCTGGGTACCGACGTGGAAGACCCGGCGGGGCAGGAACAGGGCGTCGCCCGGCTCCAGCAGGAAGTGCTCGGCCTCCTCCAGCAGCGCCTGGTAGTCGCCGTAGGTGGGCTGTTTGCCGCCGGTGAGCTTCTCGTACTGCTCGGCGGGCCAGCAGTAGAAGTTCTTGGCGTTGGGGCCGAGGTGGACGAGGAAGGCGTCCTCGTAGCCCTCGTGGATCCCGAAGGCGGTGCCAGCGTAGTTGCCGGCGAAGGCGACCTGTTCGGCGCCGCCCAGCGGCAGGCCCCACCCGTCGATGAGGCTCTTCAGGAAGGTGCCGAGGCCAGCGGCGAGGGCGGGGCTGACGGTTTCCAGGTTGTTGATGACCAGGGAGAACCGCTCGGCATCGGCGAGGTCCTGCATCCACGGCACAAAGGCGTCCACACCTCCGCTCCAGGTGGGGGCGGTCAGCGCCTGGGGCAGGAGGTCGTCGCGGCGGTCCTCACCGACGTAGACGCGTGCGTGCGCCTTGATGTCGGTGTCGGCGGCATGGGCCCGGCGGATGGCCTCGAACCCGGCCAGGACGTCTTCCGGGCCGGCCGCGGTGGCGGGGATGATGCCCTTGAACAGGAAGGGCGTGGTCCGTCCGGTGGTGCTGTCGGGGAAGGTGCCGGTCCAGAAGGCCTGGTCGGGCGGCCAGGTGTAGGTGGTGTCCATCAAGGATCTCCTGACGTCGGGGCGGGCGAACGGGGGTGCGGTGGCGGGGCGCCATGGTCAGCTGAGGTAGTCCTCGGGGCCGCCGCGCCGGACGGTGTCGAGCGTGAAGCAGTGGAAGCCGCCGCCGAAGAGCCTGCGGTGGCGGTGGCGGACCGGGACGACGGTGAATCCGCGGGACTCCAGGACCTCGATCAGCTCCGGGTAGAGGGAGTTGACGACGACGGTGTTCTCGTCGACGGACAGGAGGTTGATGTCCATGTACCGGCTGCCGATGGGGATGACGAAGCCGAGGTCGCTGTAGTCCGGGAAGTTGCTGTCGTCGGTCTCGGGGGCGTAGATCACGTCCCAGGACTGCATGGCCTTGGGCAGGTACTTCAGGTAGGCCGGGGAGCGCAGCAGCATCAGGCCGGGGCGCAGCGCGACCAGGACGCTGTCGATGTGGTTGTCGGCCATGGCGTTCAGGCGGTGGAACCGCTGGCTGGGGACGTTCTGCTTGAGCCACCGCAGGGCGAGTTCGTGGTTGTGGTTGGCGACGTTGACCAGGACGTCGCGGCCCAGGCGCATGCACTGCGCGCCGTCGAAGACCATCTCCAGGCCCAGACCCTCGATGGCACCGGCCATCTCCCGGTCGGTCGCGCGGCTGACGTCCAGGTCCTGGCGGGTGAAGTAGCCGGTGTCCAGGGAGTCGCGTGCCAGGGCGGGCCGCGGCATGCTCAGCCAGTTCGTCCCGGGCCTGTAGTAGTTGTAGAAGATCGGCTTGAGCAGGTCGTTCTCGAAGATTCTGGCGCGGACGTGGGGCGCGGTCTCGACGATGGTGTTGCCGAGGATGATGGTCTGGTCGCGGACGTTGAGCGGCGGGGTAGCCCTCGCGTCCCAGTGGGGGGAGCGGATGTCGGCGTCCTTGCCCGGCGCCGCGGGCCGCAGGACCTTCACCCCGCAGCCGGTCAGGGCGTCGGCCAGCCCGGCGATGTCCTCGTTGAGTTCGTCGACCAGTTGGTTGGGGATCGGCAGGAGCTCGTCCTGCGACGGGCTGGTGTGCCGGCCGAGGACGGGGGCGACGTTGTCGTAGAAGAACAGCCGCCATGAGGTGTCGGTGTGGTGGGCGTTGTAGTGATCGGCGCGTCCGAGGACGACTTCTTCGAGCCGGGTGAACTCGTCGAAGCTGTTCAGGGCCGGCGGCGGGGCAGGAGCGGGCTGGGGCATGGTGGGCCGCCTCCTCGGCGGCGGGCGACGGCACGGCCCTGTCCTGGCGCGCGGGTGCGTGCCGGGAGGGTCGGTGCCGTACGGGGTTCGGTGGGCGGGTTCGGGGCGAGGTCAGGCGGCCGAGGCGTGCCGGTGCGGGGTGCAGGCGGCGCCGGGGGTGGCGAGACGGGCGATGATGTCCTCGATCACGCACGGCTGGTCGGGGGTGGAGCGCCGGCGGAAGAAGTAGCCGGAGCACCAGGGCACTTCGCCGAAGCGCGACAGGCGCTGCGCGGTGAGGGCGCGGGCCTCGGGCAGGCGCCGCCAGGGGATCTGCGGGCACCAGTGGTGGATGGGGTGGAACATGTCGTCGAGGTGGCCGCCGAGCAGGTGCCGGGTGAGCCAGTGGGAGGTCCAGCCCCGGGTCTGCAGGAGGACGTCGTCGTTCTCGATCAGCCCGGCGTGGTTGCCGAGATCGGTGATCCAGGTGACGACGGGCCGCACCAGAACGAGGGGGAGCAGCCAGTAGAGCAGGAGGTACGGAACACCGTCCACGGGCCACAGCGCGGCAACGACGCCTGCCCACAGCACCGCCCGGGCGGCGAGGGCCCGCCAGGTCTCCCCCGGTGCGCGGGTGACCAGGGTCAACACAGCGGTCTTCGGCAGCCGCCACAGGGCGTTGCGCACGATGACCCGCAGGACGAAGGAGCGGCGGCTGGGCGCCTGGCCCGCGGCGCGGATGTCGCCGGCGCGGTAGGACTGGAACATCGGGTCGTCGTCGGAGCCGAGCTTGGCGTGGTGGACGTAGTGGCTGCTGCGGTAGGGCTCGAAGCCCTCGCCGAGCAGGCCGGTCAGGATGTAGCCGATGAACCGGTTGCCGCGGCGGGTGGCCATGAGCTTGGAGTGCACGCACTCGTGCCCGAGGTTGGACAGGTGGCGCTGGCGCACCCCGATGTAGCAGACGGCGAGCAGTGGGCCGACGACGTGGCCGATGAGGTGGCCGGCGATCGCTGCGACGGCGATCGCGAGGAGGTCCCAAGTGACGTCCCAAAGGCCGATGGTCGGGCGTCCGCAGAGCTTCTCCAGGTCGGTGATGAGCTGCTGCCCGAGAGCCTTGCGCACGGGGCCGGAGGCACCGGTGCCGTTGCGGGTCCTGCTGGCGGCGGGGCTGCCCATCAGGTCCTCCAGTCGATGCGGTGCGGGTGGGGTGGGTCGGGCTCCGGCGCGCCCGCGGGCGGGCAGCAACACTGGCGACCCGCCGTGGGCGAGCGCGCCGGAGCACGACAGAGGGTGCTTCAGCCGCAGGTCAGGCGGCGATGAGGGCGCTGTCGGGGCGCATCCCGGCCTTCAGCGCGGGGGCGTCGGGGCGCATCCCGGCCTTCAGCGCGGGGGCGTCGGGGCGCATCCCGGCCTTCAGCGCGGGGGCGTCGGGGCGCATCCCGAGCTTCAGGTCGGCGGCATCCGGGCGCATCCCGGCCTTCAGCGCGGGGGCGTCGGGGCGCATCCCGAGCTTCAGGTCGGCGGCATCCGGGCGCATCCCGGCCTTCACGCCAGTGTCCAGGGTCATTCCGGCGGTAGCGGTCATCGAGTTCTCCCTCTTCGGTCGCGGGTGATCCGCGATTCCGGGTGATCGGGCTGTGGAGCTGCCGGGCAGCGGTTCCGGTGAGGTGCTGAACCATCGGCTCGGCACGCCGTGGGCGCAGGCGCACGCCGGTGGAGAAGGCCGCGCCGGAGCGCGTCCTGCCCATCCGTGGAGGAGCGTTGCGTGGCGCGGTCGCGCCGGGCGCTTGGCCAGTCACGCTAGGGCTGCGCCGAAGAGGGCCGCAACGGCTCTGGGCGTTGCGCCGTTTGCACTGGACCGTTGCGTGCCCGTTGCGCGCACATACTGGGTGAGCTGCGAAAACGCCGAAGTCTGGTCCTGAATGGGCGGCATATCAGGCCCGTTGGACCCAGCGGGGCCGGTGGGAGGGCTTCTGCTGCTCGCGTGGGCGCGGCTAGTTTGTGGCCCCGCCGAGGAGCCGCGCACGAGATCGCCGTGGGCCCGGCTTCCTTCCAACTTCCGGCGGAAACAACGACCTTGAGGAGCATCTGTGCTCAACCCCGTCGTCATGAAGTCCGACCTGCTGTTCAGCCTGCGGGACACGCTCCGCGCAGAGACCTTCGTCGAGGTGGCCACCCCGACGATGCGGAGGGCCGACCTCGGCCCGGGACGCCGTCTCCCGGTGGACCATGACGGCGGGCGGTTCCTGCGGGCGATGATCGGCCCGGCCCTGCGGGTGAACCTGGAGCACCACCGGCGGGTCTTCGAGATCGGTCCGTGCTTTCGGCCCGAGAAGCCGGACGAGCTGCACGCGCCCGAGTTCCAGATGCTCGACCTCTACGCCGCCAACGAGAACTTTGAGTTCCTCATCGCGCTCGGCGAGAAGCTGATCGGCCCGCACATCCGCTACACCCCCCAGCGGGTCTCCGTCGCTGGCCACATCCGCGACCAGTTCGGCATCGACCTGCGCCGCGAACCTCTCGGCGACCTGCCTGCGCAGATGGCCGCACACCTGAACATGGGGGGCGACGTGCCGTTCAAGACGGTGCTCGGGCAGTTCGTGGAGCGCGAGCTGGAGGCCCAGAGCACCGGCGCCGCGCTGTTCCTGACCGAGTACCCGGTCGGCGGGGACGAGCCGTGCGCCCGCCTCGCGCCCGGCACGGCCGCCGTCCTCAACCGCTTCGAGCTCCTGGTCGACGGCATCGAGGTCGTGCACGGCTACGAGGACGAGCCCGACCGGACCGCGTTCGTCGAACGAGCTCGCGCGGTGGACCTGTACGACGACGAGCAGGCCCTGGCGTGGAAGGCGATCGACGCCGGGCGCGTGCCGGCCCGTAGCGTCGGACTCGGCATCGGCATCGAGCGGCTGTGCATGGCCGCCTCCGGCATCAAGGACATCACCGTCTTCCAGCAGTCCCCCCAGTTCTGACCGCTGACACCACCGTCTGGAATGGAGCCGCCATGTCCTTGTCGCTGCGCCCGCTCGACGACAGCGGCTTCGGGGCCGTCGTCGACTGCAACCTCGCGACCGAAGCCAAAGACCTCGCGCCCCAGCTGGCGCTAGCCCTGCATCACCATCGGATGCTGATCGTGCCCCGCCAGCATCTGACCCACGCCGATCTCCTGACCGTCGCCTCCTGCTTCGGAACGGTGGACACCAGCGTCGACCGCCGGTACGCCGTCGGCGGCTTTCCCGGCCTGACCGTCATCAGCAACATCGTCGAGGACGGCGAGCACGTCGGCATCTACGACGGGGACAACGAGGAGGAGTGGCATGCCGACAACAGCTTCAAGTCGGAGCTGACCTCGGCGACCCTGCTGTACTCGGTCATCACCCCCGGCCAGGGCGGCGAGACCCGCTTCGCCGACGCGACCCGCGCCTACTCCGGCCTGCCCACGGCGATGCGGCAGCGGATCGAGGGGATGCGCGCCGTGCACTCCATCGAGCAGCTCGGCGTCCTGCAGAGCGAGGCCAGCGGCGGCCAGTCGTCGATCGCGGCCGGAAGCCTGGCCGACCATCCAGGGGTCGAGCACCCGCTCGTCCTGACCCACCCCGTCACCGGCGCTCGGTCGCTGCTGCTCGGCTCCATGGTGATCAGCGGCATCACCGGACACTCCGAGAAGGAGAGCTGCACCCTGCTCGACGAGCTGCTGGAGCACACGATCAGCGCGCCGTACGTCTACAGCCACCGCTGGAGCCAGGGTGACCTGGTCGTGTGGGACAACCTCGCCACCCTCCACACCGCCTCCCCTTGTGACAGCTCCCGCCACCGCCGGCTGCTGTACCGCGCCGCCGTCCGATAGCCGAAAACCTCGTGTTCACACCGCCCGATAACCCGCGGCGAGAACACGACGTCGGCCCCGTAGCCAGCCCTAGGGTTTGCCCATGACCGTGAAAGTTCCCCTGAAAGAGACCGCCCTCAACGCCGAGCGCATCGAACGTATCGGCCGCGAAGTCCATTCGGCCTGCCCCGAGTTCGACGCCAACAGCTTCGTGAAGTCGGTGACGGCCGACCTTCCCCGGCTGGAGCTCAGCGCCCGGATCGCCCGCACCAGCGAGGGCCTGCACGCCCACCTTCCGGTCACCGGCCCCGACGCGCTCAACATCCTGCTGCGCTCCCTCCCGCCAACGCCCGAGGCCGCCGGCGTGACCAACGACTTCGGCCTGCACCTCTACTCGCCCCACTCCGACTACGTCTCCCGCTACCTGCGTACCGCTGAGCACCTGGATCAGGCGCTCGCAGCGCTTGCGCGCATGACCGGATACTTCTCCGCCGAGCTCCCGGTGCGGCACTTTCTCGCCGACTTCCCCGACGAGACAATGAAGGCGGTCGGCGCGTGGACCCGCGACGAGGACTTCCGGGTACGCAGACTGGCGAGCGAGGCCACCCGACCCCTGCTGCCGTGGGCCCCACGAATCCAGCTACCCGTCGATGCGGCACTGCCCGTCCTCGAGCAGCTCTACGACGACACTCACCTCTATGTCCGCACCTCCGTCGCCAACCACCTCAGCGACATCGCCGCCAGCCAGCCCGACCTCGTGCTGACCACCCTTCAGCGGTGGAAGCAGTCGGGCCGACTCGCAGACGAGCACTTCGCCTTCATCGCCCGGGGCTCCCTGCGCAACTGGCTGAAGAAGGGCTGGCCGCCCGCCTACGCCATCCTCGGCTACGCCCACGACGCGCCCATCGCGCTCACCCCCCTCACCCTGGAGCGCACCGAACTCCGCGACGGCGACGCCCTGAACTTCTCCGCCTCTCTCACCGCCACCACCACGGCACCAGTCCACGTGATGATCGTGATCGCCACCGCGGGGCAGAACGGCCAGCCGCGCGAGAAGGTCTCCTTCCTACGCCGCGCCACAGCAGAGCCAGGCCAGGAACTGCGGCTCGCCAAGGCGCACCCGCTGCGCTCGACCGCACGGTGGAAGGTCTCACCGGGCTCCTACTCCCTCGCCCTCCAGGTCAACGGCCGCCGCTTCCCCTCCGTCGCCTTCACCGTCCTCAACACCTGACACCCTCCCGTCCGTCCTGCTCTGAACACCTACCGCACGGCTTCTACGACTCCTTCCTGGCCGCTGGCCTCGCCGACGCCTTCCGTCATCTGCACCGCGACGAAGCCGCCCACTCCTGGTACGGCTGTAGCGGCAACGGCTTCCGCTTCGACCACATCTACGTCACCTGCTCCCATGCCGCCCAGGTCACCGCCTGCGACTACCACCAGGAACCCCGCGAGAGCGGCCTGTCCGACCACGCAGTCATGACACTGCAGCTCCGCCTGACCGAAGCCGACGCCGGGGACGAACCGGCCGGACCCACCCCGCGGAAACCGGCCGCGTCTGTCGATCACGAGCCAAGCGCTGGACCTGGGAAGTGCTGTCGCTCGCGAAGCCCCAGGGAACATCACGCCTCAGCAGCCGCCTGACACAGCTGGAGCAATCGCTTCGAGACGCGAGTCCCCATCGCGCGTGGGCGACCTGCCGAGGCAACGGTCGATGCGGCCGCCGTTTCATGGACTACGTAAGGAACGAGTGGTATGCCCGAGATTTCTGATGAGGCCGTCCCGTTGACGGGAGGCCGCATCACCCACGGCGTCGTCCGTATCGGTGACACGGTCCGGAGACCGGCCTCGGCTGCCTCTCCGTTCGTCGCCTCCCTGCTTGGTCTGTTGGAGAGTCGAGGATTCACGGGGGCCCCGCGATATCTCGGTCGGGATCAGGAAGGCCGGGACACCTTCAGCTATGTGCCGGGCTGGGTCCCGGCCAAGTTCCGGCCGTTGACCGACGCGCAGGTTGCTGCGGCCGGTGTCCTGGCGCGTGCCATGCATGAGGCCACCCGGGGCAGTGATCTTGCTGGTCAGCATCAGGTGGTGTGCCACCACGACCTGGGGCCGAACAACGCCGTCTTTCAGGACAAGATCCCGGTCGCCTTCATCGACTTCGACATGGCTGCGCCGGGCAGTCCGCTGGAGGATGTCGGTTATATGTCCTGGCTGTGGTGTGTTTCCTCGAAGGCCGGGGCTCCCTCCGTGGACGCTCAGGCGACTCAGGTGCGCGTGCTGGCCGACGCCTATGGCCTGGCTGGTACTGAGCGGGCTGTGCTCGTCGACGCGATGCTGGAACGGCAGGCCTGCAATGCCCGTTTCTGGGCGGAGGTGCAGGCCGGCTCCAAGGCCGTCGAAGCCACTGCCCAGCAGATCTCGTATCGCATCGCCTGGTCCTGGCGTGAGCACGAACACACCGCCGAGTACCGCAAAGTATTTGAAGACGTCCTCAAGTGACACATCCCCGAGAAATGTTGATCGGTCTGCTGAGGCCATAGTCGGTCACTGCCGCTGCCGGGGCCGCGGGGGCGGATGGGCGTGATCACGGTTGTGGTGGTCTTGTCGAGCTGCTGCCGTAGCCCTTCGTTGTCGTGAAAGTGGGCGGCGATCGCGGTGTGGGCGGCCTTGACTTTGTTCTCCAGGAGCGTGCATTCCTGGGTCTTCGCGCTGAGGGGCGACGAACACCGTGGACAGTTCGATCTGCTCGCTCGGCCTGGTGACGGCGGCCACGCGGGTCGCGGCGTCGAGGGAATCGGAGTCGCGTCTGGAACGACCTGGTCCCCCTGATGGTGTTGCTGGCCGCGGTCACCGAACGCAATGGCGAGACGATCAAGGAGCTTCCTGCCAGTCACCGGATTCTGGAAGACCGCGCCGTCGAGGTCGTGGTGACCAAGCGCCGCCGGGGCGCCAAGCGCTGGTTCGAGACAGTGACCTGGGAAATCGGCCCGAAGAACCGTGAATTGCACACCCCCGGCGGTCGGTTCGCCAGCACGGAAGACTCCTGGCTGTCCCGAGTTCCGCGACCAGGTCACTGCGGAAACCCGGGCGACGGGACAGTACTGAGCTCACCAGCCAGCTTTTTCCGGTCAGACCTCTACCCCAGTGGCCGAAACAGGTGCATCGTTGATCGCGCGGGATCCCCGAAGCCCCCAGGCCGAGGCCCCCGCTCGGGGTCCCGCCAGGAGCTGCGTACTTGGCGCGGCCCGCCGCCCCTCCCGAACGCCCCGCGGGAGGGTCGGGGTATGCCCGCTCTTACGCCGCTTCGTACCGGTGGGCCCGTCCGCCGCGCCATTCGATCCAGTGCGGGTCGTTGAGAATGTCCCAAGCGTCGTCGAGGCCAGCCCACCTCAGGAATTCGATCAGGTCGCGGTCGTCGCGGACGAGGCCGACGATCGCACCGTTGATGGTGACCGCCCGACCGCCTGCTGAGGAAGGGCCGATTCTCGCCGTGTGCCGGGGGCAGCGAGATCGGCGAGGGCGCAGGGGGAGCCGTAGTCGGCTCCAGCCGGTATCCCTGGGGGCTGTATCCGCTACTCACTGCGATTCCTCTCGTACCAGTCGAATGGCAGCCCACGGGCGCTGATCTGGGATTTGCTGGCTACTCACGGCAGGACCGCGAGTCAGAACTTTGCGAGACGTATCTCGTAGCAGTTGTCGCACATGTCCTCCATGACGAGGTGCCCCCCGCTCCCGCAGTACCCGCAGATCCCGTCGCAGTCAGCGCCGCAGCTGAAGCAGATGTAGGAGTCCGTATCGGGGGAGGCGGCCGTGCGCACGCCGACGACGGCGTCGCCGCCGCACGTCTCGCAGTTGGCGAAGTCGCTGCCTCCGTCCTTGATGAACCTTCCCCTTGATCGTGGACACCTGGAGACTGGGACCTGAGGTTCCAGAGGAAGTAGCACCAGGTGGGAAGCAAGTACATGAAGCGGTA
>NZ_JBHVFU010000057.1:0-47027 GCF_042801455.1 Streptomyces sp. NPDC057565 | reverse complement strand
GGTCCCTATAACAGGGACCACGGCGCCCAGGCACATCCGCCGACGAAGGGGCCTCGGCCATTGCCCGGCCGTCTGCCTCATGCACATACTGTCGGCCGACGGGGACCGACCACGCATGGGGGAGCGCATGACCGACAGCACCGGCACGAAGAGCACGGGCGGGCAGGGCGGCACGGCCGTCGCCGAGGAATCGGCCCGCGGGCCGATGGTCCGCGTCGAGGACCTGCACCGCTCGTACGGAACCGGCGCGGGCGCCGTCCACGCGCTGCGCGGGGTCTCCTTCGACGTGCCGCGTGGCGAGCTCGTCGCACTCAAGGGGCGTTCCGGCTCCGGCAAGACAACCCTGCTGAACCTGGTCGGCGGCCTCGACAGTCCCGACCGCGGCCGGATCACCGTCGACGGCACGGACCTCTCCGAGCTCGGCGAGAACGGGCTGCTGGAGCTGCGCCGGGACCGGATCGGCTTCATCTTCCAGTCGTTCGGCCTGATCCCGATCCTGACCGCCGCGGAGAACGTCGGCGTACCGATGCGGCTTCGCAAGGCGGATCCGCGCGAGCGGGAGGACCGGGTGGCGCTGCTGCTCTCCCTGGTCGGGCTCGGCGACCACAGTGCGCAGCGGCCCGGCGAGCTCTCGGGCGGCCAGCAGCAGCGCGTCGCCATCGCCCGCGCGCTCGCCAACCGGCCCGCACTGCTGATCGCGGACGAACCGACGGGGCAGCTCGACGCGGAGACGGGGCTCGCCGTGATGGAGCTGTTGCGCGCGGTGGTGCGGAGCGAGGGGGTGACCGCGCTGGTGGCGACGCACGATGCGCAGCTGCTGGGGCTGGCGGACCGGGTGCTGGAGCTCAGCGACGGGCATATCGCCGAGTACGCGTAGGGGCGGGGGAGAGGGGTGCCCGGGTTCGCCCCGGGCACCTCGTGTCGCCCATTTTCGGAATATGGGCGATCGGCCTGGCTCGGCGCATCAGAATTCTGTCAATTCGGTCCTCTGCCCGACCGTCTGTCCCATTTGTCGTAAATGCTCGGGGTAGCTTCGAGTTCGGCTGCCGCACCGGCCGCAGCCGTTCTGAAAGACAATGGGGCCATGGCACGCGGCAAGCTTCGGATCTACCTGGGTGCGGCACCGGGCGTCGGCAAGACGTACGCGATGCTCTCCGAGGCCCATCGCAGGGTGGAGCGGGGCACCGACTGCGTCGTGGCGTTCGTGGAGCACCACGACCGGCCGCGCACCGAGGTCATGCTGCACGGCCTGGAACAGATCCGGCGCCGCGAGATCGAGTACCGGTCCGCCGTCTTCACGGAGATGGACGTCGACGCGGTCCTGGAACGCGCCCCGGCCGTCGCCCTGGTGGACGAACTGGCCCACACCAATGTGCCGGGCTCGCGCAACGCCAAGCGCTGGCAGGACGTCGAGGAACTCCTCCAGGCCGGCATCGACGTCATCTCCACCGTCAACATCCAGCATCTGGAGTCGCTCGGAGACGTCGTCGAGTCGATAACGGGCGTACGGCAGCGCGAGACCGTCCCCGACGAGGTCGTCCGCCGCGCCGACCAGCTCGAACTGGTCGACATGTCGCCGCAGGCGCTGCGCCGCCGGATGGCCCACGGCAACATCTACAAGCCGGACCGGATCGACGCGTCCCTGTCCAACTACTTCCGCCCGGGCAACCTCACCGCCCTGCGTGAGCTCGCCCTCCTCTGGGTCGCCGACCGGGTCGACGAATACCTCCAGGAGTACCGCGGCGAACACAACATCCGCTCCACCTGGCAGGCCCGTGAACGCATCGTCGTCGGACTCACCGGCGGCCCCGAGGGCCGTACGCTGATCCGCCGCGCATCCCGCATGGCCGCCAAGGGCTCCGGCAGCGAGATCCTCGCCGTCTACATCGCCCGCAGCGACGGACTGACCTCCGCCTCGCCCAAGGAACTCACCGTCCAGCGCACCCTCGTCGAGGACCTCGGCGGTACGTTCCACCACGTCATCGGCGACGACATACCCTCGGCGCTCCTCGAATTCGCCCGCGGTGTCAACGCCACCCAGATCGTGCTCGGCTCCAGCCGCCGCAAGGCCTGGCAGTACATCTACGGACCCGGCGTCGGAGCCACCGTCGCCCGCGAGTCCGGCCCCGACCTCGACGTCCACATCGTCACGCACGAAGAGGTCGCCAAGGGCCGCGGACTGCCGATCGCCCGCGGCGCCCGGCTGGGTCGGGCCCGGATCGTCTGGGGCTGGCTGGTCGGGGTCGGCGGCCCCGCCCTCCTCACGGTGCTGCTCACCGGCCTGAAGGACGGCCCGGGGCTCGCCAACGACGTCCTGCTCTTCCTCTTCCTGACCGTTGCCGCAGCCCTGATCGGCGGGCTGCTGCCCGCCCTCGCCTCGGCGGCCGTCGGCTCCCTGCTGCTGAACTACTGGTTCACCCCACCGACCCACACCCTGACGGTTCAGGATCCGAGGAACTTCGTCGCCATCGTGATCTTCTTCGCGGTCGCGGTGGCGGTGGCCTCCGTCGTCGATCTGGCGGCCCGCCGTACCCATCAGGCGGCCCGGCTGCGTGCCGAGTCCGAGATCCTCTCGTTCCTCGCGGGCAGCGTCCTGCGCGGTGAGACGACGCTGGACGCCCTGCTGGAGCGGGTCCGCGAGACCTTCGCGATGGAGTCCGTGGCGCTGCTGGAGCGGAAGAGCGACGTCGACCCGTGGACCTGTGCGGGCAGCGTCGGCCCCGGGCCGGTCGCCCGTCCCGAGGACGCCGATGTGGACATGCCCGTGGGCGACCACATGGCGCTCGCGCTGTCCGGCCGGGTGCTGCCCGCCGAGGACCGTCGCGTGCTCGGCGCGTTCGCCGCTCAGGCCGCCGTCGTACTCGACCGGCAGCGACTGATCGGGGAGGCGGAGGAGGCCCGCCGGCTCGCCGAGGGCAACCGGATACGGACCGCGCTGCTGGCCGCCGTCAGCCATGACCTGCGGACCCCGCTGGCCGCCATCAAGGCCGCCGTCAGCTCACTGCGCTCCGACGACGTCGCCTGGTCCGACGAGGACCGGGCGGAGCTCCTGGAAGGCATCGAGGCCGGCGCCGACCGCCTCGACCACCTGGTCGGCAATCTCCTCGACATGTCCCGGCTGCAGACCGGCACCGTCACCCCGCTGATCCGCGAGATCGACCTCGACGAGGTGGTCCCGATGGCGCTCGGAGGCGTACCGGAGGACAGCGTCGACCTAGACATCCCGGAGTCGCTGCCGATGGTCGCCGTCGACCCGGGACTGCTGGAGCGGGCCGTCGCCAACATCGTCGAGAACGCCGTCAAGTACAGCCCCGACGGGGAACGCGTCACGGTGGCCGCCAGTGCGCTGGGCTCCCGGGTCGAGCTACGGGTCGCCGACCGCGGGCCCGGCGTCCCCGACGAGGGCAAGGAGCGGATCTTCGAGCCGTTCCAGCGTTACGGCGACGCCCCGCGCGGCGCCGGGGTCGGCCTCGGTCTGGCCGTCGCCCGCGGCTTCGTGGAGTCCATGGGCGGCACCCTCGGAGCCGAGGACACCCCCGGCGGTGGCATGACCATGGTCCTGACGCTCAAGGCGGTGTCGGGATACGTTCCGGTCGGCCCCGACCTGCCGGCGCAGGTCGCCTCATGATGTCCGTACCGCCTCAGTCAGCAGTTCCGTACAGCAGAAAGGCAGGTCCGCGATGACCCGGGTGCTTGTGGTCGACGACGAGCCGCAGATCGTACGCGCCCTCGTGATCAACCTGAAGGCGCGCAAGTACGAGGTGGACGCCGCGCCCGACGGTGCGACCGCCCTGCAGCTGGCCGCCGCACGTCACCCCGATGTCGTCGTCCTCGACCTCGGGCTGCCGGACATGGACGGCGTCGAGGTGATCAAGGGGCTGCGCGGCTGGACCCGGGTGCCGATCCTGGTGCTCTCCGCCCGCCACACCTCCGACGAGAAGGTCGAGGCGCTGGACGCCGGGGCCGACGACTACGTCACCAAGCCGTTCGGCATGGACGAGCTGCTGGCCCGGCTGCGTGCCTCGGTACGGCGGGCCGAGCCGGTCGGCCAGGACGGCGCCGACGACGTCGTGATGGTCGAGACCGAGGGGTTCACCGTCGACCTGGCGGCGAAGAAGGTCCACCGCGAGGGACGCGACGTGCGGCTCACCCCGACCGAGTGGCATCTGCTGGAGGTCCTGGTCCGCAACAGCGGCCGGCTGGTCAGCCAGAAGCAGCTGCTGCAGGAGGTGTGGGGGCCCTCCTACGGAACCGAGACCAACTATCTGCGGGTCTACATGGCACAGCTCCGACGCAAGCTGGAGGCGGATCCCTCGCACCCCCGGCACTTCGTCACCGAGCCGGGCATGGGCTACCGCTTCGAACGCGGCTGATGCCCGAGCGCACCGGATCGACGGCGGTCGGCGCCCCGCGCGTACCGGACGAACGTCAAGAACGGGCCGTACCGGATAGCCCGTTCGAGTGAGAGAGCGGACATCCGCCCGGACCGCCGTGGCCCGGTACCCTTCGGGTATGAGTGCTGTTCCACGTCCCGAGAAGGCGGAGAGGCCGTCCGGCCGTTTCCGCCGGATGCTCGACCGGCTGTCCAGCTCCCAGCAGGACCTGGAGTCGGAGGAGCTGCAGGAGGACTCGCAGGCATCGGGTTGCACGCGGATCTCCGACTGCACCGACCGCCAGATCGTCAAGGTGACTGGTACGTTGCGGACCGTCACCCTGCGGCCGCGCGCCGGAGTGCCCGCCCTGGAGGCGGAGCTCTTCGACGGCACCGCACCGCTCGACGTGGTCTGGCTGGGCCGCCGCTCCATCGTGGGCATCGAGCCGGGCCGCAAGCTCATCGCCTCGGGCCGGATCGCCATGAGTCACGGGCGCCGGGTGCTGTTCAACCCCAAATACGAACTCCGACCGCTCGGCAAGGAGTAGCCGGTGACGTCTCTCGACAAGCCGACGTCCGACACGGACCGCACCAACCCGACCGCCCAGCAGGAGGCCGACGCCAAGGCGGTCACCGAAGCCGCCCTCTTCGAGGCGTTCGGCGGCATCCGGGGGATGGTGGAGACAGTCCTTCCCGGGCTGCTCTTCGTCACGATCTTCACCATCGACAAGAACCTGCACGTATCGGCCATCGCGGCGCTCGTCGTCTCCCTGGTCCTCGTCGTCGTACGGCTGATCCGCAGGGACACCGTCAAGCACGCCTTCAGCGGGGTCTTCGGCGTCGCCTTCGGTGTGGTCTTCGCGATGATGACGGGCAACGCCAAGGACTTCTACCTGCCCGGGATGCTCTACACCCTGGGCCTGGCCCTCGCGTACCTCGTCACGACTCTCGCGGGGGTGCCGCTGATCGGCCTGATACTGGGCCCGGTCTTCAAGGAGAACCTCTCCTGGCGTACCAGGAACCCCGGCCGCAAGAAGGCGTACGCCAAGGCCAGCTGGGCCTGGGGACTGATCCTGCTCGCGAAGTGCGCGATCCTCTTCCCGCTCTACTGGTGGGCCGACACCGCGCAGCTCGGCTGGGTCCTGGTCGCCCTGAAGATCCCGCCGTTCCTGCTCGCGGTATATCTGACCTGGGTCTTCCTCGCAAAGGCGCCGCCGCCGATCGACGTCTTCGCCGAGATGGAGGCGGAGGAGGAGGCCGAGAAGGCCCGCAAGGCGGAAGCCGCCGCGGCCGTCCGTCAGCACGAGGTCTGACCGGCCCGCGACAGCCGAAGGGGCCCGGAACCGTCACTCACGGTTCTGGGCCCCTTCGGCATACAGGAATACGGGACGGCTGCCGTCAGCCGCCGCTGATCTCGCGGCGCACCGAGAGGAGGTCCTCCAGCTGCTCCTCGCGCGCCTGGGCGGCCACGAACAGCAGCTCGTCACCGGCCTCCAGCGTCTCCTCGGAGCTCGGCGTCAGCACCCGCGTACCACGGATGATGGTGACCAGCGAGGTGTCCTCCGGCCACGCCACATCGCCGACCTGAGTACCGGCGAGTGCCGACTCCGGGGGCAGCGTCAGCTCGACCAGGTTGGCGTCGCCGTGGCTGAAGCGCAGCAGCCGGACCAGATCGCCGACGCTCACCGCCTCCTCGACCAGCGCGGACATCAGACGCGGCGTGGAGACCGCGACATCGACGCCCCACGACTCGTTGAACAACCACTCGTTCTTCGGGTTGTTGACCCGGGCGACGACCCGTGGCACGCCGTACTCCGTCTTGGCGAGCAGCGAGACGACCAGGTTCACCTTGTCGTCGCCGGTCGCGGCGATCACGACATTGCACCGTTGGAGCGCCGCCTCGTCCAGCGAGGTGATCTCGCAGGCGTCCGCGAGCAGCCACTCGGCCATCGGCACCCGCTCCACCGAGATGGCGGTCGGCGCCTTGTCCACGAGCAGCACCTCGTGGCCGTTCTCCAGCAGCTCGCCCGCGATGGAACGGCCCACCGCGCCGGCCCCGGCAATCGCGACACGCATCAGTGACCGCCCTCCTCAGGACCCTCGGCGAAGGCCGCCTCGACCTTCGCGATCTCGTCCGTACGCATCATCACGTGGACGAGATCGCCCTCCTGCAGCACCGTCTGCGACGAAGGCAAGATGGCTTCGCCCAGTCGGGTGAGGAATGCCACGCGGACGCCCGTCTCCTCCTGCAGCGTGCTGATCTTGTGCCCGATCCACGACGGCGTGGTGTGCACCTCGGCGAGCTGAACACCACCGCTCGGGTCGCGCCACAGGGGCTCGGCACCCGACGGCAGCAGCCGCCGCAGCATCTGGTCCGCGGTCCAGCGCACGGTGGCGACCGTGGGGATGCCGAGCCGCTGGTAGACCTCGGCACGCCGCGGGTCGTAGATCCGCGCCGCGACATTCTCGATGCCGAACATCTCGCGGGCCACCCGGGCGGCGATGATGTTCGAGTTGTCGCCGCTGCTCACCGCGGCGAACGCACCGGCTTCCTCGATCCCCGCCTCACGGAGGGTGTCCTGGTCGAAACCGACGCCGGTGACCCGCCGTCCGCCGAATCCGGACCCGAGGCGCCGGAACGCCGTGGGGTCCTGGTCGATCACGGCGACTGTGTGCCCCTGCTGTTCCAGGGTCTGCGCGAGAGCGGCTCCTACTCGCCCGCAGCCCATGATGACGATGTGCACCTTGCGCCTACCTCGCAGTCCTGGTCGTCCGGCTGACCTGCGAAAACACCCTGCTCACACTCTTTCCTCAGCTTGCCGGGCAAACAACGGGGCAACGTTTTTCGGCGTTGCCCGGGATGAGCTTATGCGGCCACGGACGCGTCGCCTCATTCGAGTGTGCTTTCACCGCGGCGGTACCTGCAAAGGGGTGGTAAAGCGGAACGCCGGGGGTCGGCGCCCGTCGCCGGGCGCCGACCGTGTGCACAGCACATGACATCGGGCCCGGGGTCCGGACCCTTGAGCCGGGAGCTCACAGACATCTAACATGTCAGTTCATGGAGACTCTCCGGCCCGTCCAACGGACTCTGCTGCGGGACACCGCGTACGGGGCCATCCGCGACGCCATCGTCCGTGGCGACATCCCACCCGGCGCGTCCGTGCGCGACGCCGACCTCGCCGAACGGCTCGGACTCTCCCGTGCCCCGGTCCGCGACGCCCTGTCCCGGCTCACCGGCGAAGGTCTCGTCGAGAGCAAACCGCAGAGCTATACGCGGGTGACGCAGCTCGTCCCGCGCGACGTACGCGACGCCGCCGCCGTCGTACGCGCCATGCAGGAACTGGCCGCCCGCACCGCCGTACCCCTGCTCACCGACGCGGACATCACGGCGATGCGCTCGGCGAACGACCGCTTCCGGGCCGCGACCCGGGGCGGTGACGTCGCGGGCGCGCTGCGCGCCGACGACGAGCTGCACGACGTCCTCGTCACCGCCTGCGGCAACCGCGCCGTCGCCGCCACCGTCGAGCGTTACACGCCGCTGATCCGGCGCCTGGAATGGCGGCAGTTCGGCACGGAGAGCGCTGCGCACGGCTCGGCCGGACTGCACGACCGGCTGATCGAGGCGTGCGCGGCGCGCGATGCGGATGCCGCCGCCCGGATCACCGCGGAGATCTGGCGTGTCCTCGAAGAGCTGGCTGACGAACCCGCCGACGACGAACCCGCCGACGAGACATCGGCCGACGCGCCCTGACCGGCCGACCGGCCGACCACAGAAACCACCGGAACCGCAGAAGCCCGCCGAACCCGCCACCCCATGACGTCAGGAGCCCCATGACCACCTCCGCCTCCTCCGCCTCCCTCTCCTCGTACGCCCGCTATCCGCTCCTCTTCGGCCCCTCGCCCGTGCACCGCCTCGACCGCCTCACTGCTCACCTCGGCGGCGCGGCGGTCTGGGCCAAACGCGAGGACTGCAACTCCGGCATCGCGTACGGCGGCAACAAGACCCGCAAGCTCGAATACCTCGTGGCCGACGCCCTGGCGAAGGGCTGCGACACGCTCGTCTCGATCGGCGGCGTGCAGTCCAACCACACCCGTCAGGTGGCGGCGGTCGCGGCCCGGGCGGGCCTGAAGTGCGTACTCATCCAGGAGAGCTGGGTGGAGTGGCCCGACGCCGTCTACGACAAGGTCGGCAACATCCTGATCAGCCGCCTCGCGGGCGCCGATGTCCGCCTGGTGCGCGCAGGGTTCGGCATCGGCGTCAAGGAGAGCTGGGAAGAGGCACTGCGCCAGGTCGAGGAGGGCGGGGGGCGTCCGTACGCCATCCCGGCCGGCGCCTCCGACCATCCGCTCGGCGGACTCGGCTTCGCGGGCTGGGCGTACGAGGTGGCCGAGCAGGAACGCGAGCTCGGCGTCTTCTTCGACACCGTCGTCGTCTGCTCGGTGACCGGTTCCACCCAGGCCGGCATGGTCGCGGGCTTCGCCGCCATCGAGGAGGCGGGAGGCCGCCCCCGCCGCGTCCTGGGCGTCGATGCCTCCGCCGAGCCCACGCGTACCCGCGACCAGATCGCCAGGATCGCCGCCGCCACCGCGCAGCTCATCGGCGTGCGGCGGGAGATCACCGTCGACGACATCGAACTGGACGAGCGGTACCACGCGGGGACGTACGGCATCCCCGACGACACCACCCTCGACGCCATGCGGCTGGCCGCCCGCACCGAGGGCATGATCACCGACCCCGTCTACGAGGGAAAGTCGATGGCAGCCACCGTCGACCTCGTGGCGCGCGGCGAGATCGACCGGAACGCCACCGTCCTCTACGCCCATCTCGGTGGCCAACCGGCACTGAACGGTTACAGTGCGCTGTTCTCGTAGGGGGCGAGTGCAAGGATTCCGTTAAGGATTCCGTGGCGTTCTCGGCTATGTGCAGGAGATTGCGGGGCCACGGGGGTGGTGCGTCGGCGGCCTCGATACGGAACGCTTACGATCCTCTGCGTGTCCAAACTGACCGACGTGCCCAAACGGATCCTGATCGGCCGGGCGCTGCGCAGCGACAAGCTGGGGGAAACGCTCCTCCCCAAGCGCATCGCCCTCCCCGTCTTCGCATCCGACCCGCTGTCCTCGGTGGCGTACGCACCAGGAGAAGTTCTCCTGGTGCTGTCCATCGCGGGCGTGTCGGCGTACCGCTTCAGCCCGTGGATCGCGGCCGCTGTCGTGGTCCTGATGTTCACGGTCGTCGCCTCGTACCGGCAGAACGTGCACGCCTACCCGAGCGGTGGCGGCGACTACGAGGTGGCCACCACCAACCTCGGCCCCAAGGCAGGTCTGACCGTCGCCAGCGCCCTGCTGGTCGACTACGTCCTGACCGTCGCCGTGTCGATCGCCTCCGGTGTGGAGAACCTCGGCTCCGCGATCCCGTTCGTCGTCGAGCACAAGACGCTCTGCGCGATCGGGGCCATCGTGCTGCTGACGCTGATGAACCTGCGGGGCGTCAAGGAGTCCGGCAAGCTCTTCGCCATTCCCACCTATCTCTTCGTGGCGGGCGTCTTCGTCATGATCGCCTGGGGTGCGTTCCGCGGTCTCGTCCTCGGCGAGACCATGCACGCCCCGACCTCGGACTACGAGATCAGGCCCGAGCATCAGGGTCTGGCCGGCTTCGCCCTCGTCTTCCTGCTGCTGCGGGCGTTCTCCTCCGGCTGTGCGGCGCTGACCGGTGTCGAGGCGATCAGCAACGGCGTCCCCGCCTTCCGCAAGCCGAAGAGCAAGAACGCCGCGACCACCCTCGCGATGATGGGGCTGCTGGCCGTCACCATGTTCTGCGGCATCATCGCCCTGGCCATGGCCACCGATGTGAAGATGGCGGAGAACCCGGCGACGGACCTGATCCACAACGGCGTCGCCGTCGGTTCGAGCTTCGTCCAGGACCCGGTGATCTCCCAGGTGGCGGCCGCCGTCTTCGGCGACGGGTCGTTCCTCTTCATCATCCTCGCCGCGGCCACCGCCCTCGTGCTCTTCCTGGCGGCCAATACCGCGTACAACGGCTTCCCGCTCCTCGGCTCGATCCTCGCCCAGGACCGCTACCTGCCGCGCCAGCTCCACACCCGCGGCGACCGGCTCGCCTTCTCCAACGGCATCGTGCTGCTGGCCGGCGCGGCCATCCTGCTCACCTGGATCTACGGAGCCGACTCGACCCGGCTGATCCAGCTCTACATCGTCGGTGTGTTCGTCTCCTTCACCCTCAGCCAGACCGGCATGGTGCGGCACTGGAACCGCCATCTGAGCACCGAGAAGGACCCGGCCAAGCGCCGCCACATGATCCGCTCCCGGGCGATCAACACCTTCGGCGCGTTCTTCACCGGCCTGGTGCTCGTCGTCGTCCTCGCCACGAAGTTCACCCACGGCGCCTGGGTGGCGCTGCTCGGCATGGTGATCTTCTACGGGACGATGACCGCGATCCGCAGGCACTACGACCGCGTCGCCGAGGAGATCTCCGCCGAGGAGGCCCCGTCCGACGACAGCATGAAGCCCTCCCGGGTCCACTCCATCGTCCTGGTCTCCAAGCTGCACCGGCCCACGCTGCGCGCGCTCGCGTACGCCAAGCTGATCCGCTCCGACCATCTGGAGGCGCTCTCCATCAGCGTCGACCCGGCCGAGACGAAGGCGCTCAAGGAGGACTGGGAGCGGCGCGGCATCAACATTCCGCTGAAGATCCTCGACTCCCCGTACCGCGAGGTGACCCGCCCGGTCATCGACTACGTGAAGAGCCTCCGCCGGGAGAGCCCGCGCGATGTGGTCAGCGTCTACATCCCGGAGTACGTGGTCGGCCACTGGTACGAGCATGTGCTGCACAACCAGAGCGCCCTGCGCCTCAAGGGGCGGCTGCTGTTCACCCCCGGTGTCATGGTGACGTCCGTCCCGTACCAGCTGGAATCCTCCGAGGCCGCGAAGAAGCGCGCCAGGAGGCGCGCGGACTGGAACGCTCCGGGTTCGGTGCGCCGGGGCCCCGTGGAACGAAGGACCAAGGAGCCCAGCAAGAGCTGACTCCCCGTGCCCGCCGTTTGGTAAGCGGCCGGACACCACCCACGTAGACTTGTGGGTTGTTGTCCGGCCGTTTTTCCTTTGATCTCTGGAGCCACCCCCTCATGCAGAACGAAACCACCTCGTCGCCGGCCGAGGACTCGCAGACCGGGGACTCACTGATCGGCACGGAGTACGAGGTCGAGGTGGGCCCCGTCGCCCACGGCGGCCACTGCATCGCCCGTACCTCGGAGGGCCAGGTCCTCTTCGTGCGGCACACCCTCCCCGGCGAGAAGGTCGTCGCACGGGTCACCGACGGCGCGAAGGACTCCCGCTTCCTGCGGGCCGACGCCGTCACGATCATCGAACCGTCCAAGGACCGCGTCGAGGCCCCCTGCCCGTACGCCGGTCCCGGCAAGTGCGGCGGCTGCGACTGGCAGCACGCCAAGCCGGGCGCCCAGCGGCGGCTCAAGGGCGAGGTCATCGCCGAACAGCTCCAGCGCCTCGCCGGCCTCACCCCCGAGGAGGCGGGCTGGGACGGCACCGTCATGCCCGCCGAGGGCGACAAGCTCCCCAAGGGCGAGGTGCCCGCGTGGCGCACCCGCGTCCAGTACGCCATCGACGAGAACGGCCGGGCCGGCCTGCGCAAGCATCGCTCGCACGACGTCGAGCCGATCGAGCACTGCATGATCGCGGCGCCCGGAGTCTCCGAACTCGGCATCGAGAAGCGCGACTGGACCGGCATGGCCTCGGTGGAAGCCATCACCGCCACCGGCTCCAACGACCGCCAGGTCATCCTCACCCCGAAGCCCGGCGCCCGGCTGCCGCTCGTCGAGCTCGACAAGCCGGTCTCGGTCCTGCGCGTCGACGAACGCGACGGCGGCGTCCACCGGGTCCACGGCCGTGGCTTCGTCCGCGAACGCGCCGACGACCGCACGTACCGCGTCGGCTCCGGCGGCTTCTGGCAGGTCCACCCGCAGGCCGCCAACACGCTGGTCCGCGCGGTCATGCAGGGCCTGCTGCCCCGCAAGAACGACACGGCCCTCGACCTCTACTGCGGCGTCGGCCTGTTCGCCGGAGCCCTCGGCCAGCGCATCGGCGAGAAGGGCGCGGTGCTCGGCATCGAGTCCGGCAAGCGCGCCGTCGAGGACGCCCGCCACAACCTCCAGGACCTCGACCGGGTCCGCATCGAGCACGGCAAGGTCGAGCAGGTCCTGCCCCGCACCGGCATCACCGAGTGCGACCTGATCGTCCTCGACCCGCCGCGCGCGGGCGCGGGCAAGCAGACGGTGAAGCACCTGACGGGCCTGGGCGCCCGCCGCATCGCGTACGTCGCCTGCGACCCGGCGGCGTTGGCGCGCGACCTGGCGTACTTCCGGGAGGGCGGCTACAGGGTGCGGACGCTGCGGGCGTTCGATCTATTTCCGATGACCCATCATGTGGAGTGCGTGGCGATTCTTGAGCCTGCTGAAAAGGGCCGCTGACCTGCTGTTTCTCCGAGTGTGCGTTATGGGTGTCACGTGCGCCAGGTGCGATGTCTTGACGCATATTCGACGCACGTGACGCACGTTTGACGCACGAACGGCGCAATTTTTGACGGGTCGTCATGTGTGGTTGGGTGACCGCTGACGGAGCCCTCAGCCGTGTGGCGGTGGGCCCCTCGAAGGGGCGGGGAGGCAGGCTTCCGAGCCGTTGGTTGTCCCCGCCCGTTCGCATCTCGGTGCTGACGTTCCGTGATGATTCGCTGGGGTGTCAGGCGGGTGTCGCGTCATTCGGCGAAGAGGCCGCCCCGCAGTGGTGACCCTGGACCACCCAGGCCGCGTGACGGCCCGGGCCCTGCCCGCCGGGGACACCGACGGTGGCCGGCGCCCCACCGGCCACCGCGAAGGGCTCGTCCGGCCCCGTGCCGAAGACCCGCAACCCTGCCCAAGCCTCCAGGTCGACCAGCGCCTTTTAGGCAGCGCGCCTTGTCAGCCGGCGGCCGCCATCAGGGGCGGGCAGCGCCCGCTGCTGAGCTGTCACGCACCGAGGAGTTCTCCCATCCCCCGACATGCCCGTCCCACCGTCGTCCTGGTCCACGGCGCCTTCGCCGATGGCTCCAGCTATGCCCGCGTCATCCCCGAACTGACCGCCGCCGGCCTGGGCGTGGTGGCCCCGGCGGTGCCCAACCGCAGCCTCGTCGAGGATGCCGCGTACATCGCCTCGGTGATCCGTGCGGTCGAAGGCCCCGTGATCCTGGTGGGGCACTCCTACGGCGGTGCCGTCATCACCCTCGCCGGGACGGAGGACAACGTCCGCGCACTGGTGTACCTCGCGGGATACGCGCTGGAGGAGGGCGAGAGCCTGGGCGAGCTGCAGGGCCGCTTCCCCGACTGCGGTCTCGCCGACGCGCTCGTCTACACCCCGTTCCCGGTGGCCGGCTCCACCGAGACCGGCACCGACGTCTCGGTGGCGGTCGACCGGTTCCCCGCCCTGTTCGCGGCGGACGTCGACCCCGACCTCGCCGCGGTGCTCGCCGTCTCCCAGCGACCCCTGGCCGCGCGGGCCTTCGCGGAGGCGGCGCCGGTCGCGGCGTGGAAGACCAAGCCCTCGTGGGGCCTGGTCGCCTCCTCCGATCGCACGATCAACCCCGATGTGGAGCGCTACGGGTACGAGCGCGCCGGCATGACCACCGTCGAGGTCGACTCCTCCCACCTGGTCATGCTTTCCCAGCCCAAGGCCGTGGCGGAGCTGATCCAGGACGCGATCCGGTCCACCGCCCACTGACCCAATCGTTCAGGATCGAACGATTAGTCGATATTGTTCGAGCGCTGGTAGCTTCTGATCGCCCCCGAGAACCCTTCGGCGGGCGATCGGAGGAGATACACCCATGAGGTTCGGCGCGAGGCTCGCTCTCGCCGTCATCACCCTCGCCGTCACAGCCACCGCCTGCGGCACCCCGCAGGGCAGCGGTTCGCGGTCGCACACCACCGCGGACTGCGGACTGTACGCCCGGTACGGCAAGCACCCCGGCACCAAGGTCACCGTCTACGCGGAGAACCGGGACCGGGAGGCCGACCTGTTCGAAGAGACCTGGGCGGACTTCGCGGACTGCACGGGAATCGACGTCCAGTACGAGGGGGACGGGGAGTTCGAGGCCCAGATCCAGCTCCGGGTCGACGGCGGGAGTGCGCCTGACGTGGCGTTCTTCCCCCAGCCCGGGCTCCTGGAACGCTTCGCGCGGGCAGGGAAGCTCAAGCCCGTGAGCGCCGGGGTCGCGGCCCTCGCGAAGCAGGGCTGGTCGGCGGACTGGAACAGCTACGCGACTGTGAACGGCACCCTCTACGGCACGCCGCTGGTCGCGAACGTGAAGTCGTTCGTCTGGTACTCCCCGAAGTTCTTCCGCGACAGGGGACTGAGCGTTCCCCGCACGTGGTCCGAGCTGATGGCCGTGACGGAGAAGGTCGCGGCGTCGGGCGTCAAGCCGTGGTGCGCGGGCATCGAGTCCGCCGAGGCGACCGGCTGGCCCGTGACGGACTGGATCGAGGACGTCCTGCTGCGCCAGCAGGGCACGGACGTCTACGACCAGTGGGTCGCCCACGAGATCCCGTTCAATGATCCGCGTGTGATCAAGGCCATGGACACCGTGGGGTCCATCCTCAAGAACGACCGGTTCGCCAACGGCGGTTTCGGTCCGGCCCGGTCGATGGCGTCGATCTCCTTCCAGGAGGCCGGCACACCGATTCTCTCCGGCGACTGTGCGATGCACCGTCAGGCCTCGTTCTATGCCGATCTGTGGCCGGAGGGCACCGAGATCGGACCGGACAAGGACGTCTTCGCCTTCCTCCTGCCGGGGGCCGACCCGGCCAGCCGCCCCGTACTGGGCGGTGGGGTGTTCACCGCGGCGTTCGCCGACCGTCCCGAAGTGCGGGCGTTCCAGGAGTATCTGGCCTCCGCGGACTTCGCGAACGCGCGTATGAAGAAGGGCCCGTTCGTCTCGGCGAACAGGGGCGTGGATCCGGCGAACGCCGCGACCCCGGTCGACAGGCTCTCGATCCAGCTGCTCCAGGATCCCAGGACACAGTTCAGGTTCGACGGTTCGGACCTGATGCCGGCGTCGGTCGGCGCAGGGACGTTCTGGAAGGGAGCCGTCGACTGGATCGGCGGCGCGAGCACCCGGCAGGTCGCCGACTCCATCGAACGGTCCTGGCCGAGCCACTGATGTCGTTCGACGTCGTCGCCCAGCAGCCCAAGCTGCTGTACCTGCTCCAGGGCGTCGCCGCCTTCGCGGCGGTGGTCTCCCTGATCCTGCTGGCGCTGCACCGGGGGCCGGTACGGAGGAGGGCCGCGGCCCTGATCCTGCTGGCCCCCGCGCTGCTGCTGCTCACGGTCGGTCTTCTCCTGCCCGGTCTGCGCACCCTGGTGCTGTCGTTCACCGACAGCGGGGGAGACGCGTGGGCCGGCTTCGACAACTACGTGTGGATGGTCACCGACCCCCGGGCGCTGGTGGCGCTGCGCAACACCCTGGCGTGGGTGGTGCTCGTGCCGCTGACGGCCACCGCGGTCGGTCTGCTCTACGCGGCGGCCGTCGTACGGTCGCGGTTCAGAGCGTTCGCGCTGTCCCTCGTCCTGATGCCGATGGCGATCTCCTTCGTCGGCGCGGGTGTCGTCTGGAAGTTCGTCTACGCCTACCGCCCCGAGGCGGCCGGGCAGATCGGGCTGCTGAACCAGCTCGTCGTCGCGTTCGGCGGCGAACCGCGGCAATGGCTCGTGGACTCTCCCTGGAACGTCCTGTTCCTCATCGTGGCCATGGTGTGGACACAGGCGGGCTTCGCGGCCGTCCTGCTGGCCGGCGCGATCAGGGCCGTTCCCGGTGAGCTGACCGAGGCGGCCCGACTCGACGGTGCGTCCCCCCGGCAGATCTTCTGGCGGATCACCATGCCGTCGATCAGACCCACGCTGCTCGTCGTGGTCCTCGCCCAGGCGATCGGCACCTTCAAGGCCTTCGACATCGTCAAGACCATGACCGGCGGACAGTTCGACACGGGCGTCATCGCCCACGAGATGTACGACCAGGCCTTCCGCTACGGCGAGACGGGCCGTGGCGCGGCGCTCGCGGTGCTCCTCTTCGTCCTCGTCACCCCCTTCGTCGCCCACCAGGTCCGGGCGCAAAGGAGGACAGGGTGAACGGCGTCCGGGAGCGTCTGGCCTCCCGCGCCTTCACGTCGATCGCCGTGGTGATCGCGGTCCTCTGGACGACACCGACCCTCGGTCTCCTGCTCTCCTCGTTCCGCCCCGAGGAGGAGATCAAGACGACGGGCTGGTGGACCGTGCTCGGTACGCCGCACCTCACGCTCGACAACTACGGCGAGGTGCTGTCCGGCGGCGGGAACGGGCCGGGGCGGCTCGCGGAGTACTTCGTCAACTCCGTCGTCATCACCCTTCCCTCGGTGCTGTTCCCGCTCGTCCTGGCCTTCTTCGCGGCGTACGCCCTGGCCTGGATCGACTTCAGGGGGCGCGACGCGCTCGTCGTCGGCATCTTCGCGCTCCAGGTCGTGCCGCTCCAGATGGCGCTCGTCCCTCTCCTGAAGCTCTTCTCCCAGGGCTGGCTGTTCCTGCCCGCGTGGCACCTCACCGGTCCCGCGCGGTTCGGCCAGGTCTGGTTCGCCCACACGGTCTTCGCGCTGCCGTTCGCGGTGTTCCTCCTGCACAACTTCCTGGCAGGGCTGCCCCGGGACCTGATCGAGGCCGCCCGCGTCGACGGCGCGTCGCACGGGACGCTGCTGCTCCGGATCGTGCTGCCCCTGGCCCGCCCGGCCCTGGTCACCTTCGCCATCATCCAGTTCATCTGGGTGTGGAACGACCTCCTCGTGGCACTGACACTGTCGGGCGGAACGGCCGAGACCGCGCCGATGACGGTCAGACTGGCGAGCCTGGCCGGGACGTACGGCAACGAGTGGCAGCGGCTCACCGCAGGAGCCTTCGTGGTGGCGTTCGTCCCGCTGCTCGTCTTCTTCTCCCTCCGGCGGCACTTCGCACGGGGACTGCTCGCCGGATCGGTCAAGGGATGAGCCCCGACCGGACTGAGGGAGAAGTTGTGGCGGCGCCCGGGAGCGCGGGGCTGAGCCGGCCCGGGCTGCGGGGCCGCGAAGCCGAGCTGGAGCGGCTGCGCGCCCTGGTCGAGGCGGTGCGCGACGGTGAGGGAGGAGCGATCGCGCTGCTCCTGGGCGAGCCCGGGATCGGGAAGACCGTACTGCTGCAGGAGACCGTCTCGATCGCACGGGCCCACGGATTCGTCGTCAGCCATGGACGCGCCGAGGAACTGCACGAGCTGGCACCGCTCGCCTCACTGGCCTCGGGCCTCCTGCACGGTGACCCGCCGCTGCTGTCCAGCACGGACTTCGCAGACCTCGCGGGCCACCACGCCCAGCGCATCTGGCTCGTCGAACGGCTGGCCCAGCTGATCGAGGAACGCTCGGCGGGCACGCCCGTACTGATCGCGGTCGACGACGTCCAATGGGCCGACCCGCTGAGCCGGTTCGCTCTGAGCGTCATGCCGGCACGGCTGCTCAGCTCCCCGGTCCTCTGGCTGCTCACGGGCAGGGACGACCCGGAACTGTACGGGCAGGGGCCGCGGACGACGACCCTCCCTCTGCGGCCGCTGTCCGAGACGGCCCTGGCCGAGCTGGCACGCGACGTCCTCGGCGGGGACGTGCCGGCGCAGGTCGAGGAGCTCCTCGACGGGGCGGGCGGCAACCCCCTCCTCGCGGCCGAGATGCTCTCGGGCATCGTGGCGTCGGGCGCGGACGGGCCGGAACCGCCCGAGCGGCTGGTCCTCGGCGTACGCGGCCGACTGGCCGACCTCCGGCCGGACACCCTGCACTTCCTGCGGATCGGCTCGGTCCTCGGCCGCGCGTTCTCGCTCGCCGACGCCGCCGCCCTGTCCGGCCGGCCCGCCTCCGGACTCAGCACCGAAGTGGACGAGGCGATCGCCGCCGCCCTCCTCCACGACGACGGCGAACGCCTCCTGTTCCGCCACGACCTGCTCCGCCAGGCGGTGTACGCCGACCTCGCCCCCTCCGTACGCCGGGCGCTGCACCGGGAGGCCGCGAGCCGGCTCGTCGCGGCGGGCCGGAGCTCCGTCGACGCGGTCCCGCACCTGCTGAAGAGCGCCGAACCCGGCGACCAGGAGGCGATCGGACTGCTCGGCACGGCCTCCGCGGATGTGCTCGCCGTGATGCCCGACCTCGCCGCCGACCTGGCTGTGCGCGCCCTGGAACTCGTACCGCCCCGTGCGCCCCTGGCGTACGACGTGGGAGAACGGGCCATCGTCGCGCTGACCCGTGCGGGCCGGTACACCCAGGCACGGGACACCGGCGACGCACTGCTCGCCCGGCAGCCGCCCCTCGACGTCTTCGCCCGTCTGCAGTCCGTACTCGGCGACACGCTGTGGCACCTCGACGACGTCCACGAGCTGACCCGCCGCTCGACGGCGGCGCTGGCGGCCGTCACCGATCCGGTGATCCGCGCCCGCCTGACCGCCCGGCAGGCCCTGGCCCGGTCCCGCGGCCGCGACCTCGCGGCCGCGCGCGAGACCGGCGAACGGGCGCTCGCCGAGGCGGAGCGGGCCGGTGACCGGGAGGCCCGCGTCCTCGCGCTGTGGGGTCTCGGCGAGATCGCCCTCAACGTGGGCGACTGCGCCGCCGCCGTCGAACACCACACGGCGCTGAGCGTGTTCGACACGGCCTTCCTTGTCGAGGAGGCCGTCGCCCTGATCCACATGGACGACTTCGACACCGTACGGCGACTGCTCAGGACCGCGGGCGACGCCCCCCTGCGCCCCGCGATGCTGATCTGGACCCAGGGAACCCTGAACATGGGGCTCGGCCGGCTCGACGACGCGGACGCCGACTTCGTCACCACCGAGCGTCTCGAAGCGGACCTCCACGTGCCCGGCAACCTGGTCAACATCCGCGTCAACCGCGGCCTCCTCGCGATGTTGCGCGGCGACCGCGAGGCCGCGCGGGAACACCTTGACATCGTGCGGGCGACCGTGGCCGACCGGCCGAACACGGGCAACCGCGCCACGCACCGGTTCTTCGAGGCCGTCGTCGCCGATGCCGACGGCGACCACACGGCAGCGGCCGAACTCGTCCGGTCCGTGCAGCGCGACCACCCCTTCCTCCGGTGGCGGCTCCTGCGCCCGCATGTCGTCCAGGCCGTACAGATCGCCCTGCGCGGCGGGGACCGGAACCTGGCCGAGGACCTCGCGGCCCAGGCCGCCGAACACGCCACCCGCAACCCCACCGTGCCGACCGCCCAGGGGACGGCCGCCCACGCGTCCGCCCTGGTGAACGGCGACCACGGACTCCTGGAGCGCGCGGTCCGCATCCTCCTCACCGGCCCCCGGCCGCTGCCCCTCGCCGCCGCGTCCGCCGACCTCGGGCGCGCGCTGCTGACCTCGGGCGACGCCGCCGCGGCACCCGCCCTGACCAGGGCGCACGACATCTACGCCCAGGCCGGGGCCGACGCGGAGGCCGACCGGGTCCGGGCCGATCTGGAACGGGCCACAAGCCGCCCCCGCCGGCGCGCCGGACGCCTCCGGCCACGCGCCGACCAGGGCTGGGACGCGCTCACGGCCTCGGAACGCAAGGTGGCCCGGCTGATTGCCGCGGGTCACACCAACCGGTCGGCCGCGGAGGCCCTCGTCGTCTCCCCGCACACGGTCAACACCCATCTGGCGTCGATCTTCCGCAAGCTCGCGGTGCGCTCGCGGGTCCACCTGGCCCGGATCGTCCTCGCGGAGGACGACGCCGGAACGGCCACCGGCGACTGAGCGACCTCTGCGCCCCCGGGCAAGGTGTGGTGCGCGGTACGACAACAGGAGGTGCAGGACCGGTTCTAGCGTGACGGGCATACCGCGCCGCTTCGACGCGCGGACCAGTCGACCCGAATCGAGGAAGCATCCCCATGCCGTACATCACCGTGGGCCAGGAGAACACCACCTCCATCGACCTGTACTACGAGGACCACGGCACGGGGCAGCCGGTCGTCCTGATCCATGGCTTCCCGCTCGACGGCCACTCCTGGGAGCGCCAGAGCGCCGCGCTGCTCGACGCCGGCCACCGCGTGATCACCTACGACCGACGCGGCTTCGGGCGGTCGTCCCAGCCGACGACCGGCTACGACTACGACACCTTCGCGGCCGACCTGAACACCGTGATGGAGACCCTCGACCTGAACGACGCCGTTCTGGTCGGCTTCTCCATGGGCACCGGTGAGGTCGCCCGCTACGTCGCCACGTACGGCTCCGCCCGCGTCGCCAAGGTCGCCTTCCTCGCCTCGCTGGAGCCCTGCCTGCTCAAGAGCGACGACAACCCGGACGGCGTTGCCCCGAAGGAGTTCTTCGACGGCGTGGTCGCCGCCGTGAAGGCCGACCGGTACGCCTACTACACGGCCTTCTTCAACGACTTCTACAACCTCGACGAGAACCTGGGCACCCGCATCAGCGAGGAGGCGGTCCGCAACAGCTGGAACACCGCGGCCCGCGGCGGCTCCTTCGCCGCGTCCGCCGCGCCGTCGACCTGGTACACCGACTTCCGCGCCGACATCCCCGCCGTCGACGTGCCGGCCCTGATCCTGCACGGCACTGCCGACCGCATCCTCCCGGCCGAGGGCACCGCGCGCCCCTTCCACAAGGCGCTTCCGTCCGCGGACTACGTCGAGATCGAGGGCGCCCCGCACGGTCTGCTGTGGACCCACGCCGAGGAGGTCAACACCGCCCTCCTCGCCTTCCTGGCGAAGTGACGCCCCACCGTTGACCCGCCGGGTGACGCCGGAGCTCCCGGCGTCACCCGGCCCCCGGTTCCCCGGCGCGGGATCCGGACGAGCTCAGGAGAGCAGAGACCCCATGCAGTTCGGCATCTTCACCGTCGGGGACGTGACCCCCGACCCCACCACCGGCCGCACGCCGTCGGAGCACGAGCGCATCAAGGCGATGGTCGCCATCGCGCTCAAGGCCGAGGAGGTCGGCCTGGACGTCTTCGCGACCGGCGAGCACCACAACCCGCCGTTCGTCCCGTCGTCGCCGACCACCATGCTCGGCTACATCGCCGCCCGCACCGAGAACCTGATCCTGTCCACGTCCACGACGCTGATCACCACCAACGACCCGGTGAAGATCGCCGAGGACTACGCGATGCTCCAGCACCTGGCCGACGGCCGGGTCGACCTCATGATGGGCCGCGGCAACACCGGCCCGGTCTACCCGTGGTTCGGACAGGACATCCGCCAGGGCATCAACCTCGCCAAGGAGAACTACGCCCTGCTGCGCCGGCTGTGGCGCGAGGACGTCGTGGACTGGGAGGGCACGTTCCGTACGCCGCTCCAGGCCTTCACCTCGACACCGCGGCCGCTGGACGGCGTCCCGCCCTTCGTCTGGCACGGATCCATCAGGTCCCCGGAGATCGCGGAGCAGGCCGCCTTCTACGGCGACGGCTTCTTCCACAACAACATCTTCTGGCCGGCCGACCACACCAGGCGCATGGTGCAGCTCTACCGGCGACGGTTCGCGCACCACGGCCACGGCCGGCCGGAGGACGCCATCGTCGGCCTGGGCGGACAGGTCTTCATGCGCAAGAACTCCCAGGACGCCGTACGGGAGTTCCGTCCCTACTTCGACAACGCGCCGGTGTACGGCCACGGCCCGTCGCTCGAGGACTTCACCGAGCAGACCCCGCTGACGGTGGGCTCGCCCCAGCAGGTCATCGAGCGGACCCTGTCGTTCCGGGAGACCGTCGGCGACTACCAGCGCCAGCTGTTCCTGATGGACCACGCGGGCCTGCCCCTGAAGACCGTCCTGGAACAGCTCGACATCCTCGGCGAAGAGGTCGTGCCCGTACTGCGGAGGGAATTCGCGAAGGGACGTCCGGCCGACGTGCCGGAGGCCCCCACGCACGCGTCGCTCCGCGCCGTCCGGGAGGTGTCCGCCGCATGAAGCTGACCGTCGTCTCCGCGGGGCTGAGCACCCCCTCCTCCACCCGCCTGCTCGCGGACCGGCTGGCCGAGTCCGCCCGCGACGAACTCACCGCCCGGGGCCACGAGGCTTCCACCGAGGTCGTGGAGCTGCGCGAACTGGCCGGCGACATCGCCAACCACCTCGTGACCGGATTTCCCCCGCCGCGACTGAGCGCCGCGATCGACGCGGTGACGGAGGCCGACGGCCTGATCGTCGTGACTCCCGTGTTCACGGCTTCCTACAGCGGGCTGTTCAAGTCCTTCTTCGACCTGATCGACCCGGACGCCCTCACCGGGAAACCGGTCCTGACCGCGGCGACGGGCGGCACCGCCCGCCACTCCCTGGTCCTGGAGCACGCCCTGCGCCCGCTCTTCGCCTATCTGCGCGCCGCCGTCGTCCCCACGGCGGTGTACGCGGCCTCCGAGGACTGGGGATCAGGGGGAGACGAGTACACCGACGGCCTGCCCGGCCGCATCCGCCGGGCGGGCACCGAACTCGCCACGCTCATGGCCGCCCGCCCGGCCCGCGCCGAGCCCGAGGACGACGTCACCGCGCTCGAACGGCAACTCGCCGACCTGCGCTTCGACTGAGACGGGCCCGTGGGCCGGGCGACGGTGGGGCGGTTCACATGGTTCATACTGTTCCGCCGTATGAGCGTGAACCGAGTGACGACAAGGACCGTGCCCGAGGAGCTCGACGGCGTACGGACACCCCTTCGCGGCAGGGACGCAGAACTGGCGTTCATCGAGGCGCGGCTCGACGCGCTCGACCAGGGCGAAGGCGGGATCGTCCGCGTCGAGGGCCCCGCCGGCATCGGCAGGACCAGGATCCTCGCGGAGGCCGCGGCAGCCGCGCGGCGGCGCGGGACGAGGGTCTTCCAGGGGGCGGCGGACCCCGACGAGCAGTTCGTGCCGCTCGGCCCGTTCCTCGACGGCGTGCTCGCCGGCAAGGGGCCGCTGTCGGACGTCGTCCGTGTCCGGGACCTCGTCACGACACCCGGCCAGCGGTTCTGGCTGCTCCAGGAGCTGGGGGACCGCCTGCGGGAGACGGTTCGAAGGGGCCCCATGCTCGTCGTCCTCGACGACCTCCAGTGGTGCGACGACCTGACCCTCCTCACCTTCCACACCCTCGCGGCCGGACTCTCGTCGCACGCCATCCTGTGGCTGGTCGCCGTGCGCGGCGGCAGCGTGCCGTCGGGAGTGCGCACCACCCTGGACAGAATCCGGCAGGCAGGCACACATGAGCTGGCCCTTGGCGCGCTGGGGGACCGGGCAACCGCGCAGATCACCGAGGACGTCCTGGGCGCCCCTCCCGACCCGGACGTCCTCCGCGTCGCCCGCCGCGCCGAGGGGGTGCCGCAGCTGCTGGTCGAGCTGATCGGCTCGCTGCGGGAGGACGCGGCGGTGACGATCGCGAACGGCATGGCCAGGCTGTCCGGCGGGCCCCCGGCCCCACGGGTGCTGCCCTCCGTCGTGCGCCGCCTCGACCAGCTGTCGGACGAGGCCCGGGAGTTGGTGCGGACGGCGGCTGCCACGGGCGGCCCGGTCACCGTCGGACAGCTCGCCGAACTGCTTGGCAGGTCCTCCGCGGCGCTCATCACGGCGGTGCAGGAATCCCTCGACGCCGATCTGCTCGCCGAGAGCGGTGATCGCCTCGCCTTCCGTCAGGACCTGATCCGCGAGGCGGTCGAAGCCGGCCTCCCTCTGTCCCTGCGCCAGGCCCTTCGCCGGCAGACCGGCGGACTGCCGCCGGGGAGCGCACCGGCTGATGCGGCGCAGGTCGACAGGACGGTGCCGGGAGACGCCGCGGAGGCCGACCGGCTGCGCACCGAAGCGGCGGAACTCGCGGCCACCGCTCCCGGACCCGCCGCGGAGCGCAGCCTCAAGGCCCTGGAGCTCACCGCGGCGGACGCTCCGGAGCGGCCGCGGATCATCGCCGAGGCGATCCCGCTGCTCTGGCAGACGGGCCGGGCCGCCCAGGCGCGTGAGCTGGGGGCCTCTGCCCTGGCGGCCGGCGGTCTCGGACCCGAGGACGAGGCGCTCATGCGCCTCGCCCTGGCACGCCTCGCCGTACAGTTCGACTTCTCCGAGGCCGTCCGGCAGGCCCGCGCCGGGGCGGAACTGCCCGGGATCTCCGTGACCGTGAGGGGGCGGCTGCTCGCCATGCTCGCCGTCGGCCTGTCGATGTCGGGCGAGCACGCGGCGGCCGAGCAGGTCGCCGCGGAGGCGTGGGAGACCGCGGCGGCGGCGGGGGACCGCACCGCCGAGGCCACGCTGACGACGGTCCGCTCGGCGGTCAGTTTCCACCGCATGGACCTGACCGAGGCGTTCCGGCAGGCCGAGCGGTCTGCCGCGCTGGCCGACGCACTGGGCGTCAGCACCTCGCTGTGGGTGCCGGAGGCCTTGTGGCACGCTCTCCTGTCGAACACCACCGGACGCACCGCGGAGGCGCTCGCCGTCGCGGAGGAGGGCATCCGTATCACCAGGGAGCAGGGCCGGACGGCCGCCACCCGCATATGGCTCATGACCCGCACCCGCATCCTTCTGGAAACCGGACGGCTGTCGGACGCCCGCGCCGACGCCGAAGCCGCGTCCCCGGCGGCCGACGATCCCGGCCCGGGCAACCTCGCCGACGTCACGCTCCGGTACGTGATGCTGCGCGTCGCCCTCCACACCGACGACCGGCAGACCGCAGAAGCGTACGCGGCGGAGGCGAGGCGCATGCGGAGCGACGGTGCACCCGTCGTCCGGCACTTCGGCACCTGGATGCTGGCGCTGATGGCCGACTTCGAAGGCCGGCCCGACCGTGCCATGGCCGAACTCGACGAGGTGATGACGTCGCCCGCCGCAGACCGGCCCGCCTACGCCGGCCTGATCGACCCCGCCGACGCCCCGGTGCTCGTCCGTATGGCGCTGCGCGCAGGCAGGCACGAACGGGCCGCGCAGGCGGTCGCCCTGGCCGAGAAGCGAGCCGCGCTCAACCCCGAGCTCACGTTCCTCGCCGCCACCGCCGCGCACGCCCGGGGGCTCCTCGACAACGACCTCGCCTCCCTCGTGCGCGCCGTCCGGCTGTACGAGGACTGCCCTCGGGTGCTGGCCCGGGCGTCGGCGCTGGAGGACGCCGGACGCAAGCTCGCGGCCACCCGTAAGTCCGAGGCGGTGCCGTTCTTCGAGACGGCCCTCGCGCTCTACGCGCGAGCGGGCGCCGAACGGGACGTCGCACGCGTCCGTCGGCGCCTGCGGGCCGCCGGCGTCCGCCGCCGGCCCTCGACGTCCGGACTCTCCGATGCATGGCCCGAGCTGACGGCCGCGGAGCTACGGGCGGTACGGCTCGTGGCCCGAGGGCTGACCAACCAGCAGGTGGCCGAGCACCTCTCCCTCTCACCGCACACGGTGAGCTCGCACCTGCGCCGGGCCTTCACCAAGCTGGATGTCACCTCGCGCGCCGAGCTGACCCGGCTGGTCAAGTATCGAGACAGCGGAGAGTAGTCGCTTCGTATCCCGCGCGGGCGTCGTGGCAATGGACGATTCATGCGATGTGCGGGCGTCGTCGTTCCCTCAGACTGATCAAGAACCGCGGAATGCAGAAGTCCGCGGGGAACTGTTGGTCGAGAGATGAACAGCGCATGACCGTAAGGCTCTGGCGAGCCCGCCCCGGCAGCCCCGAGCTCCAGGCACTCGTCGACGAGCTCGCGGAGCGGCTCGGCGGGGCGTGAATCCGCCCTCCGTCCTCACGAACCCACGGCTAGGAATCACCATGACCCTCCCACTGATGTCCCGTGCGCCCGAACGGGTGCCCCGGCAGGCATCCGATCCGACCGCGCCCTCCTCCCGCTCGGGGTGGCTGGTCCAGATGCTCTCCGAGATGCCGGAGACGAACGACCGGAACCACGTCTACCTCGGCGTCCATGTCCGTGGGCCCGTCACCGTCGTCCACGAGCGTGCCAGGACCCTGTTGGAGCCGAACGACCTGGTCTTCTGTGACCCGGCCCGACGGCACCTGCTGCAGTTCGGCGAAGACTGCCAGATGATCTTCTTCCGGGTGCCCCGCTGCTATCTGGGCGTCACGGAGTCGGAACTGAACCAGGTGCTTGGCGTACCCGTACGCGGCGGGGAGGGGATCGGGGCGCTGGCGTCCGACTTCCTGACCGCGCTCGCCGCCAAGGCGGAGTTCCGCCGGTCCACGATCGGGGACCGGCGTGCCCGGACGGCCGTACATCTTCTCTCCGTCCTGGTCATGGAGCTCCTCGAAGCGGACACGACGGACGAGGCCGACGACGCGTCCGGGGCCGTCAACGAGATGCTGTCCCGTATCCACGCCCACATCGAAGAACATCTGATGGACCCGGACCTCTCACCGGAGTCGATCGCACGCGCCCACCACATCTCCGTCCGGTACCTGCAGAAGCTCTTCCAGAACGACGGCAGCACGGTGAGCCAATGGGTGCGGCAGCGCAGGCTCGAGTTCTGCCGGCTCGAGCTGGGCCGCTCCAACCGGAGAATCACCATGGCCGCGGTGGCACACCGCTGGGGCTTCAGCAGCCCCTCGCACTTCAGCCGCACGTTCCGCGGGGCCTACGGCATGAGCCCCAGCGAATGGCAGGCGCTGGCGACCTCGGCCTTCGCGACGACGACTGCCGGCACGCAGGACGAGCGAAGGCGCTGAGACGCGTGTGCGCTGTCATGACAGCGCGGATGCGCGCATGTACAAGAGGTGCCACTTCCACGGCTCTGCCGTGAGTAACAGTTGCACGGACCTCTTGCCGAATTCCGGGCCGCGTCCTGACCGCCGTGACGACGCCCCACACGTGGCCCGACACCGAGAAGAGAACTCGCAGGACCAACCCCACCGTCGTCCTCGTGCACGGTGCTGGCAGTACCTGGATCTGGGCCCGGCCGTGACGGACGTAGCCGATGCCGCCCGGCAGATCCGTCTCGTCTGCGACACCTACGGCCGGTTCGACCCCGGCACAGTCGTGGACACCGTCGTGTGGTGGCAGGATCGATGCCGGCGAGGGATCGAGGCGGGGGCCGAGCGCGGGGAGCCGGCGATGATGCGTCTGAGACAGCAAGGCGTGCCCGACGCCATCCGTGCCGCCCGTGACTGGGTGGCGAACCGCCGTCTGGAACTGGCCGGCTGCACCTCCTGATCATTCAGCCTCGATCCACCGCGTGAATGGTGGCCCGGTGCGTGTCTCGCGGAGCGTCTGGGAGAGGGCGGATGCTGAGGAGGGTTTCGGTGTGGTGCTTTCGTCGAGGGTCGTGTCGATCGCCTCGGCGAGCCGTCGGGGTAGTGACGGCAGTCGGTCCCGCACCGGTACGGGTGGCTCGCGCAGCACCACGGCGACCGGGTCCGCGCCGGGCGGGAAGTTGCGTGGTGTGCTGCCCGTCAGCATCCAGTACAGACAGGCCGTGACGGCCCACAGGTCGACGTCCGGCCGCGCGTACTTGTAGTCGATGAGCTGGCGCCGCGGCATGAAGGCGACGCTGCCGCCGACTGCGCCGGTGTGGGTACGCCCGGACAGGCCCGCCAGGTCGAAGGCCTTGGCGAGCCCGAAGTCGCCGACCTTCAGCACCCGCCGCCGGGCGGGCCCGGTGAGCAGCAGGTTCTGTGGCTTGATGTCACGGTGCACCAGCCCGCGCCCGATCGCCGTCGCCCCGTCGGCGAGCCGCACCGGGATCGGCGCCTGGTGGGCGTGGGCGAGCCCGTCGAGGGCCTGGAGCACCAGCGGCACGGCCTCGTCGACGGGGAGCCGTCCGCCGCGCCGCACCACCAGGTCGGCGACGCTGCCTCCCGCGCAGTACTCGCAGACCAGGCATAGGGCGCCGTCCGGAGCGGCGCTGCTGTGGAAGCGGACGATGTGCGGGTGCCGTAGCGCCTTGACGCAGTCCATCTCGCGCCGGAAGGCGTCGCGGGCGGCGGGGTCGACGCGGCACTGCGGGATCAGCGTCTTCACGGCGACGAGCCTGCCCGACTCCGTGTGCCGGGCCAGCCGCACCACGCCCTGCCCGCCGCTGCCCAGCTCGCGCACGGTCCGCAGACCGGGGACGGGTTCGGGGCGGGGTCCGGCGCCGAGGACGACGCGCACCGTCACGCCGCCGAGGCGCAGTTCGTCGCCGTCTGCCAACCGGCGCTCGCCGCCCAGCCGTTCGCCGTTGACACGGGTGCCGTTGTGGCTGCCCAGGTCGCGGACATACGCGTCCGGCGGCCGGACCTCCACCCGGCAGTGCCGACGGGAGACCTTGCGCTGCTCGGCCGCGACGCGGATCCGGCACTCCCGGCCACGCCCGAGCAGGAACGTGTCAGGGCCCTCGAAGACGTACTCCTCGGTGATCTCCGCGCCATCGTCCGCGCGGCCGGTGGTGACCAGCATCGCCAGGGACCACGGCACCGTCAGTCACCCGCCCCGGGCCGGACATCGTAGTCCCAGGCCAGTTCCCACACCCACACCGCCGAACCCTGGTCGGCTGTGGCGAGCAGGCTGCCGTCCTCGCTCAGTGCCACGTGGTCGACCGTGGCGCGATGGCCCTCCAGGGTGCGCAGGCGGCGGCCGGAGCGTACGTCCCACAGGTGGACGAGGCGGTCGTGGCCGCTGGTGACGGCGAACGCGCCGTCGGCGCTGAGCGTGAAGGCCCACGGTTTGTCGGGCAGCGACAGGGAGTGCAGCACCCGGCCGGTGCCGGTGTCCCAGATCCGCAGGGTTCGGCCGTCCGGTGTGGCGCCCAGACGGCCGTCGGCGGTGAAGGCCACCACGCTCTGTCCGCTGCCGTACACTCCGCTGTCCTTGAACGAATGGAGCAGCTCGCCGGTGGCGACGTCCCAGGCGGTCGCGTACAGGCCGCCGGAGACGAACAGGATGCGGCCGTCCGGGCTGAAGTCCAGGCGTTCGTCGCGCATGCGGCCCTCCAGCGTCCAGGCGGGGCGGTCCGCGTCGAGCGGCCAGAGGTGGATCTCGTTCTCGTTCGACGGGCCGCCGAAGAGGTTCGCCCGCGGATGGGTGCCCGCGTGGGATGCGGCGTACTGGGCGTCGCGGCTGAGGGCCACGGTGTGGACCTTGCCACCGTGCGCGTGCAGTTCGCGCAGGATCTCGCCCTGGGGGAGGTTCCGCAGCTTCAGGGTGCCGTGCTCGTCGCCGATCAGGATGCGGTCGCCCGTCTCGTTGAGGGCGTGGGCGGTGAGGGCTCCGTCGTCGTCGGTGAAGATCCGCTTGACGCCGGTCTCCAGGCTCAGCTGACGGATCGTGCCCTTGCCGGTCAGGACGGTCAGCAGCCGTCCGCCGACGGCGAACCGGATGTCCCTGGCGCTGCCGCCCTCACCGCGGTCGAAGGTGTGCAGCCGCTCTCCGGCGGCGAAGTCCCAGACGTCCACCTCGCCGGTCCACCGGCCGGTCACCATGTAGGCGCCGTCCCGGCTGACGGCGAGGCTCACCGGCTGGGTCAGCTCCCCGTGCCCGTCGAACTCGTACAGGCCCCAGGCGCCGAGCAGGGTGGAGCGGCGGCCGTGGGGGGCCACCCGCACCCAGGCCTGGCGCAGTTCCGGGTGGCGGGCGAAACCGGGCACCCGCTGGGCGGCGCGCAGTGCCTCGGCCGCCGCCGCGAGGTCGCCGTGCTCGGTGTGGGCGCGGGCGCGGTCCATCAGCTGCCCGAACTCCTCCTCCGTACGCGTGAGTTCGTCGGCGGGCCGGGGTCGCGCATAGCACCAGGGGGCGACGAAGTCCGCGGTGGGCAGCGACCGCACCACGAGTGCGCCGTGGCCCCCGCCGAGCACGGCGACCCGGCCGTCCGCGCTGATCGCGGCGGAGTGCACCCAGAGGGCGTCGGCGGGCAGGTCGCCGTCGAGCGTGCGCAGACAGCGGCCGGTCGGCACATGCCACACCTGCGTCGGTTCACCGTGGCCCCCGGTCAGCAGGGTGGGGCCGGCCGTGGCGACCGCCAGGGTCGTCACATGCAGCAGCCGGTGCGGCACCTCGCTGACGACCGTGCTCCGCCGTGCGTCCCACAAGGTGAGCGGGCCGTTCGACCAGAGGGCCGCCGCGCAGCGGGCATCCGGGGAGAGAGCCACGCTGTCACCGAGCCAGGTGCGCACCTCCCGGCCGTGCAGCGTGCCCCTGACCGGCCCGACGAGCGTGCCGAGGCCACGGGTGCCGGGCACGTCCCAGGAGCGGACGGTGCCGTCGTTGCCGTGCTGGTCGAAGGAGGCGGACAGCGCCCTGCGGCCGTCGCGACTCAGCGCCAGGGCGGTGACCGGCCCCGCGTGGCCGCGGAATACGGCCGTCAGGCCCCGTTCCTCCGGTTCCCAGACCTGGATCACGCCGTCGTCCTGGCCGGTCGCCACGTACCGGCCGTCCCCGCTGACCGCCACGGCGCCCACGGCCGGGGAACCCGGTGCGAACGGCAGGGCGCGTCTGCGGCGGCGGCCCCGGGGCAGGTCCCACACCTCCGGGACGCCGTCGCCGCGGAGGGCTACGCCGAGCGTGCCGCCCGCGTCCATGGCGAGGGCGGTGACCGGTTCCCCGCGTCGGGTCAGGGTGCGCTTGGCCCAGCGGTCGCCGGCCTCCCGTCGCGTCCACTGCAGCAGCCTGCCCGCTCGGTCGCCGGACACGATCGCGCCGCCGTCCGCGGCGATCGCGACCGCGTCGACGTTCTCGGAGTGCCCTTCGAGGTCAGTGCGGATCCGCGGCGGGCGCCGCTCGCACTCGGCGAGGGCCGCGGCGGCGTCCGGCGAGTCGGGGTCGGCCGTGGCCGCCTCCCGCAACAAGGCACCGGCGCGGGCGTTCTCGTGCCGCTCCAGCTCCACGGAGCCCAGGAGCAGGGCGCCGAGGCCGGGCGGGGCGCCGGTGTCGGCGGCGCGGGCCGCCTCCAGGTCGGTGACGACCTCCTCGCTGGTGCGCCGTCCCGAACGCCATGAGTGCAGGCCGAAGTTGTAGACCGAGGGCAGGTGGTGGGGGTCGGCCTGGATCGCCGCCAGCCACAGTTTCTCGGCGTCCTCGGCGCGGCCGAGGTCGAGGAGGGAGAGAGCCTGGTTGGACAGGCCGTCCGACAGCAGGTGTACGGCCTTCGGGGCGGGGCGCGGATGGGGGGTGCCGAGCCGTTCGCGGTGCAGGTCGCGCAGGGCCGCCGCGACCTCCGCGAGCCCGGCCGGGCGGTCCGCCGGGTCCTCGGCGAAGCAGCGCCGCAACAGCTGGGCCACCTGCGGCGGCATGGGCGGCACGCGCGCGTCGTCGGGGCCGCCGTCGCGCAGGAACGTCTCCAGCGCCGCGCCGGCCACCTGGCCGTAGGGGGTGGGCCGACGACCGGCGAACATCTCCAGCACGCTCACCGCCCAGGACCACACGTCCGTCGCGGTGGTCAGCCGTATGCCCCGGTGTCCCGCGGCGGCGGCCGCCTGCTCCGGGGAGCAGTAGGCGCGGGTCATGCCGCCGAAGGTGACGGTCAGCGGCTCGTCCGCGGGACTCTCGGTGTCCTCCCGGGCGTCGTTGTTCCCCCGTGCCCCGGCCAGGCCGAAGTCGGTGACCTTGGCGGTGCCGTCCGGTTCGAGCATCACGTTCGCCGGTTTGACGTCCTGGTGGACGAGCCCGCTGTGGTGCGCGTGCGCCAGGCCCCACGCCATCTGCACGGCGATGTCGAGAACGCGGCCCAGCGCGGTGTCGGGGCCGCCCGCGTAAAGGCCGCCGCCACGCACGGCGTCGGACAGGCTGCCGCCGTCGACCCACTCGGCGAACACCCGGGGCAGACCGTCGACGGTGCGTACGTACACGCAGTTGACGGTGTGCGGATGGAGCCCGAGCCCCACCCAGGTACCGGCCTCGGTCTCGAAGCGGCGGCGACCCTCGGCGGTGCGCACCTGTTCGGGGCGGGGTGTCTTCACCGCCAGGTCCACCTGCCAGTCGCGGTGCCGGACCCGGTGCACCAGGCCCATGCCACCGCTGTGCACCACGTCGAGCACCTCGTACAGACCGAGGACCACCTCACCCGGCTGCCAGGTCCGGGCCCGCTCGGCGGCCACGGTGGTCAGTCGGCGAGCGCGACGAAGAGCGGGCTGCCGAGCAGCACCGTCATCCCGTCCTGGCCGTCGAGTTCGGGGTAGGGGCTCGGGCCGTGCAGCAGACGTTTGGCGAGGAACTCCACTTCTTGCTCGGCGCCGCGCAGCGTCCGGTTCGCGAGCTGGACGGAGGCGAGCGCGTCGGGCTGGGGGGTGCCGTCCGCGCCGTCCGCCGCCACGGCCGCGGCGAGCCCGGTCAGCAGACCCGGTGCCGTGGACGGTGCGAAGGGCAGCTCCTGCTCGGCGGGCGCGGCCCCCGGTGCGGGCCCGGGGGCGCCCAGCACATGGCCGCTCGCCCCGCCGAGCCCGACGATCGTCCGCTCGGTACGGCCACCGAAGTAGACCAGCGGCGACGGCCCGAGCGGCAGCGGCCCCCAGCGCATCGGAAGCCGCCCCCGGACGTACTGGCCGGGTGCGTCCACGGTGCCCACGTCGCCGAAGTCGTCGAGGTGCCGCACCACCCGCTCCAGCCGTGCCACCCGGTCCGACGCGGCTGTCTCCACGCTCCGCCGGGCGCTGACGAACTTCAGGCTGACACCGACCTCGGTGGCGCGTCGGCGCGTGAACCCGGGGTCGACCTGCGGCAGCAGCATGTCGACCTTGGCATCGCTGATGTAGACGTAGTACCGCAGCGCCACAACGCCCCCTCCGTCTGACGCAATGTATGCGTTCCGTCTACGCCAGGTTACTGGCAGGCGGCCATTCGAGAGGCAGTCTGGCTACATCAGGTTCTTCGGGAAGAACCGAATAACTTGGGTGACGCCGGCGCTGATGAGCGCGCGGCGTCAGCCTTGACGGACTGCGAGTCGATCACGCCGGCCGTCGGCTCTGCGTCCCGGCTCAACCGCTCGTGGACCTGGCCGCGCAGCCGGTCGTGGAACTCCTTGACCAGACCATGGCCGCGCAGCAGCGGCCGGACCTCGGCCCACTCTGCGTCCGTCATGTCGGATGGGTACCGGCGCTGCCGCTCGGGCCGGTCAGCCGCGTTGCCGTACACGTTCGCGAGGCAATCACACGTTGGGGCGGCCGAGTTGGACTGCCCGGCATCGACAACTCACCCTGGCAGGATCACCCGACCGGGAACCCGCTTCTAAAGTCAGCGATCGCGGTGACGAGCGCGAGGCAGTGCCCGCCGGTGGGGAGCGACGCGTCGAACACGAGGGTCAGCCGGAAGCTACGACCGGGCAGTCGGCCGTGGAGTACGGCGTTCGCCGCGAGCTCTGCTACGACGGTCTCGGCACGCTCCGTGAGGTCCTGCGGGGCGCCCCAGGAGCGCAGTTGGCGCACGCCGAGCAGCCGGGTGAGCTGGGCGGCCGGACGTACCCGCGGCGCGTGTGGTGTTCTGCGACGCGGCACCGTACGACGCCGGCTATCTGCCACCGGCCGAGATCGCGGGCCGGGTTCGGGTGCGCGGCCGTGGCGGGACCGAACTGCAGCCGGGCATCGACCTGTTGCACAGGGCCGACGACTTCCCGCCGGCGGCCCCGGTGCTCGTCATCACTGACGGCCGGTGCGACACGCTGCGGATCCGGCGCGAGCACGCCTTCTTGATCCCGCAGGGTGCCTCTCTGCCGTTCACACCGCGCGGCCCGGTGTTCCGGTTGAGCTGAGGGTCCGGCGTCACGAGGTCTCGCGTGGAGGTCCGAAATTCGCCGACGGCCTCCCGCCACGTTTCGCTGAGGCGACGCTGTCGGCCCGGCTGCGGATCGTGATTCCCTCGGCAACGGCAGCGACCTCTTCGACTTCGTCCACGTCATCCCCCACGATCCGGGAGGGCCACCGATGTCACCTGCAGGAGGTTTGCTGCCCGATGACCAACGTGCCGTCCGCCAGTTTCGGTCCGTCTACCGTTGGATCGACCACATCAACAACTCGACGAGCGGGGCCGGCAGGGGCTTGCCGGGACTCAACACTTTGTTGCCGACGGGCAAGCCGATGTGGGAGACCTGGAGAAGACCAGCAATCAGGAGCTTGACGCTCCGGTTGGCGATTCGCGAAGGGCTGGACGCCATGGAAGACAGAGGTCCCCACACCGCGGGCGAAGGGGCCGGAGCCGACTCCGGTCCGGCCGTTGCGGCAAGCCCGCCGGTCATCATGGGCAACAAGCCCGGCTCGTTCGCCTGGGATGTCCTTGCCAACCGCCACCCTGCCCTCATCCAGCAGGTACGAGCCGCCTTCCCGTGCAGCCGTCGGCAGCACGAGGCCCTCGATGACCTGCTGGACGAGATCACCAACCGCGACGTCGAACCGCTCGACCCCGAGGACCACGATCACGAGCACTGGGCGGACTCGGGGCGGGAGCACTTCGGGCGATCCTGGTACGACGCGCCCTTCCTGTGGGCGGAGAGCTACTTCTACCGCAGGCTCCTCGGCGCGGTCGGGTACTTCGGTAACGGGCCATGGCAGGGAGTCGACCCCTTTGCGCCCTTCAAGCAGGCGGAACTGTGCGGCGAGGCGGTGGAGGAGGAGCTGCGGGCCCTGGACGCGCTCGCAGACGCGCCGGCCGACGAGCGGGCCACGGCCCTGCTCCATGCCTCGCTCTGGGGCAACCGCGCGGATCTCGGCTTCCGCGTCTCGGCGGGGGAGGCGGCGGCCAGTGAGGCCGCCGCCTCTGCGCTGGTCGCCGACGACAGTGCCGTGCTGTGGCAGCTGCTGCCTGCCGGACGCTCCTCGACTGTCGCCGTGGTGGCCGACAACGCGGGACGCGAGCTGATCCCGGACCTGATCCTCATCGACCACCTCCTCGAACACCGACATGCCGAGCGGGTCGTGCTCCACGTCAAGCCCTACCCGTACTACGTCTCCGATGCGATGACGGCGGACGTGGTCGACTGCCTCCGGCGCCTCACCGAGGCGCCCGGCGAAGCGGGCCGGATCGGCGGCCGACTGTGGAAGGCCATGGCGACCGGAAGTCTGGAGGTCCGTACCCACCCGTTCTTCTGCGCCCCTATGCCGTACGAGGAGATGCCGGAGGACCTCCGTGAGGAGTTCGAGGGCGCCACGCTCACCATCATGAAGGGCGACCTCAACTACCGCCGCCTGGTGGGGGATCGGCTGTGGGGTGCCACAGTGTCCTTCGCCACTCGCACTGCGTACTTCCCAGGTGCCGTCGCGGCCTTGCGCACACTGAAGTCCGACGTCATTGTCGGCCTGGACCAGGCAACCTTGGACGCCCTTGAGCGCTCCGGTGCCGCGTGGCGTACAAGTGGGACGCACGCGCTGATTCAGGTGCGCAGATAGCTTCGGCCGGAGGGGCCTCCTGGGTCGGCGCCGGCTCCCCGGCGGCTCAGACCGTCGAAGCCGCGCGAGCGCCCGCCGCTTGGTGTCGCTGTTGCCGTGCACCCGCAGCGGCAGGGTGACGTAGGGCAGCTCCGGGGCGAGCACCTCGACGCTGCGTCGTACGGCGTGCCGCAGCCGGGCGGTTGTCGACGTGTACGGCGCCGGGCCCTCGTCCAGCACGGCGAACAGCGCGTCCAGAGCACGGGTGACGGTGAGTGAGAGCAGTTCCTCCTTGCCGGCGACGCCGGCGACGTGGTGGTAGATGCCGGACTTGCTCAGGCCGAGGCGCCGGGCCGGCTCTTCCATGCCGGTTCCGTCGCAGCCGCGCTCGTTGAAGGCCGCGACCGCGACTTCCAGGAGGGAGTCACGGTCGTAGGCGGGCCGCTCCCGTGCCGTGCGGGATGGCCGGTGGCGTGTTGCTCACCCGGCCATTGCGGCAAGGAGACGCATCACGCCGTGCGCTGGTCCTTGATCCTGCGCAGCTTGCCGAGGGAGCGCTCCAGGCTCTCCGGCTCCACGATCTCCACTTCCACGCTCACGCCGACGCCGTCCTTGACGCCCTTGGCAATCGCGCGGGCGGCCGCTTCGCGCTGCTCGGGCCCCGCGCCGGGCTCGGCCTCCACACGGACGGTCATGTGATCCATGCGTCCCCTTGTACTCAGCTGGATCTGGAAGTGCGGGGCGACGCCGGGGGCGCGCAGCACCACCTCCTCGATCTGGGTCGGGAAGACGTTCACCCCACGCAGGATGATCATGTCGTCGCAGCGGCCGGTGATCTTCTCGATACGGCGGAAGGCGGGCCGGGCGGTGCCGGGCAGGAGCCGGGTCAGGTCGCGGGTGCGGTAGCGGATGATCGGGAGTGCCTCCTTGGTGAGCGAGGTGAAGACGAGTTCACCGCTCTCACCGTCGGCGAGGACGTCGTCCGTGAACGGGTCGACAATCTCGGGGAGGAAGTGGTCCTCCCAGACGTGCAGGCCGTCCTTGGTCTCCACGCACTCCTGTGCCACGCCGGGGCCCATCACCTCGGAGAGGCCGTAGATGTCGACGGCGTGGATGTCCATGCGCTCCTCGATCTCGCGGCGCATCTCCTCCGTCCACGGTTCGGCGCCGAAGATGCCCACCTCGAGGGAGGTGGAGCGCGGGTCCACGCCCTGGCGCTCGAACTCGTCGAGCAGGGTGAGCATGTAGGACGGGGTGACCATGATGATCTCGGGCTTGAAGTCCTGGATGATCTGCACCTGTCGTGCGGTCATGCCCCCGGAGGCGGGGATGACGGTGCACCCGGCCCGTTCGGCGCCGTAGTGCGCGCCCAGGCCGCCGGTGAACAGGCCGTAGCCGTAGGAGATGTGCACCTTGTGCCCGGGACGGCCGCCGGCGGCGCGGATCGAACGGGCGACCACGTCCGCCCATGTCGACAGGTCGTTCTCGGTGTAGCCGACGACAGTGGGGCGGCCCGTGGTGCCGCTGGAGGCATGAACACGGCGGACCTGGTCCATGGGTACGGCGAACATGCCGAACGGATAGGTGTCGCGCAGGTCGGCCTTGGTGGTGAAGGGGAACCGGGCCAGATCCTTCAGTGTGTGGCAGTCGTCGGGCGTCACGCCGGCCTGGTCGAATTTCCTGCGGTACAGCTCGACGTTGTCGTAGGCGTGCCGAAGCGTCCGGTGGAGGCGGCGCAGCTGGAGGTCCTCCACCTCCTCCCGTGACATCCGCTCCGCATCGTCCTGCAGTTCCGCCGGCAGGGGCTCACCGCGGCGGGGGCGGACGTCCATGGGGGCGGTCGGTTCGCTGATCATTGCGGCTCCTTGGATCCCGTGCTTCGGATGCTGCGGCTGCGGCCGCGGAACTCCGCGATCACCGTCTCGCCGCGGATGACGGTGACGTCGTAGATGCCGCTGCGACCGAAGCGGGTGATCTCCCGAGCGGTGGCCGTCAGGACGTCTCCCTCGTGGGCGGGCGCCACGAAGGTGACGTCCGCCCCGGACGCGACGGTGACGGGTCCGTGGCTGTTGCAGGCGCAGGCGAAGGCGGTGTCGGCGAAGAGGAACAGGTATCCACCGTGGGCGGTCCCGTGCCCGTTGACCATGGACGCCGTCACCGTCATGCGCAGTACAGCGGTTCCCTCGCCGTGCTCCAGCAGTTCGATGCCGAGAAGGCGTGAAGCCTGGTCCGCGGCGAACATGCGCGCTGTCGGCGCCGAAATCGTGGGCGTTGCTTCCGTCACGGTTTACACCACCTTGTGTCCCGACCGAACATTCGGTTAGCTTCGGCACGGCCAAGTAATCAAGCCACGCCAGGGCCTGTCAAGAGGTGAGTCATATGCAACACGCAGCCACTGAGGTGCCCGACTTCTTCGCACGTCATCGCACCCTGCTGGAACAGACGGTGGCTGCGACGGAAAGCCGGGAGCACTGGACGCCCTATCCCGAGTCGCCCAGCAGGTCGGTGTACGGCGAGGACGCCGCCACGCTCGGCGAGGCGGTCTTCCGGGAGCAGATCGGCAGGCCGTTCGACCTGCCCGGACATCCGGGGGAGGGACGCGTGGCGCCCGAGGAGCACTCCCCGTACGGCTTCCCGCTGGGCATCAGCTACCCCCGGCTCTCCCCGACCGCGGCCGTGGCCGCCGCCAAGGACGCCACGGCAGCCTGGCGTGCGGCCGGCCCGGACACGCGCGCCGGCGTCGCTGCGGAGATCCTCGCCCGGCTGAACGCGGCGAGCTTCGAGATCGCCCACGCGGTGCAGCACACCACCGGCCAGGCGTTCGTCATGGCCTTCCAGGCGGGCGGCCCGCACGCCCAGGACCGGGGCCTTGAAGCCGTTGCCTACGCGTGGGCGGCGCAGAAGAAGCACCCGGCCGCCGCCCGCTGGAGCAAGCCGCAGCGCAAGGGCGACGCCCTGGTGCTGGACAAGAAGTTCAGCCCCGTCGGCCGTGGTGTCTCACTCCTCGTCGCCTGCAACACCTTCCCGACCTGGAACGGCTATCCGGGGCTGTTCGCCTCGCTCGTCACCGGCAACCCGGTCGTGGTCAAGCCGCACCCAGGTGCCGTGCTGCCCCTGGCGATCACCGTGCGCATCGCCCGCGAAGTGCTGGCCGAGGCGGGCTTCAGCCCTGACCTCGTCCTTCTGGTCGCCGAGGCGCCCGGCGGCCGGGACGCCGCCACGCTCGCCCTGGACCCGGACGTCCGGATCGTCGACTTCACCGGTTCCACCGAGTTCGGCGACTGGCTCGAGACCCACGCCCGCCAGGCAGTCGTGTACACGGAGAAGGCCGGCCTGAACACGGTCGTGCTGGACTCGACCGACGACTACCGCGGTCTGCTGGGCAATCTCGCCTTCTCGCTCTCGCTGTACAGCGGGCAGATGTGCACGACCCCGCAGAACCTGCTGCTCCCGCGTGAGGGCATCGCCACCGACCAGGGCCGACGGACGGCCGACGAGTTCGCCACCGACCTGGCCGCAGCCCTGGACCGGCTGCTCGGCGACCCCGCGCGTGCCGTCGGCACGCTGGGCGCGATCGTCAACGACGGTGTGCGGGATCGGCTGAAGGACGCGGCCGGTGTCGGCCGTACGGTGCGGGCGTCGGCGTCCGTCGAACACCCGGAGTACGCCGAGGCGGACGTGCGGACGCCGCTCGTGGCACGGCTGGACGCGGAGGCCGACCGGGAGGTGTACAGCCGGGAGTGGTTCGGGCCGGTGTCGTTCGTGATCGGCACCGACTCCACCCGGCACAGCCTGGAGCTGTTCCGTGAGATGGTGCGCGCGCACGGGGCGCTGACCGCCGCCGTCCACTCCACCGACGAGGACGTGCTGGCCGCCGCCGAGGAGGCCGCCCTGGACGCCGGTGTCCACCTGTCCGAGAACTTCACCGGGCAGATCTTCGTCAATCAGTCCGCCGCCTTCAGCGACTTCCACGGCAGCGCCGCCAACCCCGCAGCCAGCGCCACTCTGTCCGACGCGGCCTTCGTCGCCGGCCGCTTCGCCGTTCTGCAGTCCCGTCGTCCCGTCGTCACCGCCGAGGAGTCCGTCTGATGCCCGAAGAGGTCTACCTGATCGACGGAGCCCGCACCCCGCAGGGCCGTTACGGTGGCGCCCTGGCCTCCGTTCGCCCCGACGACCTGGCTGCCCTCGTCGTCGGCGAGGCCGTGCGCCGCTCCGGCATCCCGTCCGAGGCCGTGGACGAGGTGATCCTCGGCGCGGCCAACCAGGCCGGTGAGGACAACCGGGACGTGGCCCGTATGGCGGTCCTGCTGGCCGGGCTGCCGCACACGGTGCCCGGTTACACCGTCAACCGGCTGTGCGCCTCGGGCCTGACCGCCGTCGCCTCGGCAGCCCAGGCGATCCGCGCCGGCGAGGCCGACCTGGTCGTGGCCGGCGGCGCGGAGTCCATGACCCGTGCCCCGTGGGTGATGCAGAAGCCGGGAACCCCCTGGGCCAAGCCGGGCGAGGTGCACGACACGTCGCTGGGCTGGCGGTTCACCAACCCCCGCTTCACGGCCGCCGACCGTGCCGTCCCCGCAGGTGACGGACCCGGGACAGGGAAGGTCACCCTGTCGATGGGGGAGACCGCGGAGGAGGTCGCGGCCCTGGACGGCATCACCCGTGCCGAGTCCGACGCCTTCGCTCTGCGCAGCCACCAGCGGGCCGTTGCCGCCCAGGACGCGGGCCGCTTCGACCGCGAGATCGTTCCCGTCCCGGTCAAGGACGGCGAGGTCATACGGGACGAAGGCCCCCGCCCCTCCACCACGCTGGAGAAGCTCGGCACCCTCCGCACCATCTTCCGCAAGGACGGCATCGTCACCGCCGGCTCCTCCTCGCCGCTGTCCGACGGCGCCGCGGCCCTCATCGTGGCGAGCGCGGCGGCCGTGGACCGCTACGGGCTCACCCCGCGGGCGCGGATCGTCACCTCGGCCTCGGCCGGCGTCCAGCCCCACATCATGGGCCTCGGCCCGGTGCCCGCCACCGAGAAGGCCCTGGCCCGGGCCGGATGGCAGGCGGGGGACCTCGACGCGGTGGAGCTGAACGAGGCGTTCGCCGCTCAGGCCCTGGCGGTGATGCGCCGGCTGAAACTCGACGAGGACAAGGTCAACGCCGACGGCGGCGCCATCGCGCTGGGCCATCCGCTCGGCTGCTCGGGCGCTCGTATCCTGCTCACCCTGCTGGGCCGCCTGGAGCGGGAGGACGCCCGCAGGGGGCTCGCGACGCTGTGCGTCGGCGTCGGCCAAGGCGTCGCGATGCTGGTGGAGCGGGTGTGAACGCCACGACCTACGAGACCCTCCTGGTCGAGGAGCGCGACGACCGGGTGGTCGTCACGCTGCACCGGCCCGACGCCCGCAACGCCATCAGCGGCCGGATGATCGCCGAGCTGCACGACGTCTGCGACGAGCTGGAACGTCGACCGAAGCTGCTGCTGCTCACCGGGCACGGCCGCGTTTTCGCGGGCGGCGCCGACATCGCAGAACTGCTCGGGCGCGGCCGGGACGAGGCCCTGCAGGGCATCAACAGCCGCCTGTTCGAGCGGGTACGGCGCCTGCCGATGCCGACCGTCGCCGCAGTCGACGGCTGGGCCCTGGGCGGCGGTGCGGAACTTGCCTACGCGTGCGACCTGCGCATCGCCGGGCCCGACGCCGTGTTCGGCAACCCCGAGCCGGGGCTCGGCATCCTCGCCGCTGCCGGGGCATGCTGGCGGCTGCCCGAGCTGGTCGGCGAGTCGGTCGCCAAGCAGGTGCTGCTCGCCGGGCGGAATCTCGACGCGCAGGCGGCCCTGGCGGCCGGGCTCGTCATCGACGTCGTGCCGGTCGAGAAGCTGCTCGACGAAGCGCACGCGCTGCTGGACCGCATGGCCAGGTCCTCGGCCACGGCCCTGCGCCTGACCAAGCTCGTCGTCGACTCGCCGGGTGCCCATCCGGTCGCCGACGACCTGGCTCAGGCCGTGTTGTTCGAGGGCGAGGACAAGAAGGACCGCATGACCCGCTTCCTGGAGAAGAGGAGCCGAGCATGACAACCACCGCACCGGCCGTCGTCGGGGTGATCGGCGGCGGCCGCATGGGCGCCGGCATTGCGCAGTCCTACGCGACCGCCGGCTCCGCAGTCACCGTGGTCGAGAGCGGCGCCGAGGCCGCAGCCGCGGCCCTGGACCGGGTGGCCACGGGACTGAAGCGGGCCGCCGAACGCGACCTGCTCACCGAACCCGCGGCCGAGATTCTCGCCCGGGTGTCCACCGTGGAGTCGGTGGACGCGCTGCCCGCCGAAGCCGACCTGGTCGTGGAGGCCGTCCCGGAGGACTCCGCGCTCAAGGCCCGGGTCCTCGCCGCCGCCGAGCAGGCGGTGAGCACGACGACGGTCCTGGCCAGTAACACCAGCTCTCTGTCCGTCACCGAGCTGGCCGCCGTCCTCACCCGGCCCAGCCGCTTCCTGGGCATGCACTTCTTCAACCCGGTGCCCGCCTCGGACCTGGTCGAGATCGTGGTGGCGCCGGGCACGGACGCCGCCACGATCGAGGCGGCCTTGCAGTGGACGCGCTGCCTGGGCAAGAAGGACGTCGTCGTCAAGGACTCGCCCGGCTTCGCCAGCAGCCGCCTCGGCGTCACCCTCGGACTGGAGGCCATCCGCATGGTCGAGGAGGGCGTGGCGGAACCCGAGGCCATCGACGACGCGATGCAACTCGGCTACAAGCACCCCATGGGTCCCCTCCGCCTGACCGACCTGGTCGGCCTGGACGTGCGCCTGGCCATCGCGGAACACCTGCACGCCACGCTGGGCGAACGGTTCGCCCCGCCGCGGCTGCTGCGCGAGAAGGTCGCCCGGGGCGAACTCGGCCGCAAGACCGGACAGGGGTTCTACGCATGGCGGTGAGCGAAACGGCGCAGACCGACGAACGCACCGTCGAGTACACCCTGCCGGACTGCGGCGCCGTCATCGAATAGCGTCGGGCGTCGAGGGCGCCTGCGTCGGCGCCGGTCTCGGCCTCGCGCTCTGCGCCGACCTCCGGGTGGCCGCCCAGGGCGGCCCATTCTCCACCTCGTTCATCGGGATCGGCGTGGCCGCCGACAGTGGGCTGAGCGGCGCGCCGGCGCAGGCGGTCGGACCCTCGCGGGCAGTCACCCTGATGCTGCTCGGCGACCGCTTCGACGCCGAGGCGGCCGAGCGGTGGGGTCTCGTCCATCGCATGGTGCCGGACGGTGCCGCGACCTGCCCGCACTGCTGGAGGCGGAGGCCGTGGTGCAGGAGCGGCTCAGGTGGACGGAGGACTACCGTGCCGCCGTCTGCGCCTTCCTCGACGGCCGGCCACCCTCCTTCACCGGGAACGGACCGTAATTCGGCACTTGCCAGAACCCAGGAACCTCGTCATATCATCGACCGAACGAACGGTCGGTAGGGATTGGTGGTACGGATGACTGCACAGCAGGCCGGCTCGTCGGCCGCACTTGACGCTCCCCCCGCGCTCCAGGAGCACTTCGAGTCGACGATCGCGCGGGACCAGCGGATCGAGCCGCGTGACTGGATGCCCGACGGCTACCGGAAGACGCTGATCCGGCAGGTGGCGCAGCACGCGCACTCAGAAATCATCGGCATGCAGCCGGAGGGTGAGTGGATCACGCGTGCGCCGTCACTGCGCCGCAAGGCGATCCTGTTCGCCAAGGTGCAGGACGAGGCCGGGCACGGCCTGTACCTGTACTCGGCGGCCGAGACGCTCGGCGCCGACCGCGCGGACCTCACCGAGCGACTGCTCGAAGGGCGCCAGAAGTACTCGTCGATCTTCAACTACCCGACGCTGAGCTTCGCCGACGTCGGGGTGATCGGCTGGTTCGTGGACGGCGCGGCGATCTGCAACCAGGTGCCGCTGTGCCGCTCCTCGTACGGGCCGTACGCGCGGGCGATGGTGCGGATCTGCAAGGAGGAGTCGTTCCATCAGCGGCAGGGCTACGAGCTGTTGCTGACGATGATGCGCGGCACCGAAGCCCAGCGGGAGATGGTGCAGGACGCGGTGAACCGCTGGTGGTGGCCGTCGCTGATGATGTTCGGCCCGCCCGACGAGGACTCGCCTAACTCCGCGCAGTCGATGGCCTGGAAGATCAAGCGGCACAGCAACGACCAGCTGCGCCAGCGGTTCGTCGACATGACCGTCCCGCAGGCCGAGAAGCTCGGCGTGAATCTGCCCGACCCACAGCTGCGCTGGAACGAGGAGCGTGGCCATCACGACTTCGGCACCCCGGACTGGGACGAGCTGAAGCGCGTCATCACGGGCTACGGGCCGTGCAACACCCAGCGGATGGAGCGCCGCCGGACCGCTCACGAAGAAGGCGCCTGGGTGCGCGAAGCAGCGACCGCGCACGCGGCCAAGCAGGCAGCGAGTGCGAAGAAGGGAGCGGCGGCATGACCTCCGACAAGCACGGCTGGCCTCTGTACGAAGTGTTCGTGCGCGGCAAGCGCGGACTCAACCATGTCCATGTCGGCTCGCTGCACGCCGCCGACGACGCGATGGCGCTCACGCACGCGCGCGACCTGTACACCCGCCGCAACGAGGGCGTCAGCATCTGGGCGGTGCGCAGCGAGGACATCGCGGCCTCCACGCGCGACGAGAAGGACCCGTTCTTCGCGCCCAGCGCCGACAAGGTTTATCGCCACCCGACTTTCTACGACATCCCCGACGACGTCCCCCACATCTAGGAGCAGGGCATGAGTGACGACCACGTCTACACGACGCTCGCCGAGGGGCACGAGGACGACGCTCGCTGGGCCTACGGCACCGGTTTCGAGGATCCGCTGCACGGGGTGAGCTCCGCTGTGCCGGACGGGGTCGACCGTGACGAACTGGCCGCGCTGTGCTTGGTGTTGGCCGACGACGCCCTGGTCGGTGCCCAGCGCCTGGCCGAGTGGACCACGCGCGCACCCGAGCTGGAGGAGGAGGTGGCACTGGCCAACATCGGGCTCGACCTGCTCGGCCAGGCCCGCCTCCTCTACGCCCGCTGCGGTCAGGTCGACGGCACGGAACGCGGCGAGGACGCCTACGCCTATTTCCGTGACGCGGACGACTTCCGCAACGTGCGCCTGGCAGAACTGCCCAACGGCGACTTCGCGTTCACCATCGCACGGCTGCTGGTGTTCGCCAGCTGGCGCCTGGCCCACTTCGAGCGGCTCACCGCCTCGGCCGACCCGGTACTCGCCGCCATCGCGGCCAAGGGCGTGAAAGAACTGACCTATCACCGGCAGTACGCGGCGGAGTGGGTCGTCCGACTCGGTGACGGCACCGCGGAGTCCCACCGCAGGATGCGCGCCGGCCTCGACGACGTGGCCGCTCACGTGGGGGAGTTGTTCGAGGCCCACGACGCGCGGACCGAGGTCCTCGCCGTGCTGCGACAGGTCACGACAGCGGCAGGGCTGCCCCTGCCGGACGTACCGCCGCAGACGGCCGGCTCCGGCCGCGAAGGCAACCACACCGAACACCTTGCCCCGCTGCTGACCGAGCTGCAGAGCGTGGCCCGCGCCCACCCGGAGGCGACATGGTGACCGTGCTCACGGACGCCCGGCGCATCGCCGAGCAGGTGCCCGACCCCGAACTGCCCATGCTCACCCTGGCCGACCTCGGAGTGTTGCGGGACGTGACGGTGGCCGCCGACGGCACGGTCGTCGCCGCACTCACGCCGACCTATTCCGGCTGCCCGGCCATGCCCGAGATGCGGGCCGGTGTGGCGGCGCGGCTGAAGGACGCCGGCTATGAGCGTGTGGAGGTCCGCACGGTCCTCGACCCCCCGTGGACCACCGACTGGATCACCCCGGAGGGGCGCCGCAAGCTCGCCGAACACGGCATCGCACCCCCCGGACCCGCACCGCGCCCGCTGCCGGGGCCCGTGCCGCTGAGCCTGTCCGCCACCCGCCGAGCCGTGCCCTGCCCTCGCTGCGGCGCCATCGACACGGAGGAGACCTCCCGCTTCGGCGCCACCTCCTGCAAGGCGCTGTGGCGCTGCCGGGCCTGCCAGGAACCGTTCGAGTACGTCAAGGAGATCTGATGGAGGACCTGTTGGCTCCCGAAGCCGCCGCCCTCTCCCCGGTGCGGCGGGCGCGCCGCCGCCCCGCCTTCCACGCCTTGAAAGTCGCGGCAGTGCAGCGGCTGTGCGACGACGCTGTCGCGCTGAGCTTCGACATCCCCGGTGAGCTGGCCGAGGAGTTCGCCTTCACACCCGGCCAGTCGCTCACGCTGCGGCGCGAAGTCGACGGGCGGGACGAGCGGCGCTCCTACTCGATCTGCTCCCCGGTGGGTGCCCGGCCCCGCATCGGGGTGCGGGTGGTGCCCGGTGGACTGTTCTCGTCCTGGTTGGTGAACGAGGTGAGACAGGGCGACACCATCGAGGTGATGGGTGCGACCGGCGCCTTCACCCCTGATCTGTCCACGCCCGGACACCACGTGCTCATCGCGGCCGGCTCGGGCATCACACCGATGGTCTCCATCGCCGAGTCCGTCCTTGCCGCGGACGACCGGTCCCGCGTCACCCTCTTCTACGGCAACCGGCGCACCGACTCGGTGATGTTCGCCGACGAACTGGCCGACCTGAAGGATCTCTACCCTGCCCGGTTCCAGCTCGCGCACGTACTGTCCCGAGAACCGCGCGAGGCCGAACTGCTGACCGGCCGTCTCGACGCCGACCGGTTGGCCGCGCTCATCGACGGCCTGGTCGACGTTTCCGAAGCCGACCACTGGTGGCTGTGCGGCCCCCACGGCATGGTCCTGGACGCCCAGAAGGTGCTCGCCGAACTGGGAGCGCCCAGTGACCGGGTCCACCAGGAACTCTTCTTCGCAAGCGAGGAGCCCGTCGCCGTACGCCACGAGGAGCCCCGGGTCGACGGACCGGTCAGCCAGGTCACCGTCGTCCTGGACGGCCGCTCCACCACCTCCGCACTCTCCCGCGAGGCCACCCTTCTCGACTCGGCCTCCCGCGTACGTCCCGACCTGCCATTCGCCTGCAAGGGCGGCGTCTGCGGTACCTGCCGCGCTCGGGTCACCGAGGGCGAGTCGGACATGCGGCGCAACTACGCGCTGGAACCTGCCGAGGTCGACGCCGGGTATGTGCTGACCTGCCAGACCTTCCCTGTCTCCGACAGCCTGACCGTCGATTTCGACAGCTGAGGAGCAGATGTCGAACCCTCGTCCCGAAGTCGCTCAGGGCGGCAGACTCTCTGCCGGAGTTCGGAGTGCGCCGACGTACTCGACCAGGACCTGTCCGACGGGTCCGTCCTAGGGCGTGTGTCGGAAGTCCCGCCTGCCCGGCGACGCCCGGCACGCACGCTCGCTGCGTTGTCGGGCTCGCCCGAGTACGTCCAGTACGAGGA
>NZ_JBHVFU010000056.1:0-48135 GCF_042801455.1 Streptomyces sp. NPDC057565 | reverse complement strand
TCCCCGCCGGCTGGATCCTCGTGACGGCCGGAACCCTGCTCGCGGTACACACCTGGGCCGCGGTGGCGGGAATGCTGGTGATCGGGTTCCTGCTCCCGTTCGCGGCGGTGGCCGGCCCACGGCTGGCCGGGGCCGCACCCGGCCTGCAACTGCTGTACATCCTGCCGTGCTTCCCCCCGTACACACCCCAAACACTCGGAGAACGGACGGAGGCGGGGACGGAGGCGCTCAGCCCCGAATGACACGCAGGCAACAGACCCCGCGGCCGGACACAGCGGGCAAGCGCAGCGGGCAGGGGCGGGCACAGCGGGCGAGCGGACGCGCATGCGGCGGGCGGGCGCGGTCTGTGGAGCCGGGTGCCCGGGCCGTCAAGGACGGTCCGGGCCCGCACAGGCACATCGCCGCATTTGCGGGTGCCTTCGGCCACCAGAAGAGACCAGACCGCTTCCCGGCACGACGATGACCCCGGCCCCGGAGCGAGCCCGGCACGCTCACCAAAACAGTCGACACCCGGTACCGCACCGCCCGTGCCGGATGCCCAGGAACAGACCACCAGGGCCGGTGACGCAGGTTTCGCCCCACCGCCAAAGCGCCGCAGGAAAGGGACCGCAGGTCCAGGCCCTTTGCCGCCGGGGCAATCCCCTGCGCCGGGCCCGGCTGCCCTGCTCCCGATACGCAAGGGACTGCGCGGTCTTGGCCGTAAGCGCGTCCCCTGCGGCCGCCCGGCCGCCGCCGGAACGACCCGGCCACAACAACCCGGCGCCTCGGCCCGCGGGCCCTGGAACAAAGTTCGCGGGACCGTGGCCGACCGGGCCCGCCCAGCGCGACACGCGGGGGACACGGCAAACACTTAGTATGGCGTAGCAGGTGTTATGGGGCACCGGGCGTGGGCCTCACACGTGGTGCGGCCGCCCGGGACCGGGCACCCGCCGCGATGTGCCCCCCTATGCCGGAAACCCCGGCCCGATTCCGACGGGCCGGGATTTCCATGCGACAGGCGGCCCTATTACCACCTGTCCCGGTAGTTGTCGACGACCCGGAAGCTACCCACGACACCGTGCTTGACCCACACGCCCCCGCGGACGAAGCGGGTGAAGACACCGTTACTGGTGCTCCAGGGACCGACCGTCGCGACCGGGGACCCGTCGTCGCAGGTGACCCCGCTGAAGACCTCCACGGTCTTCCGGCTGTCGTTACGGACGTTGAAACTCCGCGAGCCCAGACCGCTCACCACCGTGATACAGCCATCCGTGTGAGCGGAGTACGTCCGCTCGTTGAACTGGATCCGCCCCTCCCTGTCGCCATAGTCATCGTCGTAGCCACCATCACGACCATCGCCACGACCGAAGCCACCGCCGTCACCGCGACCATTGCCACCGCCGTAGCCACCGCCGTCACCGCGACCGTTGTCACCGCCGTTGCCACGACCGTTGCCACGGCCCTCGTTCCCCCTGTCATTCCCACCGCCCACATCACCAAAGACAACCGCGCCAGGAGCGGCCTGCTGAACGAACGGGGCAGCCTGGACGGACCCGGCTGCCGAGGCATAGGTGATACCGGTGGTGGCCAGGACCGCTGCGCCTACTGCGGCAGCGGCCACGGCCACGGTACGCGTGGTCATATCACTACTTCCTGTCTCAGAGACACCGTCGGCCGGACAGCCGAACTGAGACGAACGTACTGACAACCCCAATAGCTGTCATATCGGAAATACCGAACGTGTGCCCCCAGGAGGCCGACCGGGTGTACACGCAACACCCACCACAACCCCACCACCATCTGACAGACCACCAAAAAATAGGCCAGTAACCACGCCTGGCACATCATTAGACCCTCCGAGCGACACACTGACACCCGCTCACCCCGCCGAGGGCATCCCACCCAACCCAACACACCAAAACCACAACCACGCCCCACCCTGAACAACCATCACCAAGCACCCAAAAGACCCACCCTGAACGACCATCACCGAAGAACTGGTGCCCGCTCCGGTTCGAAAGCCCCCACCACCAGTAACCGACCCCACCCCGAAAAACCCCACCACCGGGACCAGGCCTGAATCCCCATCACCGGCTGGCCATGCACCGTCCTGGCCGCTACGACCGCCAGCCGCAGCCGCGCGAAGCACCAAAGCACCAAAGCACCACCGACATGCCGGACACCACCCACCCGAACCGTTCCTAACCAGTACGCATGAGTGAGTCCTGGACCCACTGCTGCGTACTGGGCGCATCCCGAACGCTCCGAGGTCGCCGCGCTGCACACCGAGCATCAAAATGCCAGGACGCGGCCGACGGCGATGGCTGATGCCACGGTGCCGCCGGTGACGACTGCCCAGGCCGCGACGATCGGGATGCGGGTACTCCAGGTGCGTAGCACAGGCGAGGTCGAAGCTCGAGCGAGGAACGCGTCGCGACCGCGCAGTACCGCAAGGCCGACGCCGGTCAGGGTCAGTGCCATTCCGGCACCGAACGCCGCCACCAACGCGATCGCCGCGCCGACCTGGCCGCTCAGCAGCCCGGTGAGGAGGACGAGGAACGCCGACGGGGAGGGGAGCAGGCCGCCGGATGTGCCGAGCAGCAGGATGCCGCGCCAGGTGAGCAGGGACTTGGACGTCGGGACGTGGTGGCTGTGGCCGTGGTGGTGATCGTGGCCATGGCTGTGATCGTGGCCATGGCCATGGCTGTGATCGTGCTTCCGGTTGGTCAGATGGCGCCGGAGCAGGCCGACGCCCACGGCGACCACGACCAGGGCTGCGATCAGCTGCAGCCAGTTCGTCACCGCTGCGACGTCCGGTGCGTGCTGGGCGGCGAGCCACCAGCCCACGGCGAGTACGGCGACCGATGCGGTGTGCATGACGGCCACGACGGCGCCGAGCCACACGGCGTCCCGTGCCCTGCCGTGGCCGCCCACGAGGTACCCGGCGGCGAGCGACTTCCCGTGACCGGGGGCGCATGCATGGAAGGCGCCCACCGCTGCCGAGACGAGAAGGGCAAGGGGCAGTACGACGCCGTGGTCCAGCAGCGCCGCAAGGTCTGTGGTCCACACGGTCGTCGACCCCGTGGATGCGGTGGCGGCGGAGCTGCCGGCTCCGTCGAGGGCGAGAGTAAGGGTGGGCTCGCTCGCCGTGTGCAGGCCGCCGCCACCCTTCTTGGTCACGGAGATCGTGCGATAGGCCGGGTCGACTTCGATCAGCGCGGTGATGGTCAAGGCGACCGTGTCCACGGGTTCGGGGCAGGTGTAGTGGATCACGGCGCCCTTGCTCGCGAGCCGCGCAGTGTCCACCGCCCCGAGCCGGCATGCGCGCCCGTCCTGGTGGATGGTGATGTGCGAGCCGAGGTAGGCCGCCTCGTCTCCCCTGGCAGCCTGGTGCATGACGTCCAGGTCGTTGCGCTGGGCCGACCAGGTGACCTCGACGGTGCGGCCTTCGGCCCTGACCTGGGCGACCGGCGGTGTGCCGAAGGGGTGCGCCTCGGCCGTGCCTGCGGCGCCGAGGAGCGCCCATACGGCTGCCAGGCCGATCAGCACGAGACGTGTGGCGTGGGTGCGGGTGGTCCGGAGGGTGTGCACAGTGGTGGTCCCGTCGGGAGTGGAGCGCCGCGAGTTGCCTCCCCTGCGGGGGAGGCAACTCGCGGACGGTGAGTCAGCTGCCGTTGCCGCGCGGGTGGCGGGCGGCCAGTGCGTGGAGCGTGCCGTCGTCGGTGAGGGCGATCACCCAGTCACCGCTGACGGAGAGCGCCGAGGTCACACTGGCGCCGAGGTTGTACTCGGTCAGCCGTTTGCCGGTGACACGGTCCAGGACGACCAGGCGGCCGTCCCGGGTGCCCGCATACACCAGGTCCTTGGTGGCCAGGGCGTGCATCGCGGGCGAACCGGGACCCTCGGTGCACCCCTGGGCGACCCGCCACTTGTCGTCCATCGGGCTCCTGCCGGGCAGGTAGCCGACCTTGGTCTCCCAGAGCGGCTTGGACGGGTCGGCCGCGCTGGTGTCGTAGGCGCGGATGACGCCGTCGCGGCCCGCTATGTAGGCGATGTCGCCCCAGATGGCGGGGCTCGTCAGCGGAGCCTTGCCGGGCTCGCAGGTCCACGGGTCGTTCGCCGCGGACTGCCACAGGACGTTGCCGGTCTTGAGGTCGTGCCCGCGGGCACCGCTCGTCGTCACGGTCACCAGCTGGGGGTCCCCCTGGGCCGGATCGGTGAGGGTCGGGGAGGAGTGGCTGTCGATGCCGCCGTCGGTGCCCTTCGCCCACAGCTGGCGGCAGCCGACGAGGTCCATGGCGACCACGGTGCTGCTGGAGTCGGTGTGCAGGTAGGCGATGTCGGAGCCGGGCCGGCGGACAGCCGTGCTGTGGAACTGACCCCAGTTCGTCGCGCCGTTGAAGCCGCCGAGCAGGTCGCCGGTCTTGGCGTCACGGCACTGGATCTTGTTCCAGTCCTGGTAGACGGCGACCGTGCGCTGCGCGTCCTTCAAGTCGAAGACGGTGACCGGACCACCGGCGCGCCCATAGCGGCGGACGGTGTTGCCGTGCTGCTCCTCCTTCTCCACCGCCTGCCAGACGACGTGGCCGTCCTCGGCGTCCAGCGCGTAGATCCGGCCGACCGCGGTGGTTATGTAGACCTTGCCGTCGTGGTAGGTCGGTGCCGACTCGGCGTCACCGTCCAAGTAGGTACGCCAGATCTCGCGGCCGGACTTGATGTCGTAGGCCAGCATCATATGGTTCGGCGAGTCGAACGCCCTGGAGGAGACGATCACCTTGCCGTCCACCACGACCGACCCGTTGAGGTTGAACTGCTCGCCGGTGTTGGCCGCCCACTGCAGGTCGAGCTCGGTGCCCGGGTTGTCGCCGCTGGCGGAGCGACCCGCCTCGTCGCCGCCCTGGCGCAGCCAGTCCTGACCGGTCTTCGGGGTGGCCAGCTTGGATTCGGGCACCACCGTGAAGGTGTTGGTGATGGTGCGCCACGCCTTGCCGCGGGTGTCGACCGCGGTCATTTCGGCCGTGTAGGTGTCCGGCCGGAGGCCAGGGAGGTGGTCGCCGACCCGGGTCCAGGAGGTCCGGGTCTCCGGGCAGGGCTCGGGGGTGCCGCCCGGAGGCGTGTAGCAGTTCTCGATGCCGGTCTTACGAACTCCGCTGCCGAACTTCATACGCTCCTCGTGCCAGGCGATGTGGCCGCGCGAGTCGCGAAGGGTCAGCGAAGCCGTGGCCGGGGTGCGCCCGGCGTCCTCCGCGTACAGCTGGATCGGTATCCCGGCGCTGTTGCCGTACACACTGCCCTGGGCGGGACTGACCAGCGCGACAGCGTTGCGGACGTCGAACTGGCGGTGGGTGCCCATGACGTAGCCGGTGTCCTCGTTGCGCTTTGTGTCCGGGTCGTCGTAGATGCCCTTGAAGTCGAGGATCTTGTAGTCCGGGTGGGAACCGTCGATGCCGTACTTGCCCTGGTTGTTGATCTCGACCGAGCGGTCGAAGGCGCCACGCCGGTACTCGGCCTGCTGGTTGTGGCCCGCGGCGAACATGCGCACGTCGTACTTGGACAGCTCGTCGATGGTCGGCTGCATGCCGGCCCCCGGACCCCACTGGGTGAACAGCGACCGGTGTGCGAAGACCAGCACCTGCTTGCCGACCGCGTGGCGCTTGAGGTCCTCACGCAGCCACTCCAGCTGCGGCTTCAGGCCGCTGGAGTCGTAGTTGTCCTCAAGGACGACGATGTGCCGCCCGTTGCGATCGAAGCTGTACCACTCCGGGCCCATGTTGCGGCGGAAGTACTCCAGGCTGCCCGCATAGCCCTGCGAGGTGGCGGTGCCGCCTATGTCGTGGTTGCCGACCACGGGGTAGAAGGGCATGCCGAGCTTGCCGTCGACCAGGCCCTTGTGCAAGAGGTCGTAGCCAACCTGTCGGCGGGGCTCCGAGGCGTAGTCGGTGACCGTCAGGTCGCCGGTCGCGATCACCATCGACGCGCCGTCGAGTTGGGACATCGCCTCGACCTGGCCGGTCCACTCCGGCAGCGTGCTGCGCGCGGCTCCGTCCGAGGTGTTGGACACCTCACCGTCGGAGTCCATCAGCCACTTCTCGGTGGGGTTGGCGGCGTTCTTGTCCGGCACCAGGGCGAAGTCGATGCCGGTGCTCGGACCGCCCTCGGGCACCTTGTGGAAGTACTCCGGGACGTAGTCGTCGCGCAGTGCGGGGGTGTAGCCGTTCGGGGAGACGATGCTGACGAGGTCGGTCTCCCGGCGGGTCGGGTCCATCTGCAGGGTGTAAGAGCCGTCGGGGCCGGTCGTCATCCAGACGGCGCCGTCCGTGACATCGACCCCGGGCATCGCAGCCTCGCCCGCGTCGCGCTTGCCGTTGCCGTTGGCGTCCTCGAAGACCGTGCCCGTGACAGCGACTGTGTTCGCGGTCGCCGCTGCCCCCTCGGCGAGCGGCGCCGCCGAGGCCACTTGGGGAGCCAGGCAGGACAGCGTCACCGCGCCGACAGCGGCCAGCTTGATCCGCCCGCGGCCGGCGCGCACCCTGGCTACCGGCTGGGCGAACTGGAGGCGCCCGGTGCGGATCCGCCACACCACGAGCAGCAGCGCCGCGGCCGCCGCGATGCCGAGCGCCACCGCTGCCCACGGGAAGGTGGGAAGCGCGTGGGCACCCGATGCGTCGACGACGGGGGTCTGGGCGTTGGCATTGACCGTGGTTCCGTCGAACTCGGTGACGACCTGGGTCAGTCCGCCCTGCTGCAGCATTGCGCTCAGGTCGAGCTTGTCGACGTGGCAGCTCCATGCGAGTTCGACCACCACACCGCCGGGAACGCCACCGCCGTCCCCGGCGACGCCGGAGCCGGTGGCAGGGCAGCTCGCGCTCAGCAGGTGCGACGCCCAGGCACCTGCCTTCTGCGGTGACACCACGTCATGGTGGACGATCAGCCGCCCACTGGTGACGTCGTCCTTGGTCGAAATGACGAGTTCGGCGTGCTCCGGTGACACATGCGCCGCAGCGGGCTGCGCACAGAAGCCCAGGATGAAGAGGAGCAGCGTAAGGCCTAGACCTGCTGCTCTGCGAAGGAATCTCATGGGCAAGGAAGCTAGCTTGACTGGACAACTTCCCGGCCTTGAAAGCGATAGTCTTCATCGAACGGTCCGCCGGAATTCATGCGAGGGCGCGCGAGGTCTCCCATGGCGGCGCCGCTGCTCGGTTGCGGAAGACCTTGAAGGACACGCGATACTGCCCAGGGACGGGACAGAACAGCGGCGCGCATCGTGCCAACCCGGGTTGCTGCACACACGCGGAAGCGAACGCCGTCGCCACCGTCGGCAGCAGCTGGACCAACCCGCCGAACAGGCCCCGCCCCTCCACTCCTTGCAGCAATCAACCGCATTGCTCGGAAAGCTCCACCTCTGCCTTCAATTCAACCGATCCACGAACCGAGCAGCTCGGCGGAGACTCGCGCATACGGCGATGCAGTGGGAGTTCACAGCGTGGCCGGTGCGGGTCGAACGGCAGGCCGCCGTTCCGCAGGTCATTCCCGACCCCCGGTCCTCGACTGGCTCACCACCGCAATCCTGGCCGAACCCCCCTCACCCCGCACCCGACCAGGGACGCCCACCCGCAGGCATGGAAGCGAGAAACGATGTACCGGAGAGTGTTCGTGACGATGCCTCAGGCGAGGCTCGAGCTTCCGGTGACTCACCTGCGACAACGCCCGACGCCGACACAGCGCGCTCTCCCACCTCTCCCCCATGGAGTTCGAACAGCACAACCACAGGAGAGACAAGCTCTCACCCGCAGCATGAACCCCCGTGTCCACACACCGGGGGTCACCTCGCAGCAGACTCACCCGCCTCGGCCACCAACTCGCAGCCCGAGCCCCGAATGAGGCAGCAGAGTCCTCTGCAGAGGCAAAGACGTCAGATCAGTGGCGTGTGGCACCTCGTCAGGGCAGGCGGGACCATCCCGTCGGCCCGGCAGTGGGGCGGTGCGCGGCTCTGGTGGCCGAGGCAGGTCAGAGCGGTCGGGTCGTGGCGACCAGGCGTCCCGCATGGTCCAGCACGGAGATGAATCGGATGTCGGGAAGATGCACGGCGCTCGCCCCCGTCACGGCGGCGGTGCCGTTGGGGGTGATCGCCCAGGTCGCCGCCTGCTCCTTGCGGCCGTCCACCGAGGAGACCTGGAGGACGAAGGGTCCTGATGCTCCTGCGGGCAGGTCGGCCAGGGTGACGCTCACCGCGGTGCCCCAGGGCTTGGCTGTGAGCGTGGCACGGCCGGACACGGAGTACCCGGCGGCCGCCGTGAAGGCCGTGGCCGGGCCGGTCGAGTGCCGGAACGGCAGCATCAACCCCAGTCCGAGCCCGGCAACCACGATCAGGGCCGCAGCCATTGCCAGCCACTGCCGACGAGCCCGGCGCCTGCGTGCGACATCGGCGGCGCGGACCTGCTCCAGCAGGCGGTCGACCCCGCCCGACGAAGCCGGGGACGCCGCATCGGTGTCGGCCTCGCGCGTGGCCTGCGGAGGGGCCGCGGGCATACCCGGGGCACGGCGCAGCAGTCCCGCCAGCGGGGCCGAGCGCGCGAGCTCGTCACGGCATTCCTGGCACATGGGCAGGTGGGACTCCAGAACGCGGCGGTCGCTCTCGCTGAGGCCGCCCAGCACATACGCGCCGATCAGCATGCGCACGTCATCGTGGTCGGTGCTCACCGTAGAACTCCCATTTCTTCAAAGGCTGCGCGCAGGTTGCGTACGGCGTAGTAAGCGCGGGACTTGACCGTTCCCTCCGGGATCGTGAGCCGTGACGCGGACTCGGCGACGGTCAACCCCTCGAAGTAGAGCGCCTGGATCACATCACGATGCTCGCTGGACAAGCGTTCCAACGCTGCGGTAACCAGGTGCCCCTCCAGCGCCGACTCCACATCATCGGCAGAAGGTACAGCCGCGAGCGCCTCGTTGTCGTAGAGCGGTTCCGGACGCCGCTGCTCGGCGCGCCAGCCGTCGGTGAGCACGTTGCGGGCGATCGTGAAGAGATAGGAGCGGACGGTGGCGTGGCGTGGCTCGAGCTTGTCGATGCGGCGCCACGCCCGCAGCAGCGTCTCCTGCACGACGTCCTCCGCCTGCTCAGGACTGCGCACGTACCTGCGCACGAAGGAGAGCAGCACATCGTGGTGCTCGGTGTACAACGCAGTCATCAACTGCTCGTCCGGCGTCACGCTCGATGGCCTCGTCTCGCAGGTTAGGGTCGCTTGGAGCATCGTCGGGCCCGGGCTGCAGGCGGTGGACAGTCCGCGCCCCGGGGAGGCGCGGAACCGGATCCGATCCATCCGACTCACTTCCATACATGACCGCACCGGCCGCACCGTCTTCGAGGACGGCTGCGACCTGCGGTTTCTTGTGTCCTGAGGCACTTGTCGCGTGCCCTTGCGACTGCGTATACGACGAGCTGGGGGTTCAAGTTCACCCGCACACAGCGGACGAAGTCAGAATTTCGCTGTTTGTTGGAGCGAAGGCCTGTCAGCGCCCTTTGTAGCAGGGGCGTGCACGGGACCGCTGACACGGGGTCGGCGTCGAGAAGAACGGGCGCGCTGGACGACATCCTCGTCCCGCAAGCTTGATGGACGCCGGACGATCCAACCCTGTGCTGTTGGATCCGGCAATCTTGGCAGGTTGTGGCCGGTCGGCGCAGGGTGGCGAGCCCGGGCTTCAAACGTGATTGACGGGGCTGCTTCCTCGTTGTCACCGCGGAACTAGAGCGTGTTTCATGAGCGGCGCTGTGCGAATCAGACCTCGGGAAGGGACGGATCGGGTGTCCAGGGCTGTGGTGCGGTGATGGCCCAGCGTTCGTGGTCCCGCCATCCCCCGTCGATGTAGAGGTAGGAGGGCGAAACCCCTTCGTAGCGGAAGCCCAGCCGCTGGACCAAGGCCAGGGATGCTTTGTTCGCCGGCTGAATGTTGGCCTCCAGCCGGTGGAGCCGCAGGTCGGTGAAGGCGTGCTGCAGGGTGACGGCGAGCCCTTCGGTCATGTATCCGTACCCGGCGGACGGGGCGAAGGCCGCATAGCCGAGAGACGCGCCCTGGTAGCGGCCCCGGATAATCGAGTTGATGTTGACCATGCCGGCGGCTGTGCCGGTCTCCCGGACACGGACCAGAAAGCCCTGGTTGGTGCCGTCGTCAAAGCGGCGCATCCAGACCTGGAACTCCTCCGCGGTCGCGGGTAGCTGCATCCATGGCAAGTGCAGATCGGAGCTGGCCTGCACGAGCGTGCAGAACTCGTCCTGGTCGGAGAGGGTGAGCGGGTGTAGTTCGACCCGTGACGGCATCTTGAGCATGGACCAACGTTAGGGCCTGTGAGCAGTGGGGTACCCGCGTAATCCACTACTGAGATGATCTCGGCGCGTGGTTCGTGGTGATTTGACCGGTGCGCAGTGGGCAGTGCTGGAGCCGTTGCTGCCGGTGGGGAAGAAGCGGGGTCGGCCACGAAGTGGACGAAACGGTGTACGGGTTGTTCCGCCACCGGCAACGCGACGGAACCTGGGCGCGGATCGTGACCGATCTGCAGGCCCGGGCCGACACCGAGGGCCTGATCACCTGGGATGTCTCGGTCGAATCGGCCATCTCCCGCGCACACCAGCACGCCGCCGGTGCGGGGAAAAAGGCGGCGCATACAAGAACGTGCAGGCCCTGGAAGCCGATATCCGATCACGGGTCAAGAGCTGGAACGAAGACCTCAAGCCGTTCATCTGGACCAAGACAGCCGAGGAAACCTCGATTCCCTCGCCCACTTCTGCCGACAAATCTCCGGCGCAGAACACTCGTCGGCCTGCGGGTTGAACCGGGTGCCACAGGTGGTCGTACACATGACCGCAAGCCTCCCAACACTCAGGAGAACAAGTCATGAGGAAGAAGAAGCTCGGCTGGTCCCTCGGCGCGGGTGCGGCCGTGATCCTCGGCCTGGGCACCGCCGCCTCCGGGCTGTCCAGCGCGAACGCCTCGAGCCTGGACACGTCCGACTCCACCGCAGAGCACCCGGTCGAGGTGAAGGTCTTGGCGCCCAAGCCCGGGGACAACACGGGCGTGGAGGGCAAGGGCTGGTTCGTGGACCTGAAGCTCTCCTTCCGGGGCAAGACCCTGGCCCAGACCGGCTTCAACGGGCTCCAGCTCACCGGCCCGGCCGCACACAACAACATCGCCCCCTTCCCCGGCACGTTCTCCACCGGCCAGGACGACAAGATCCCTGGACTGGTCGTGCTGGACTCCACCACCAACAGCACCCTTCCCGGCTTCTCCGGGCCCGGCACCAACCTGGCCAACCTGTTCAACCTCTCCGGCGTCACCAACCGCACCCCGAACAAGACCGAACTGTGGGACACCTGGATCGTCGGCGCCCCCATCGTGGGGCAGAACGTCGACACCTCCCTGAGCGTCGCCGTCGTCGACGACCTCAACCACGACGGCATCTACAACGACGCACCCAGCGTCGTGAAGGACCTCAACGGCGACGGGAAGATCGACGCCAAGGACCTGAAGCTGATGGGCGTCGCCTCCAACATCGTCACCGTCCCCTTCCACATCAACGCCGACCCCGCCTGACCCCGCCAGGTCAGAAGGCCGCCGCCGCTGGACCTGTGAACGCCTGCGCGTGTGCCGCAGTGCGCGCCGGTGCCGATGAGACGGAGCGACGCCGATGCCGTCTCGGCTGTCTTCCCTTGCCGCGTACGTGGGCCCCTGCGGACACCCGTTGCTCGGCTGCAGACATGCCTGGGCACTGCCCGGACTCGCCACCCCCTGCCCGTAGCGGCACCCCTAGTGCCCCTGCCGGCAAGCTTTGCCCCGTCGCGCCGCCCAGCACACCCGCTCGCCGCGTCGGCCAAAAGCCCTGGTAGCTCCAGTACGAGGACTTCCGGCCGCCTTGCGATCGCACGCATGCGATCGCACGCACTGGACGACGCTCCTCATGGGGCAAACATTGCCGGTCACGGCACCAGCCGCGGGCAGGACGTCCGGTCCGACACGGCACCGGACTCCGCAGGTTCCCGGAGACAAGGCCCCACGGCCTCAGTCCGGGAACCTGCTGCGGCCAGCGCAAGGTCCTCAATTCTCCACGTCCCGTCGCACATGACTGCCGGACAGACGTGCCAACACCTGGCCCCACCCACCATGAGGAGCTACTCCCTTGAACTCCCCGAAGACCCGTGCGGCCCTGGTGGCCTCCACGGCACTGCTGGTCGCCTCCGGCGCAGCGCCGAACGTCGCCGCAGCCCCTGTGCCCGGGCACGACCGCACCTCCGTGGCACTCGCGTGGTACGACACCACAAGCGACGCAATCGCGACGGCTGGCTCATCACTCCCCCAGATTTCCAACAGCCGTACTTGGGCGATCAGTTGGATCGCGGCGGCGCGGGCCCTGCAACACGTGCCGTCTGAGGTCGACCGCAAGGACTACCAGGACGCGGCGCTGGCTGCCGCGGTGCACCGCGCCCTGGTCGAGCTGGTGCCCGCCCGTGCCCCGGAAGTGGATGCCGCCCTGGAGCGGACCCTGGATCGGATCCCCGACGGCCCGGCCGAATCCTTGGGCGTCGCAGCCGGCGAACACCAGGCGCTGGAGGTCCTGCACGACCGCGAGGGAGACGGCCTCGATGCGGCCTCGGTGAACGCCCCCTTCACCGTGCCGCCGGCCGCGCCAGGCGTCTGGCAGCCCACCCCGCCCGCGTTCGCCCCCGCCATCCAGAACGGCAGCCGGTTCGCCCGGCCGTTCCTGCTGAAAAGCGGCAGCCAGTTCCGGCTGCCCGCGCCTCCCGCACTGACGTCCAAGCGGTACCAGGCCGACCTGAAGGAGGTGCGAGACTTCGGCGAGCTGAACAGCACCGTGCGCACCGCGCAGCAGACCGACACAGCCAACTTCTGGTTCGACTCCTCGCTGGCCCTGTGGACCAAGCCGATTCGCGTCGCGCTCGCCGCCACCTCCCACCAGCCGCTGCTCAAGCAGGCCGAACTCGTCGCCCTGGCCAACGCCGCGCTGGTGGACACCCAGATCGCCACCTCCGACAGCAAGTACACCTACCCGCTGTGGCGGCCCGTCACCGCGATCCGAACCGGCGTCGGCGAGACCCCCGCCGACCCGTCATGGACCCCACTGCACTCCACCCCGGCCCACCCGGACTACCCCAGCGGCCACAACACTTACGCAGGCGCGACGGAAGCCGTGCTCACCGGCCTCGTAGGACCGCGCGCGGCCCCGTTCACCCTGACCAGCGTCACCGCACCAGGCGTCGTCCGCACCTACACCGCATGGCACCAGCTCACGCTGGAGAACACGGACGCACGGGTCTGGCTGGGCATCCACACCCGACTCGCGGACGAGGCCGGGGTCAAACTGGGTACCGATGTCGCCAGGTACGTCCTGAACCACGCCCAGTCGCTGTTCCAGGAGCACTGAATCGGCCAGGCGAACACCGCCTCGACTGTGCGCACGCCTCTGCTCCGCTGCCAGTCGCCCGTGGACCCCGCCCGGCCAGAGGCTGGGCGGGATCCGCCGTCAACCGCTCCTGGCCGGCCGCCCTGGCGCTCCCCCTGCGCCCGGGCGGCCACCCCAGTGCGTCCAGAACCTGCGACATGTACCAGGCGCCGTAGTTCGCGGGCCAGTTCGGGTGCTCGGTGAAAGCCTCGGGCGCCACGATCCACGAGATCCCGGGCAGTTTGCCGGCCTTCACGTCGGCACGGAGGCTGTCGAAGTCAGCTCTCGCACAACTCGATAGGCGCTGCACATCTCGGAGGAGGCCCGGAGCACGGCACTCCGAGTTCGTGAGCACCCTTCAGGAGGCCGTGTGTGGGCTGGAGTTCCGTCTCCCCACCGGCGGACTGGTTGGTTGTCGGTTGCGCTCGCCGGTGTCTCCTCCAGGAAGTGCCGGCGCGCGAATCCGGCAGCGCGGGGGCGTGTCCGGCGTCGCAGCGCGGACGGGACGTCACGGCAACGCCTGGCCCAGGAGGTCGAGATCCGGTGCGGCTCCGGTCCGGCGGCCACCGTCTGCCTTCGTCGGACTCACGTCGCGCCCGGGCCTGTCTGACGGGCCAGTGGGTTGTTGCCTATCGAGTTGTGGACGCTGAAGCTCACCGCGTCGGAGCGGTACCGGTCGTCGGACCACTCGACCGGGCGGCCCTCGCGGGTGGTTGTGACCCGGCGCACCCGCAGCAGCGGACTCGTGCGGCGCACACCCAGCAGTTCGGCGTCCTGCGCGCCCGCCGCGACCGCGTCGATCAGATGCTCGCCGTACGCGAAGACCAGCCCTGTGTCCGCGAACAGCCGTTGCGTCACTGACGGACAGTCAGCCTCGATGCGCTCGACAGCCGGAGCGATCCAGTCCGCGTACACCGTCCGTTCCAGGAGAACCGGTTCCCCGTCCAGGCCGCGCAGCCGCAGGACGTGGAGCACCGGAACGCCGGCCGGCGCCTGGAGGCGCACCGAGTCCTGGGCGGTCGCGGGGCGGTACTCCGAGGACACCACCCGGCCCGTCGCCGTACGGCCCATCGCACGCGCCCATTGGGCGAAGCTGCGCAGCTCGGCGAAGCTCTGATTGCGGCGGCTGGCGAGCACCACGCGTCGCGCGCCCTGCCGGGACCCGATCAGCCCCTCCGACGTCAGTGCGGCGATGGCCTGGCGGACGGTGCCGCGCGAGACGCCGTAGCGGGCGGCGAGTTCCGTCTCCGGGAGCAGCCTGCTGCCCACCGCGTATTCCTCGCGATCGATCGCCCGGCGCAACTCCTCGGCAATCTCCTCGTGTCGGGCTGTCATGGTCCCCTCTCGTGCTGTGCGCAGTGTGCAGATGAACCAGCCTAGACGAGACGGGAAGGGGACCGCTCCCCCGGAAGGCCTCCGGCGAGTGTCCAGAAGAACGGGGGTCGGATTTGCCTCCCTGTTCACCGAGACGACATGGAGTGCGTGCCTACTGAGGTCAACTTGTTCAGACAAGTCCTCTGTCGAGCCCCCGCGGGAACCGCCGTCCGGGGCGCCACCCCAGGAGAGATCGTGACCGTGTCCCTGTCCAGGATCGCCGTCCTCACCGGCGGCCTCGCCGTCGCCGCACTCAGCCTCAGCGCCTGTGGCGCAGCCACCAGCCAGTCCGCTGCGACCCCCGACGGCAGGACGGCCGCCACCGCAACCTCCGCGGCGGACTTCGGCGGCATGGACAACCTCGTCGCCGCGGCGAAGAAGGAGGGCACGCTGCACGCCATGGCTCTGCCCCGTGACTGGGCCAACTATGGCGCGCTGATCGACGGCTTCACCAAGAAGTACGGCATCAAGATCGAGGTCGAGAACCCCGACGGCAGCAGCCAGGACGAGATCAACGCGGTCACCTCGCGCAAGGGCCAGGACCGTGCCCCCGACGTGCTGGACCTGGGCAGCTCGTTCGCGCTGAGCGGAGCCCAGCAGGGGCTGTTCGCCCCGTACAAGGTCGCCTCGTACGACGACATCCCGGCCGCGCAGAAGGACCCGCAGGCGCGCTGGTACAACGACTACGGCGGCTACGTCTCCATCGGCTGCGACGCCAAACGCGTCAAGCACTGCCCCACCACCTTCAAGGAGCTCCTGGGGCCCGAGTACAAGGGCCAGGTCGCACTCAACGGCAACCCGACCAAGTCCGGCTCCGCATTCGGCGGCGTCTACGCGGCGGCCCTGGCGAACGGCGGTTCCCTCGACGAAATCCAGCCGGGACTGGACTTCTTCGCCGAGCTGAAGAAGAACGGCAACTACACGCCGGTCGAGTCGACTCCGGCAACCGTCGAGAAGGGCGAGACGCCCATCAGCATCGACTGGGACTACCTCAACGCCGGCTACGCGGACGAGTTCAAGGGCAAGGGGGTCGACTGGAAGGTCGCCGTCCCGTCAGACGGCCAGTACGCGCAGTACTACTCGCAGGCCATTACCAAGGACGCGCCGCACCCCGCCGCCGCCCGCCTCTGGCAGGAGTACCTGTACAGCGTCGAGGGGCAGAACCTCTGGCTCAAGGGCTACGCCCGCCCGGCGCTGATGTCCGCCATGGAGAAGGCCGGGACGCTCGACAAGGACGCCGCCGCCAAGCTCCCCATGGTCTCCGGCTCGGTCGCGTTCCCGACCGAGGCCCAGCAGAACAAGGCCAAGGGCATCATCGCCCAGGGCTGGGGCAAGGCCGTCTCGGGATGACCTCCGGCATGACTGTCACTTCTGTGCCTGCCCGCGTCGACGCCGCACCCTCCGGTCGGCGGCGCCGGCGTGCCGGATGGCTCGCCGTCGTTCCGTTGCTCGTCTTCGTGGCGATCGCCTTCGGAATCCCGGCCCTGGCCATGCTGAACGGCGCCTTCACCGTCAAGGACCCGGCCACCGGCGCCACGTCCTACACCACCGCAAATCTGACCGGGTCGCTGCACGGTGCCTATCTGACGGCGCTCCTGGGCAGCGTCAAGCTGTCCGCCGTGTCGGCGGCCATCGGTATGCTCCTCGGGCTGCTGCTCGCCCAGGCCGTGGTGGTCTCCCGCTTCCGCGCACTGCGCGAAGCCGTACTCACCGCCTCCGGGGTGCTCGCGAACTTCGGCGGCGTCCCGCTCGCCTTCGCCTTCGTCGCGACGCTCGGCAACTCCGGCGTCCTGACGAGCCACCTGGGTCTCGCCGACACGGGCTGGACCCTGTACAGCTTCTGGGGCCTGACTCTCACGTACCTCTATTTCCTGATCCCGCTGATGGTCCTCACCATCACGCCCGCCCTCGAGGGGCTGCGCTCCCAGTGGCGCGAAGCCGCGCAGAACAACGGCGCCACAGCTGCGCAGTACTGGCGGCACGTCGCCCTGCCGGTGCTCACGCCGTCGCTGCTCGGCGGCCTGGTGCTGCTGTTCGGCAGCGCGTTCGCCGCCTACGCCACCGCCGCCGCGATGGTCGGCAGCTCGGTCCCGCTGGTCACGCTGCAGATCGCCGATGCCATCTCCGGCAACGTGCTGGTGGGCCAGGAGAACGTGGCGCTGGCACTCAGCCTCGACATGGTCCTCGTCGCGGGCCTTGTGATGGCCGTGTACCTGCCCCTGCAACGACGGAGCGCACGATGGCTCGCCTGAACACCACCTTGCGCCCCTGGCGGGTCGCGGTCCTCGCCGTCGCCGCACTGTACTTCCTGGTGCCGCTGGCAGCGTCCGTCATCTTCACGGTCGACGTGCCGGGTCAGGGCCTGAACGTCGACGCGTATGCGCGGATCCTCGGCACCGACGGCTTCCTGCCCAGCCTGGTGCTCTCCCTCGAACTGGCCGCCGCCACGATCGCGGTCGTTCTGCTGCTGATGGTGCCCGCCATGGTCGCGCTGCGGCTCGGCGCGCCCCGGCTGCGGCCTGTCGTCGAGGTCGTCTGCTCGCTGCCGCTGATCGTCCCGCCGATCGCGTTCGTCGCCGGGATCGGAACGGTCCTCAAGTGGGGTCCCGAGTACCTCTCGGCGACGCCGCTCTTCCAGACGTTCGTCACGCTCCAGAACCCGGACTTCCCGGTTGTGCTCGTCCTCGCCTACGTCGTGATGGCTCTGCCGTTCGTCCACCGTGCCCTTGACGCGGGGCTGCGCGCGGTCGACGTGCGCACGCTCGTCGAGGCCGCCCGCAGCTGCGGCGCGGGCTGGCCGCAGGCCCTCGTCCGCGCGGTGCTGCCGAATCTCCGCGGTGCGCTGCTGAACGCTGCGTTCCTCACGCTGGCGCTCGTGCTGGGCGAGTTCACGGTCGCCCAGCTCCTCGGCTTCCAGCCATTCGCCGTCTGGATCTACAGCATCGGCGGCTCGCAGGCCCAGATGTCCGTCGCCGTGTCCGTGCTCAGCCTGTTCATGACCTGGGCACTCCTCCTGGCCGTCGCCACCCTCGGCGGCCGCCGCACCCCCTCCCGTACCGCCTCCCAGGGATGACCCCCACCATGACGATCACCACGCCGGAGAAGGCTGCCACGACCGGCGCCGCAACCGTCGAATTCCGCGGTATGCGCCGGAGGTTCGGCGCGACCGTCGCCCTCGACGGCCTCGACCTGACCGCGCGGCCCGGTGAACTCCTCGCCCTGCTCGGCCCGTCCGGCTGCGGCAAGACCACCGCACTGCGCCTGCTCGCCGGGTTCGAACACCCGGACTCCGGCGAGGTCCTCGTCGACGGCGAGGACGTGACCCGGGTGCCGGCCCACCGTCGCGATGCCGGGATGGTCTTCCAGTCGTACAGCCTCTTCCCGCACCTCAGCGTGCTCGACAACATCGCGTTCGGGATGCGCATGCGCAGGATTCGAGGAGTCGAGCGGCGCGCTCGTGCCGGCGAGTTGCTGGAGCTGGTCGGCCTCGGGGACATGGGCGAACGCTTCCCGCACCAGCTCTCCGGCGGGCAACAGCAGCGCGTCGCGCTCGCCCGCGCGCTCGCGCTGCGCCCGCGAGTCCTGCTGCTCGACGAACCGCTGTCCGCGCTCGACGCCAAGGTCCGGCTGACACTCCGCGAGGAGATCCGCCGCCTTCAGCAGGAACTCGCCATCACCACACTTTTGGTGACGCATGATCAGGAAGAGGCGCTGTCGATGGCCGACCGGGTAGCCGTGATGCGCGCGGGGCGGCTCGAGCAGTGCGCGACCCCCGCCGAACTGTACGCGCGACCCGCCACTGCCTTCGTCGCTGAGTTCGTCGGCACCATGAGCCGGATCCCAGGCATCCTCGACGCCGGACGCACGACGGTGGCGGTCCTGGGACGACGGCTGCCCGTGGACAGCGAGCCGGGCGGGAGCACCGACGTACACGTTCTCGTACGACCCGAGGCCGTCCAGCTCACCGCAGACGACACCGGAGATGCCCAGGTCGTCGCCACCGCCTTCCTCGGCGCCGTCACTCGCGTCACCGTCCGCCTCGCCGACGGCACCGAGATCAAGGCCGACCTGCAGACCCACGAGGCAGCGGCACTCGCCCCGGGCGCCGCCGTGACCGTGGCCCTCCCGGACCGGCCGGTGCTGGTCGCGGCGCGGCGCGGCTGAGACCCGACGCCCGCCGCATCCGGAATGCCCGCCGGACGGCTGAGGGCTGTCCTGCCATACGCCAGCACCCGCACTACGCCGAACCTCTGAAAGAGACCTCCGTGAAGCACTCCCGCGCCACCCCCGTCCAGTCACCCGCGCTGGGAGCCGTGCTCTTCGACATGGACGGCACCCTCGTGGACACCGAGCAGCTGTGGTGGGGGGCCGTCGACGAGGTGGCCGCCGGGCTGGGGTACGCGCTCTCGGCAGTCGACCAGCCGGATGTGCTGGGCCGCCCCGTGGAGCACACAGCGATGGTGCTGGGCCGGGCCGCCGGCGCGCCGGTCGGCGCGGTCGCCGCTGAGCTCCACCGGAAGTTCGCGGCCCGGGTGCGTGCCGACGTCGTGCCGCGCCCCGGCGCAGTCGAACTGCTCGTGGCACTGCGCGGCGAGGGCGTTCCCACCGCCCTTGTCACGGCCTCGCCGCGGCACGTCGCCGACACTGTCGTCAAGGCCCTGGAGTCGCTGGGCGCAGGCCGGTTCACCACCACGGTCACCGCCGACGACACGCTCCGCACGAAACCCGACCCCGAGCCGTACCTCGCTGCCTGCCAAGCCCTGGGTGTGGTCCCGGCCGCCTGTGTAGCCGTGGAGGACACTCCCACGGGCGTCGCTTCGGCGGAGGCGGCGGGCTGCCACGTCCTCGCGGTCCCGTCCGTTGCACCGATCGAGCCGACGGCCCGGCGCACGGTTCTCGGGAGCCTCAAAGAGGCGTCCCCGGGTCTGCTGAGTGCGCTGGTGCGGGCCGGGGTGCCGGGGCCGCGTGCACTCAGCGAACCGACGTCGGCTCAGGGGACGCATGTCCCGGGCGGGCCCGACGACGGATCCGCTCCTGCCCCTACCACAAGGCGCCGCCAGGCCCCGCCCTCGCACCCTCGGCCGCGAGTGTGACCCGGTCTTCGAGGCCGCCCTCCCCCCGGTGCCCGCGCTTCCTCGACGACGAGCTCACCACCCGCCGGCATGGCGCACTGCCCGAGCAGCGGAGCCAGCGGGCCCAGAACCCTTTCCCCCGGAAGGCCCTCGGTGGACAACTCCACCGTGCCCGACGCATCCGCGTCCGACGGACGGGAATGAACGCGGGCCTCAGGCGACCGGCCGCCAATCGGTGGTGACGGTAACGACGTTCATCATGGCTTTCGCCCGGCACGATGCCCTTCGAAGCGCTGTTCCAGCCCTGCGATGATGACCTCCGACCCGGTGCCGTAGGAGTCGAGGTGGTGCAGCCGGGCGAGCTGATCGTGCCGGTGCGGGGCGGCCCGCTCGGCCGAGGCGACGGTCGGCCGGTTCCGGACGGCTATGACGAGGAATCCGGACGCGTAGGCGTCGATCACGCTCAGCGCGGTCAGGGCGTCCCCTTCGGTCAGCCCCGCCGTGACGAGCAGGTCGACCAGCCGCTCCATGTGCGGGGCGACCGGCCACTGGTCGGCGTCGGCCAGGGCCAGCAGCTCGAACGAGCGGGGGAACGATGCGGCCAGGTCCGCGTAGGTGCTCAGCATCCGGCGCGTCGCGTCCTGCCAGGATTCCCCTTCGTGCGGGCGCAGGTCCAAGCGGTCGATGAGCTGCCCGACCACGACACCGCGCAGGTCGTCGGCATCGGTCACGTGGGAGTAGAGGCTCATCACCCCGCAGGAGAGCTCACCCGCGACTCGGCGCATGGTCAGGGAGTCAAGTCCGTCGCGCTCGATCACGCGCAGCGCCGCGGCGCCGATGCTTTGCCGGGACAGCGATCCGCGAGGTCGCCGCTGGGTCTCTTGACTTGTGGTCACCCGGTCAGCATACTCCGTACACCTTACCGTACTAAGTACGTTTCCAGTGTCTCTCAGGAGCCGCTCATGGCTGTACCAATCTCGGAGGACCGTCCCGTTCCCGACGCTCCCGTCGGACGGCTCGCCGGCGGGAAGCTCCGCACCTTCGACATCGTGTTCTTCGTCGTCGGCGCCGCCGCGCCGCTGACCGTGGTCGCCGGCAGTGCACCCCTGGCGTTCCGGCTGGGCGGCATCAGCGCGCCCGCGGCCTACCTGTTCGCCGGCGTCGTCTACATCGTGTTGGCGGTCGGATTCACCGCCATGTCCGAGCACATGGCGAACGCCGGAGCGTTCTACGCCTACATCTCCCGCGGCCTGGCCAAGCCCGCCGGCGTCGGGGCAGCGCTGGTCGCACTGCTCTCGTACTGCGCGATCTGCACCGGGTTCTACGGGGCGTTCGGCTTCTTCGCGCGGAACACCCTGGCCGACCTCACCGGTGTGACAGTTCCCTGGCCGCTGTGGGCGCTGGCCGCGGTGGCCGTCGTCGGATGCCTTGGCTACCGCCAGATCGACGTGGGCGCCCGAGTGCTCGGGGTGTTCATGGCGGCCGAGGTCCTCATCCTGATCGTCGTGGCGGTGGCCGTGCTGGTGACCGGAGGCCCGGAGGGCATGTCAGCCCGCTCCTTCCAGCCCGACCAGGTGTTCGGCGCCGGCGCCGGCGGGATGTTCGTGCTCGTCCTCGGCGCATTCATCGGCTTCGAGGGCACCGCGATCTACTCGGAGGAGGCGCGGGAGCCGAAGCGGACGATCCCTCGCGCGACCTACCTGGCCGTTGCCTTCCTAGCCATGTTCTACACGTTCGCCACCTGGGCCGCGACTGTCGGTTTCGGAGCCGACGGCGTCGTGAGCCTGGCCCAGTCCGACGACTTCGGGAACATGTACTTCGACCTCGCCGACAAGTTCGTCGGACACACGGCGAAGTCCGTGATGGAAGTGCTCATCGTCACGAGCATCTTCGCGGCGCTCATCGCGTTCCACAATGCCAGCACCCGCTACCTGTTCGCCCTGGGCCGGGAGCGGCTCCTGCCCCGCAGGCTCGCCCGCACCCACACCAAGCACAGCTCGCCGCACGTGGCCAGCGTCGTCATGACTGCGGTCTCGGCGGTCGTCGTGGTGTTCGCAGCGCTCGTCCACGCCGACCCGTACATGCAGCTGCTGCTGTGGACGAACGGCGTCGGGATCATCGGGATCGTCGCCCTCCAGGTGCTGTGCGCACTCGCGGTCATCCGGTTCTTCTGGAAGGACGACCGCGGGCACCACTTCGCACGGGTCAAGGCCGCTCCGGCGCTCGCCGCGGTCGGCCTCACCGCCGGCCTGTACCTGATGCTCACCAATTTCGAACTGCTCACCGGCCGCACCGGCTGGATCAACGGCGCGCTGCTCAGCCCGGTGGTCCTGCTCGGCCTCGGCGGGGCCGGGTACGCGCTCCGCCTCCGGGCCCGCCGGCCCGACCTCTACGCCCTGCTCGCCAGCACGGATGCGACACAGAACACGAAGGAAGCTTCATGACAGATCTGCACTACCTCAGCGCGCACGAACTGCTGGAGGCCTACCGGACCATGGCGCTGTCACCCGTCGAGGTCCTTGACGCGGTCGAGGCCCGGGCGGACGCCGTCGAGCCGGCCGTCAACGCCCTGAGCGACCGGCTCCAGGAGCGTGCCCGCGCCGCCGCGGTCGAGGCCGAGGCCCGCTACGCCGGCCGGGGCGGCGGCGAGCCGCGCCCGCTGGAGGGGATCCCCGTCGCAGTCAAGGAGGAGCAGCCCATCGCCGGGCTTCCGCTCCGCCTCGGATCCCTGCTCACGGACGACACTCCCTCGCCGATCACCCACCCGGTGGTGGAGCGCGTCCTTGCGGCCGGCGGCGTGGTCCACGCCCGGGCGACGACACCGGAGTACTCGTGTGCGGCGTTCACCCAGTCCGCGCTGTGGGGAGTCACGCGGAACCCGTGGAACCTCGGCTACGGGCCGGGCGGTTCGTCCGGCGGCTCCGGCGCCGCGCTCGCCGCGGGCACCACGATCCTGGCCACCGGATCCGACATCGGCGGCTCCATCCGGCTGCCCGCCTCGCTGTGCGGAGTGGTGGGGTTCAAACCCCCATACGCCCGGGTTCCGGGTATGCCCCCGTTCAACCTGGACACCTACTGCCACGACGGACCGATGGCCCGCACCGTCGCCGATACCGCGCTGCTGCAGAACCTGATCGCCGGCGCGCACCCGGTGGATCCCGTGTCACTCCCGGCGACCCGGCCGGTGGTCCCCGACGCGGCGAAGGCCCGCGACTTGAAGGTCGCCTTCGCGGTCACCATCGGCGACTTCCCCATCGATCCGGACGTCGCCGCGAACACCCGCGCCCTGGCCGACTCCCTGCGGGACGCCGGGATCAAGGTCGAGGAAGTCGCGATACCCATCACTCAGGAGACCGTGTTCACCGCGGCCCTGATCCACTACGGCGCCATCTTCGGGCCGATGATCACCGAGCTCGGCGACGACGACCGGCTGAGCCGCTACGCCCGCCGCTTCGCCGACCGGGCCGGACAAGCCCTCGCCGCCCACGGCTTCTTCAAGGGCCTGAGCATGGAGGCCGACGTCCAGCAGGCTCTGGCCGACGTGTTCGCGGACTACGACGCCATCATCTGCCCCACCCTTGGCAGCGCCGGCTTCCTCGCCGACGACGACTACGTCGACCACGGCGTCACCGTCGATGGAACCTACCTCGACTTCTACCTCGGCGCCGCTCTCACGCCGGTCTTCAACGTCGCAAGCCGCCACCCCGTCCTGAACATCCCCACCGGCCGCGCCGCCAACGGCGTCCCCACCGGCGCGCAGATCGTCGGCCGCGCCTACGACGACGCCACTCCCTTCCACATCGGCGCCACCGCGGAAGAGATCCACCGCTGGTGGGCCGATCCCGTCTGGCGTCCGGATCTGACCGGGGAGGGTATCTGATCACGCGAAGAGGGACCTGACCATCGTCGGCTCAGGTCCCTCACATACGTCTGCGCAATTCAACCGACGCGGCTCCGGGTTACGAGCGCTGCTCGATCCACCAGAGGACGAGGCCGACGGCGCCGGTGCCGGCGCCGCAGCAGGGGCCGCGCAGGAGGTGGGTGGTCATGATGTGGCGGTGGTGCCTGATCCCTTGCCGGGCGCGGCCTGATCGCCTGTTCCGCCGCGGATCCTGGTCGTTGGGCTCGCCCTTCAAGGGAGATGTTCCCTGTCTCGTCCGGTTCGGGCGGGTTTGAAGTGCCGCGGAGGAAGCCCCCGTTATCTTTTTCGCGGTCCTGCAAGAGGGCCGCTGGCCTCCGGGCCCGGCATGACTGTCAATCAGACCGGGCCAAGACCGATGCCCGCGACGCCGCGGTGATCGCGGACGCCATCCGCAGCATGCCCCACACCCTGCGCTCGCTGGAGCTCGGCGACGAGATCACCGCCGAGCTGACCGTCCTCGTCGGCTTCGACCAGGACCTCGCAGCCGAGGCCGCCCGCATCAGCATCCACATCCGCAACCGCAACCGCAACCGCAACCGCATCCGCATCCGCGGGATTGCCCCCGCATCACCGAGCCCCTCTCCGAGGAGCCCACGCGTCCCTCAGCACATGGCGACACCGCACACCCCCCCGACCCGCATCTATGGCTGTCCGCCCCATGGGGGTGGTCTCCCGCACCGCCCTACTGTGGCGGACCTGGACCACCGAGCCCGCCCCTGACGGGAGAGCCGCGATGCGCAGAGTAACGAGCACCCTGCTCGGCCTGCTTCTCACACTGCTGAGCCTCGGAGCAGCCACCACACCGGCCCACGCCGCCCCACCCACCTACCTCACCCTCGAAGCCACCTACACCACCGTTGCCAACGGCTGGGAACGCGTCGACCGCTACCTCGACACCACCAGCGGTTTTCATTCCGAGCAGTACCCCCCGGACGGCCGAGGCGACCAGGACGGCCAGCGACGCACCTTCTTCAACGGCGTCAAGCAGCCCTACTCCGGCCGTTTTCTCCTCTACTCCGCCCCCGGCTGGAACAGAGGCAGTCACCCGACCCCTGTCCTCCTCGTCCACGGCGCCAACGACAACGCCGACCGCGCCTGGGCCAACCCCGGCGAAGCCGGTGGCTACGGCTGCGGCAGCATCTCCTGCCCCAGCACCGGACTCATGCAGTACCTCGCCGACCGCGGCTACCGCGTCTTCGCGATCAACTTCGCCCACAAGCAGGGCGACAACCTGATGCAGGCACAGCAGGTCGGCGACGCCATAGACGTCATCAAGGACCGGCTCGGCGTCAGCCAGGTGGACCTCGTCGGCTGGAGCAAGGGGGAGATGTCGACCCGAGCCTACGTCTCCTCACTGCGCCCCACTTGGGGACGTCCCTACGCCGGAGACGTACGCCGCCTCATCACTCTCGGCGGCCCCAACGGCGGGTACGACTACCCCTACGCCCACGGCTGGGCCCACGACTTCAGCGTCTGGCCCCAATGCGGCGGCAGCGTCAACGCCCCCTCGCCCCACCTCTACATGACCTGCTACGGCACCTACACCGCGCACCCCGAATTCGCCTTCACTCCCACCAACGGCTACGACGCCTATCCCGGACAGCGCCAGATGCTCGCCCGCTGGGACACCGCCTACGGCATCGACATGACCCAACAAGACTGGTACACCACCTACCACGGTGGCCAGGGCTTCTACACCTCCGGCAGTGGCATCCAGACCGCCATCGACGCCGGCTCCCTGATCACCCCCCTCCACAAGGCAGGCATCCCCGGCACCGTCGCCACCTATCTCCTCGCCGGCGGATCCCCCAACGTCCTCGGCATATACAACGAGAACCGCGGCCCCAGCGACGGCGTGGTCTTCATCAACAGTGCCCTCGACCGCACCGGCATCGCCAACGTTGCCGGCACATCCCTCATCACCACCGCCAACCACCTCCAACTCGGCTGGCACTCCTCCGCCCGCGCCCAGATCGCCGCCTGGCTCGGCTGACCTGCCACTCCTCAAGGACGGACCATGACCGCGCCCGCACTCCTCCCCGGCATCCACGCTCGACTCATCACCACCCCCCGGCTCACCCTCAACCTCCTCGAACTCCCCGACCGGACCGGCGAACCGGTCCTCTTCGTCCACGGCAACGTCTCCGCCGCCACCTTCTGGCAGCAGGCCATGCTCGACCTGCCCCACGCCTACCGTCCCCTCGCCGTCGACCTCCGCGGCTTCGGCGGCACCGACCCCCTTCCCGTCGACGCCACCCATGGCCTCCGGGACTACAGCGACGACCTCACCGCCCTACGCGACACCCTCGCCCTCGACCGCATCCACCTCGTCGGCTGGAGCATGGGCGGCGGCATCGCCCTCCAGCACCTCCGCGATCACCCCACTGCCGTCCGCAGCCTCACCCTCGTCAACCCCGTCTCCCCGTACGGCTTCGGCGGTACCCACGGCCCCGACGGCCGACTCAACCACCGCGACGGCGCCGGCTCCGGAGCAGGCACCGTCAACCCGGAATTCGTCCGGCGCCTCACCGAAGGCGACCGCAGCGAGGACTCACAACTCTCCCCCCGCGCTGTCCTTGCCTCCAGCTACGTAAAGCCGCCGCTCCGCCCCGCACTCGAGGACGCCTTCGTCGACGCCATGCTCTCCACCCGCACCGGTGACGACCACTACCCCGGCGACACCCGTCCCAGCGACCACTGGCCCGGCACCGCCCCTGGCCCCCGAGGTGTCCTCAACGCCATGGCCCCCACCCACTTCCGTATTGACGACCTGCACCGGATTGACCCCAAACCGCCCATCGGCTGGATCCGCGGCACCGACGATCTCATCGTCTCCGACACCTCACTCTTCGACCTCGCCCACCTCGGTGCACTCGGCGCCGTACCCGGCTGGCCCGGCGCCTACCACTGCCCTGCCCAACCCATGCTCGCCCAGACCCGCCACGCACTCGACCACTACGCCGCCGCAGGCGGCCACGTCCGCGAAACCGCCATCCCTGACGCCGGCCACGCCGTACACATCGACAAACCCAAGGAGTTCACCGCCGCCCTTCTGGACACCCTCACCGCGGGCCGGTGAAGCGGCCTGGCCGCCCAGGTCGACGTACTGGCGTGTGTACCTCGACGAGCTTGGGACGTTCGGCTTTTCGCAGCGAGGCCGGAGGGCCGTAGCGTTCCGGCATCCAGGTCACGGCCTGATGGTCCGGGCGACGTCGGCGATGACCGCGGGCTCACCGGGCTGTTCTGGTCTGCATCAGCCGGTACTGCACCTTCCGCCTCGGCATGGACCGGCGGCTGGACGAGCGCTGTGACAACCCTGCGACACGAGCGGCACACGTTTCGCACACAACTCCCGCGCATCTGTATATGGTTAACCGAGTTCACATCGCAATGCGCTTGTTAACGGTTAACAAATAGGGGGTCAGGTGTCCCATCACCTGCGCACAACCAGCCGCACCCGGCGAACCCGCTCTACCGCCACCGCCGCAGCCATCGCCGCCGTCCTTGCTGCGGGGCTGACAACTGCACTGCCAACCACGGCTCACGCGGCTGAAGCGATCGAGCTCCTCATACCCGCGCCCGATGCCTACAGCAACGGGACCGAGACGTTGCTGGCCACCGGCAGCCAGGGCATATTGCACCGCGAGGGCGGCGGTTACCTCTGGACAACGACGTACAACCGCACAACCAAGCCTGTACCGGCCCTCGACGGCGTTCCGCAGGACGCCATCGTGCCCACCCACGACGAGTTCGACCGCGTCATCTACACCAAGCCGCGCGAGGACGGCGGCACGGACGTCGTGCGGGTCGGTATCGAGGATCCCGGCTTCACCAACACCATCAGCCTGCCCGCCGGATACCTCAACCCGCGCGTCGCCAACGGCTGGGTGCTGGCCACCGTCGACCAGGGCGACGGCACGTACCAGCTGCGCGTGGCACGCGGCGGGAACCCGGCGAACGACCCTGTCGTGCAGCTGCCCGCCGGAGCCACCTCCGGCGCCGAGCCCGTGCTGCTCGGCGCCTACTCCAACCAGCTCGTCATCGGCTACCGCACCGCCGACGGCACCCCCGGCTACGGCATCCTCACCGCGTACAACGGCAGGGTCGCCCCGCTGGCCGTGACCGGAGAGGCGAGCAGCTTCCGGATCACGCAGAACACTGTCAGCTGGTTCTCCCGCAGCGGGGAGCCAGGCGTGCGGGTCATGCCGCTGGGCAGCACAGCCGCCCCGCGTATCGTGCCGCTCGCCACGCAGTCCCCCGACAGCAAGGTCACCTCCTTCGTGGTGGGCGACAACGTGCTCTGGTACGAGGGCGACGGCGGCCGGCTGCGCCTCACACCCTTTGCCGGGGCGGAGACCGAGCGGACTCTGCTGAGCGACGTCGAGCAGGCGTTCCTGCGCTCCGAGGGCTCCGGCTCGCTGGTTGTGGTCGGCAAGGACACCGACGGGAAGCGCGCCGTGCATCTGTTCAGCGTGGATGGCCTGGGGCTCGTCGCCGATCTGCCGTTGCGGGAGGTGCCGCGGGTCAAGGCGGCGGACGGCGCGATCGAGGCGCTGAGCCTCGATCGCGGGAGGCTTCGGTACGTCAACTCCCTCGCCGGTACGGAGACGTTGCACGGCAAGGACGTCGGCAGCGGGCTCGACCCGGCGGACGGCGCGGAGCTTGCCGACTTCCCTGGCATCGCGGCGGGCCGCTTTGCCGACGGCACCGACGAAGGGCTGGCCAGACTGGTCGCCGACCCGGACACGGGTGCCGACGTGCTGGTGACCGGTGACGACCCGGAGCACCCGGCGGACAGCTTCCCGCTGCCCGGCACAAACGGCAGGATCCTCGATACGGAACCGGAGTTCGTGCTGTACGAGGCGGGCGGACACCAATATGTCGTGGACACTGCTCGCGATCTCATCGTCCGCGAGCAGCCGGCGCAGGCCGCCGTACTGGAGCAGAAGAGGCTGTTCAAGCCGGCGCTGAACAAGCCCGGCACCGTGAAGATGATCAACCTGCGCTCCGGCAAGCTGACCGGGACCATTGATCTCGGCTCCGCCTGCATCCCCAACGAACTGCAGTACAGCGGATCCCTGCTGTACTGGAGCTGCGCGTCGCAGGAGGCGGCCGGCGTACGCGACCTGGCGACCGGGCACACCTACCCCGCCCCGGCGTCCGGCGTCCTGCTGGGCGACCGCTTCCTGGCCCACCGCGACGCGTCCGGCGATCTAAGCCTCACGGCCCTGCAGACAGACGGCAGTACGGCCGACCTGGGCACCGTCACGGGCCTGAAGAAGCCTGCGGATGGCGACGGTCGCGGCACCACCTGGACCCTCGACGCGGGCCTCGGCAAGCTCGTCTGGGTCGGCGCAGACGACACCGTTCACGTCACCGCGCCGCAGCACGCGGTTTCTCCGCTGCGCGTCGCCCGCACCGCCGCACCCGGAACGACGGCCGGTGGGTGGGCTGCCGCGTGGTGGCTCTCCAAGCCCGCAGCGTCCTGGCAGGTGACGCTCACCCACCGCGCGACTGGCGAGATCGTCCGCACCTGGACGGGTAAGGACGCTCTCAGCGCAGTACGGGTCACCTGGGATGGTACGTCCGAGTCGGGCACCCCGGTGGCGACTGGCGGCTACACCTGGCAGCTGACCGCCACCCCGGCGGACGGCACGGGCCCGGACGCAACGGCCTCGGGCGTCGTGAAGGTCACTGGCTGAGCACAGCGCCGCATGGAAGCCGGCTCCTTCCCCGAGGCCGCCCCGGGGAAGGAGCCGGAGCCCGGTACACCGTCACCCTCCACGCCGACGGGTTGCGCAGACTCCAGCGCTGCCCGCCGTCGCCGCTACGGCCAGGTGGTCGTGTCAGTCCCGGACAGCCGCAGCAGATCGAAGGCGAGGAGCCGTCGTGACTGCGGCCCCAACCGCTACCGGGACACACACAGGGGGTTCTTCAGCTGAATCACCTGCCACCGGCTCTGAGCAGTGAGGGCAGGCGATCCGCTGCCCGCCCGGTCGGTCACCGGTCTCAAGTGCGTGCGCCGTGCGGACTCCACTACGCGGTGCATCACCAAGAGCTGCGCCTCATCGGTGTCGGGGGTGGATCGGACTACCGCTCCTCACCTGGCCGCTCCTGGGTGAACGTCAGCAGCGCCTCGACGAACGCCTGCGGGTTCTCCTCCGCGATCCAGTGGGCGGTACCGGGCACGATGGCTCCGGTCACGTCTTCGGCCACCTCGCGCATCATTTCCTCGACGAGCGCCCCGGTCGTGCTCATGACGCCACCGACCGCGAGCACCGGCACGGTCAGCCTGCCGTCCCGCTTCAGCGCCGCGCGGTTGTCCGCAGCGTCCTGATCGAAGGCCCGGTACAGCTCGAAGCCCGCGCGCATCGCTCCCGGCGCGGAATAAGCGGCGACGAAGACGTCGAAGTCGTGTGTGCCGATCGCCGACGGATCGGAGTTGCGTACGGCGAAGAAGGCCTGGAGATACTCCCGTTCACGCCCGGCGACCAGCATCTCGGCCACGTCGCGTGCGCCGTGGAACGCAAAGTGCCAGACGCGCGGATCAGTACGTACCCGGTCGAACACTTCGGTGCCCGGCAGCGGCGCGTCCATCACCACCAAGTGGGACACGTCGTCGCGGAACTGACGTGCGTAGGCATGCGCGACCATCAGCCCGATGTCGTGGCCGACGAGGACGAAGGGGTCGTGGACTCCGAGGTGCTCGTGGAGCAGCCGGTGGAGGTCGCGCGCCATGGTCTGCTTGTCGTAGCCGTCGGCGGGGCGCGAGGAATGGCCGGCGCCCCGGTAGTCGGGGGCGATGATCCGGTATCCGTTCTTTACCAGGGGCCCGATCACACGGTGCCACTCCCACCAGGTCTGGGGAAAGCCGTGCAGGAGCACGGCATTGCGCTCGCCCTGCCCGGCGGTCACGTAGTGCAGGCGGAGCCCTGGCTCGATGTCGGCCATTGCGTGTGTGACGAGGGGGCTCTGTGGGTCCTGGGGGTCGTGGTCGAAGGGCACGATCGGTTCTCCGTGTTCTGGGCCGGGCGGGCGGTCGGGGTGGTCTGTGGCGGTGCGGGTGGGAGGGTGCCGTTCGACTCGTACCGTGCTTGGTGTTGCGCCTCGGCTAAGCGGCCACCCCCTTGGGGGACGACTCTGCTCGGCAGGTCCTCCCCTCCAGAGGCTCGGCGCCCGGGCGCCGAGCCTTGCCTCGTTCCTCAACGGTGCGTCAGAAGACGCAACAGGACAAGTGAAATGATCTACAGCGGTTGTTAACCTCTCCTGCATGCTTGATGTGAGGCGGATGCAAGTCCTGCGTGCGGTCGTCACCAGTGGATCGGTCACCGCGGCGGCGGCGAATCTTGGCTATACCCCGTCCGCCATCAGCCAGCAGGTCGCCGCACTGGAGAAAGAGGCGGGGACGGCGTTGCTCGAACGGGTCGGGCGAGGTGTCCGGCCCACCGAGGCCGGCCGCCTGCTGACCGGGTACGCCGCCACCATCAGCAAGGTCGTCGCCGAGGCCGAGACATCGCTGGCCGATCTGCGCGAGGGACGCACCGGACGCCTGGCGGTGCGCTACTTCGGCACGGCCGGCGCTGCCCTGGTGGCCCCCGCACTGGCCCGGCTGCGGGTCACGCACCCGGGCATCCGGATCGACCTCGCCGTGACCGACCGGAACGACCCTCTGCCCGAGGTCAAGGAGGGCGGCGTCGATCTCGCCGTCGTCGTGCGGCCACCGGACCGGGTCCCGTCCGGTATCCGGCTCGACCACTTGCTCGACGATCCGTACCGCATCGTGCTGCCCCGGGGACACCGGCTCGCCGAGCAGGACGTGATCGACCTCGGCGATCTCTCGGACGAGGCCTGGGTCGGCAGTGAGCGGGCGTCGGACCCTTGCCTCGGCATCGTCCTCGACGCCTGTGCGGCGGCTGGTTTCAGCCCTGGATTCGTGGTCGAGAGCGGTGACTACGCCACGGCGCTGGGCTTCGTCGCGGCCCGTCTCGGTGTCGCCCTCGTTCCACGGATGGGGCTGGGCGGCGGTCACCCGGACGTCGTGGTGTGCAAGGTCCGGGGGCCCGAACCGGCCCGGGCCATCTGCGCTGCGGTCCGCGAGACGACGCGGGACCAGCCCGCCTTGCGCGGCCTGCTCGACGCGCTCGCCGCGGCCTCCACCCCCGCCCCGGCCTGAGCTGGCCGGCGCGACGCTGGAGCCACGCGCGGTGCCACGGGCGAAGCGCTTGACCCTCACGCGGCGTCATGCCGCATTATCGAGCGCGTGGAAGAGCACCTGACCGTGGGACGTGTGGCCGAGCTGGCCGGCGTGAGCGTCCGCACGCTGCATCACTATGACGGGATCGGCCTCGTGCAGCCGTCCGCGCGGACCGCGGCCGGGTACCGGGCCTACTCGGCGGGCGACGTGGAGCGACTGCGGGAGGTGCTCGCCTACCGGCGGCTGGGCTTCGGATTGCGCGAGATCGCGGATCTGGTTGACGACCCGACCACCGACGCGGTCGCGCACCTGCACCGGCTGCGTGGCCTGCTGCTGGAACAACGCGACCGCGCTGCTGCCATGGTGACGGCCATAGACAGGGAATTGGAGGCACGGGCAATGGGGATCAGAACGACGCCGGAGGAACAACTTAAAGTGTTCGGCGCGCAGTTGTACGAAGCCATCGGGTTCGCTTACCCAGCGACGCGGCGCACCGAGCCGCGGATCGCCGCGAGGATCTGGGATGCGCTCGGGGACGCACGGACGGTACTGAACGTCGGGGCCGGCACCGGCTCCTACGAGCCCCCCGACCGCGACGTGACCGCGGTGGAACCGTCGGCGGTCATGCGGGCACAGCGTCCCGCGGGCGCGGCGCCGTGCGTGGCCGCCAGTGCGGAGAGCCTCCCGTTCGAGGACCAGTCCTTCGACGCCGCGATGGCGGTCAGCACCGTTCATCACTGGCCGGACCCGGTCGCCGGGCTGCGTGAGATGCGGCGCGTGGCCCGCCGGGTGGTGGTGTTCACGTACGACGCGAGTACCACCGGCTGGCGTGAGCGGTTCTGGCTCACCCGCGACTACCTGCCTGAATTCGCTGACCTTCTCGTCGGCTGGCCTTCACTGGCCGACCTGACCTGCGCGATCGGGGGCCGCGCGGAGCCGGTGCTCATCCCGTGGGACTGCGCTGACGGCTTCTTCGAGGCCCACTGGCGCCGGCCCGAGGCTTACCTGGACGAACATGTGCGCCGCGCGGTATCGGTATGGACCAGAGTCGGGCGGGAGGCAGAGGAGCGGGCGGTAAACAGACTCCACGACGACCTTTCCTCAGGCCGGTGGGCCGAGCGCAACCGCGACCTCGTCGCCCTCGACGCGGCAGAGCTCGGCCTCCGCCTGCTCGTAGCCTGAACCATCGTGCGCGAGAACGCCGCAAAGGCGCCGACCCGCCGTAATCAGTAGACGTTGCCGCGGCGACACCTGGCCTCGAAGGCGGGCTCGACCCGGAGGTCCTTGCCGTACAGGTAGAGCATGGACCGGTCGGTCCAGCCCATCAATCGCATCAGGGCACCCTCGGAGCGCACTACGTCCACCTCGGTACGGCTATTGCTGCCGCGCTGGACATCTGGCTCCGCACCTGATCGACCGGACAGCTCCTGGTGCGTGACCGGCAATGTTCGCGACGAGGCAAAACTTGCCGGGAGGGGCACTGGAACCGCAGATCGACCATGGACGAAGCAAGTGACACCCACCAGGCGTGAATTCGGCGCACTGGCCTTGGCGCCGCCACGGCCATCCCGTCCGGATCCGGCCCGGTCACAGCAGATGATTTCGGCGCCGGGATGCTCGCGCAGCCAGCCCGCCAGGGTGGCGGGCGTCCCGGCCGGGCAGCAGTCGAGAAGCTGGCTCGTTGTGCGGTCGATGGGGGCATTCCCGTCATGTTGTCCGCGGCGGTTGGTGGCCTTAGCTTCGCGTTGATCGCGTCCACGAAGACGACCGGATGGACGCGGTCGAGTGCGTAGAGCTCCCCCCACGGGCGAGTGGCACGGAGTGTGTGCCACTCGCCCGCCTCCACTGCCTCGCTGCCGCATCTCACTTTCTGGCACAGGTCTGTGACCGTGCGCATGCGATCACCCCAGGATTTGAAGAGCAAGCGCAAAATTGACGTATGCGCGGATTTCAAATCCGACCCAGTTCTTCCCCGGACGCTCGGTTCATGGGTGGTGTCGCCGGCAGCCGGCGAAGGGGGCCGTCTTCGGTGCTGAGTGTCCGTAGCGTCGTCGGCCAGATGTTCGTCCTGCAAGTGGTGGTCGTGGTACTGCTCGCCGTCGGGGCCGTCGTGATGCTGGCGCTGACGTCCCAGCAGGAGAGCACCCGCGCGGCCGACAAACAATCACTCGCTGTCGCGCAGGGCTTTGCCAGCTCTCCGGGACTCGTGGGAACCCTGAGGTCACCCCACCCCACCGCAGTGCTGCAGCCGCGGGTCGAGGAGGCCCGGAATGGCTCCGGCGTGGACTTCCTGGGCGTTCTGAACCGGGACGGAATCTACTACGCCCTTTCTGCCGGTGCGGGTCGCCCCGGCAGCCACACCACTACGGACATGGCTCCTTTGTTGGCCGGCCAAACCGTACGGGAGGAAGGTGTCGGCTCTCTCGGCCCTCAGATCCGGGCCTATGTCCCCATCAAGGGACCGACTGGGTCGGTAGTCGGCGCGGTCGGAGCCGGGATTACGGTTGAGCACGTCAGCGCCATGGTCACAGCGCAGCTGGCAGCCGTGGTGGGCGCTGCGGCCGGCGCGGTGGCCATCACCACGGGCGGAGCGGCGGTGCTCAGTCGACGGTTGCTGCGCCAGACCCGCGGCCTCGGCCCGGCCGAGATCACGCGCATGTACGAGCACAACGACGCGGTACTGCACTCGGTACGGGAGGGCGTGCTGATCATCGGTGGTGACGGGCAGCTGCTGCTGGCCAACGACGAGGCACGACGACTGCTCGACCTGCCTGCGGACGCGGAACGCCGCCATGTCACAGCTCTCGGCCTGGAGCTGCGCCTGGCCGAATTGTTGATCTCCGGGCGAGGGGCGACCGATGAGGTGCATCTGGCGGGCGACCGTCTGCTGGCGGTGAATGTGCGGCCGACCGCCCCCTACGGAGGGGGTGCCGGGAGCGCGGTGACGCTGCGAGACACCACCGAGCTGCGGGCGCTTGCAGGCCGGGCGGAGGCGGCCCGGGAGCGTTTGAAACTGCTCTACGACGCGGGGGTGCGGATAGGCACCACACTGGATGTGGCGCGCACCGCCCAGGAGCTCGCCGAGGTGGCGGTCCCGCGCTTCGCTGACGTCGTCACCGTCGAGCTGCTGGAGCCGGTCCTGCGGGGCGAGGAGCCCCCCGAGGGGAGCACCGCAATGCGGCGCGCGGCCGTCAGCGGCGTCGGGCAGGACTCGCCGTTCCGCCCGGTGGGTGAGCTCATCACACTCGCGCTCATCGCTCCGACGGTGTCGGACGTGGCGAGCGGCCAGGCGGTCCTCGAGGTCGACTTGCGCACGGCGTACAGCTGGCGGGCCCAGCATCCCGAGCGGGCCCGGCAGATCCTGGACTACGGCGTGCACTCGCTGATCAGAGTGCCGCTGCGGGCCCGCGGCGTGGTGCTGGGACTGGCCGACTTCTGGCGCGCCGAGACCCTCGAGGCCTTCGGGGAGGAGGATCGGTCCTTTGCCGAGGAGCTGGCCGCCCGGGCGGCGGTGGCCATCGACAACGCCCGTCGCTACACCCACGAGCGCACCATGGCCGTCGCCCTGCAGCGCAGCCTGCTGCCGCGGGGGCTGCCCGACGTGAGCGCCCTGGAAGTCTCCCACCGCTATCTGCCCGCGCAGGCGGGGGTGGGCGGGGATTGGTTCGACGTGATCCCGCTGCCCGGCGCCCGGGTGGCCCTGGTCGTCGGGGACGTCGTAGGTCACGGGGTGCACGCGGTGGCCACCATGGGCCGCCTGCGCACCGCCGTGCACAACTTCTCCGCCCTGGACATGGCCCCTGACGAGCTGCTGGCCCACCTGGACGAACTGGTCACCCGAATCGACGCCGACGAGGCCGCCGAGGAGGAGGGCCAGCAGATCACCGGCGCCACCTGCCTGTACGCGATCTACGACCCGGTCTCGGGTGTATGCACCCTCGCACGCGCCGGCCACTTCGGTCCCGCCGTGGTCCAGCCCAACGGCACTGTCGCGTTCCCCGACACCCCCGTCTCGCCGCCCCTCGGCCTCGGTGGCACTCTCCCGTTCGAAACCGCCGCGCTACGGCTGCCCGAGGGCAGCCGGCTGGCCCTGTTCACCGACGGGCTGCTCGAGGACCACAACCGGGATCTCGACACCAGCCTGGGCCTCCTGCGGGACGCCCTGTCCCACCGCGACCGCACCCCGGACCAGACCTGCCAGGCAGTCATCGACGCCCTACTGCCCGAACGCCCCCGCGACGACGTCGTCCTGCTCATCGCCCGTACCCGGCTGCTGAACCCCGACCAGGTCGCCGACTGGGACATACCCTCCGATCCGAAGGCCGTCTCCCGCGTCCGGGCCGGCGTCACCCATCGGCTGGAGACCTGGGGCCTGGACCAGCTGACCTTCACCGCCGAACTGATCGTCAGCGAGCTGGTCACCAACGCCATCCGGTACGGCATCCAGCCCATACGACTGCGCCTGCTGTACGACAGCAGCAATCTGATCTGCGAGGTCGCCGACGACTCCAGCACCTCGCCGCATCTGCGTCGAGCGACGGCCACCGACGAGGGCGGCCGGGGGCTGTTCCTGATCGCCCAGTTCGCTCGGCGCTGGGGTACCCGGTACACCACCCACGGTAAGATCATCTGGGCGGAGCAGGCCTTGCACGACGGGGCCGGAGAACCCGGCACCGACCTGGTCGACCTCTTCCTCGACCAATGGGACGAATGAGCAGGCCCAGTCGCACAGGCGGCAGCGGTCGCCTCGTGAAGCGGCCCATCGCAGTAGCAGCGCCCGCCCGCGTCCTGCTTTGTTCGCCAGAACCCAGGGTGCGGCTATGCGTGCGCCTCATCCGGTTCTCCGCTGGGTCCCGCAACTGCAGCTCCTTGTCGAGATCGGGTTCGCGCGCCCCAGCGTTCAAGCGATGGGCCGACGGCGCCCACAGCGGCGAAGAATGCGCCGAGGAGCAGCCAGCCGGCCGTGCCCAGTCCGAGCACGACGGTGGTGAGGATGGCGGGGGCGAGCGCCTGGCCTGCGCTGAAGCCAAGCCCGAGAAGCCCTTGGTACTGGCCTTGGGCATGGTCTGGTGCCAGGCCGAAGCCAAGGGCGAAGCCAGCCGAGGACTCCCATATCTCCCCGAGGCTGTGGACGAAGATCGCTGCGACCACGAGGCCGGCGGCCGCCCACACGGGAGCGTACGCGGTCAGGGCCATCATCGGACAGCTGAGGAGGAAGAGCAGTCCTGCCGTGCGGAACGCTTTGCCGCCATCGCGAGGGGTTTCGATGCGGGATCCGATTCTGGTCTGCAAGAGGACGCAGACTCCGGAATTGATCGCGGATACCGCGGCCACGGTCCAGCGCGGCGCGTTTGTGTGCTCTGAGATCCATATCGGCAGAAGCAGGGACACCGCCGGGTATTGCAGCCCCATCGCACCATAGAGGGCTGTGAAGGTCACGAACGGACGGTCGGTGAGAGCGATCCAGCGGCGCTGCTGCGACGGTGGCGCCAGTGCCCTGTAGTTGGGGAGCAAGAACAGAAGGAGGGCGCACAGTGCAAAGCTGGCCGCGTTGCCGAAAATCAGCACGTTGTAGGCAGTACGAGTATTCGCTGCAACCGCAAATCCGGCACCCACGGTTCCCAGGACGACGCCCAAATTGACGTAAGTACGGAGCTTTGCCCTGAACAGTGCTGGGCGGTCAGTGCCGACCCGGACCACGAGGGCTCCCCAGGCTGCGCCGCCGGCGGCTGCGGCAAGCTGGCCAACGGTAGCGATGACCGTGAGGGCAGCCCAGCTCTCGACAAACACGAGAGCGGTCATCGCCACTGCTTGAACCGTCAGAGCGAGCATCATGATCGTGCGCGGCCCACGTCGATCGGCCAGGTGACCTCCCGGTATCCCCGCGAGTAGGCCGATCAAGCCGGCGACCGTGAGGGCGGCACCCACCTGCACTGCCGGTAGATCCACGACCAGCGTGAAGTAGAGCGCCGACGCCGTGTTGAAGAGCCCATTACCGACTCGGTTCACGAAGCTGGCCAGGATCAATACACGCTCTGACCTGTTGCCCCCCGCTATGTGAGCAATTCGGCCGGGCGATCTTCCCTTGATCATGGGCGCAGGCTAGCAGCGGTCGCACACACCGTCAGAGGTGCGAAGTTTCCGGCCGTCCACGACACCACCTCCGCGCCCTTCAAGATCCAGGATGGAGCACTTCGTTGCTCGGCATCCAGGTGATCCATTTGCTCGGCCAGCGATCCGAGGAAGGCAGTGAAGCTCCTCCGGTGAGCCCCGGGCGCCGAATACCGCAACTCTGCGGTGTCGACGCTTCACCAGTGGCATGCGGACACCGTCGATGCCACGAAAACTCCGTGCCGCGCCCGTCCGCGCAGGTGCAGAATCGCCCCATGGCTGACATACGAACGTTCCGGGACGCGGTCACCAGCTGGGCGGCGGGCAGCCCCGGCGGGCCGGCGAGTGAGCTGGCCGTACGACTGCGCGTGCGGACTGTGGTGCTGCTGGAAGGGCCGAGCGACCTCGCGGCCGTTGAGACGCTGGCCGCGCGCTACGGCCGGGACCTGCCCGCCGAGGGGGTGTGCGTCATGCCCATGGGCGGAGCGATGAGCGTCGGCCGCTACGCCGGCCTCCTCGGGCCGCCGGGGTTGGGTCTGCGGCTCACCGGACTGTGCGATGAGGGCGAGCAGCGCTTCTACGACCGCGGTCTTGAGCGGGCCCGTGCGCCGCGCCAAGGGTTCTTCGTGTGTGTGACGGACCTGGAGGACGAACTCATCCGCGCGCTGGGCGTGGCACAGGTTGAGGAGATCGTCCAGGCTGAGGGCGAACTCCAAGCCTGGCAGACGTTCGTACGCCAACCTGCACAGCAGGGCCGGCCCCCGCACCAACAGATGCGGCGCTTCCTCGGCACGAAGAAGGGCCGCAAGATCCGCTACGGTCGCCTCCTGGTCGAGGCTCTCGACTCCGAGCGGGTACCTGCTCCCCTCGACAATCTGCTCGCGATCCTGTGACCGAAGCACGGATCGAGGTCAGCAGCAGCGGCAGGTCCGGCGCCAAGAACGCAAGCTCCACACCAACGCCCGTTCGGCATTCGTCATGAAGGCCAACGACCGGCCCGACGAACTGACAAGCCATGTCCCAAGCCGGCCGCCCTCGATCCGCGCCCCGAGCTCCTCTAAGGACCTCAAGCGCCGCCCCGGACGACACCGCCAACCCCTGTCACTTCAGGCCCGTATGCGCGAGTCCCTCCACGAACTGGCGCTGGGCGAAGACGAACACCGCGAGTACCGGCAGTGCGGTGAGGGAGGCGGCGGCCAGTTGGACGTTCCACATGGGGCCTCCGTAGGCGTCGACGTACTGGGTGAGGGCCTGCGGCAGGGTGAACATCTCCGGGGTGGAGAGGAAGACGATCGGCTCCAGGTAGAGGTTCCAGCTGTGCAGGAAGGTGAAGATGGCGACCGCCGACAGGGCGGGGCGGGCCAGTGGCAGGGCGATCCGCCAGTAGATGGCGAAGCGGCCCAGGCCGTCCATCCGCGCGGCCTCCTCCAGTTCGTGGGGCAGCGCGATGAAGAACTGCCGCATGATGAACGTCGCCAGCACGGTCGGCGCGCCGAGGACCGGCACCAGGATCAGCGGCCAGTGGGTGTCGATCATCCCCCAGTCGTGGAACATCTGGAACAGCGGGACGATGGTGACCTCGCTGGGGATCAGCAGACCGGTGAGGACCACGAGGAACAGGGCGTTCTGCCCGGGGAAGCGGATGCGGGCGAAGGCGTATCCGGCCAGCGAGGAGACCGCGAGCGTGCCCAGGGTCACCATGATCGCGATGTACATGCTGTTGAAGTACTGCTGGCCGAACGGCTGGAGTTCGAAGACCTTGCGGTAGGCGTCGAGTTCCGGATCGTCGGGGAACAGCTTCGGAGGGAAGGCAAAGATGTCACCGGCCGACTTCAGCGAGGACGTCGCCATCCACCAGGTGGGGAAGACGAACGGAACGCACAGCACGCTCAGGACGCCGTAGAGCAGCAGCTTGGCGCGAGTGGACAGCTTACGACTCATGGAACACCCACTTCTTGCGCATCTGCCACTGGATGACGGTCAGCACGAGCACGATCACGAACAGCAGGACCGAGAGTGTCGCCCCGTAGCCGAAGTGGTGGAAGTTGAACGCCTGTTGGTACAGGTAGTAGACGAGCACGGTGGTGGAGCCGGACGGGCCGCCCTGGGTGAGGACAGCGATCTGCGCAAAGACCTGAAGCGAGCCGACGACCGTGATGATCGAGGTGAGCAGGATGGTGGGGCTGATCAGCGGCACCGTGATGCGCCAGAACTGCCGCCATCGCCCTGCGCCGTCCACGGTTGCCGCCTCGTACAGCTCGCGAGGCACTCCCTGCAGGGCGGCCAGGAAGAGCACCATGTTCAGGCCGACGTTCTTGAAGCACTGCACGACGATGGCCGACAGCATCGAAGTTCCCTCACTGCGCAACCAGTTGGGCCCATTGACGCCGATCAGGTCCAGGCCGGCGTTGATGCCGCCGTTCTTCTGGAGCAGGAAGCCCCACACGATGGTCCAGGCGACGAGCGAGACGACGACCGGTGAGAAGAACAGGGTGCGGAAGACGACGCTGCCGCGCAGCTTCTGGTTGAGCAGCACGGCCAGCGCCAGCGCGAGGGAGAGGTTGAGGACCACCAGGCCGACGGAGAAGTAGGCGGTGGCCCGCAGTACGCCCGGCAGCTTCGGGTCGTCGAACAGCTTCCGGTAGTTGTCCGTTCCCACCGAGTGGAAGGTGCCGGCCAGCACGTTCCACTCGTGGAAGCTGTACCGGACGACCAGGACCAGCGGGATCAGCACGAAGACGACGGTGCCGATCAGCTGCGGGGCGATGAACAGGTAGCCGGCCAACTGGTCCCGGCGCCGGGAGGTCCAGAAAGGCTTCCCGGCGCGGGTGCCGCCGCCCGGCGGACCGGCGGCCGTGGTACGGGGGCGTTCGAGGGTCTTCATGACGCCGTCACTGCTCCAGCTGCGGCTTGATGGAGCTGCAGACCCCCGTCAGGACCTTCTGCACGTCGGCTTGCGGCTTCCACAGCGCGTCGAGGCCGGAGCGTACGGCCGAGTAGATCTCGGCCTGGCCGATGTGGACGGGCTTGACCTTGCCGTTCTTGATTCCGTCGATGACGACGCTGGACAGTTGCTCCTCACTGAGCTTGGCGTTGCTCTTGGCGAGGGTGGCGGCGTTCAGCTGGGAGGTGCGGGCCTGCGGGAAGTAGGCGCCGAGCTTCGCAGAGTTCTCCTTGTTGGTCATGAAGGCCTGGAAGTCGGCGGCAGCGGCGTGCGCGCTCTTGGCGAGCACCGCGATCCCGGCCTGGCCGATCACGGCGTACTTGCCCTTGGGCCCTTCGGGCAGCGGGACGAAGTCCCATTTGAACTTGTCCGTGAGAAGGGAGGCGCGGCTCATCTGGGTGACGGTCATGGCGGCCTCGCCGGCAAAGAAGTCAGCGGCGGTGCCGGGGGCGAGCATCGCCTCGTCGTCGAAGATCGCCTTGTGCAGGCTGGTCATCGCCTCGACCATCTCCGGCTTGTCGAAGCCGCAGGTCTTGCCGTCGGCGGACCAGGCCTCGGCGCCCCAGCCGTCCCAGTAGGTGGCGAGGTTGTCCCAGGCCTTGTAGTCGAAGTCGCGGATGACCATGCCGGTCTTACCTGTCCTGGCATGGACCGCGGCGCCCGCCCTGGTGACCTCGTCCCAGTTCCACTTGCCCTGCTTGATCAGCTCGGCGGGGCTCGGCCCGCCGGCCTTCTTCAGCATGTCGAGATTGACGAAGACGCCGAAGGGTGAGGTGGAGAAGGGGTAGGCGTAGAGCTTGCCGTCCTGCTGCCAGATCTTCTTGGCGGCGGGCAGCACGTCGGGGTCGTCCTTGACCTCCTTCAGGGCGCCGGAGGAGACGAAGTCAAGGGAGGAGTTCTCGAATATCCACGCCAGGTCCGGCGCCTTGCCGCCGGCCATCTGGGTGGTGAGAGTCTCGGTGTAGTTCTCGACCGGGAGGACATCGAACTTGATCGACTTCACCTCGGGGTGGGACTTGCGGTACGCGTCGGCGATGCCGTTGAGCAGCTTCAGATGCTCCGGGGCGCCGGACCAGACCGTCATACGTAGGCTCACGGGCCCGTCGTCGGAGCCACCGCTGTCACCGCCGCTGCCGCAGGCGGTCAGGGCGAGGAGTCCGGTGGCGGCCAGGGCGGCGAGCTTGGTCGTGCGCTGCTGTCGGTGGGAGTTCATGCGGATGCCTCTCCTGGTCAGTAGCCACTGATGTCGGGCCAGCGCAGCTCGACGCCGTGGGCGCGGAGCAGGTGCTGGAAGGTCTCGAGCCGGTCAGGGGTGTTGCGTACGCCGCGGGGGGTGACCTTGTGTTCGATGCAATGGGCCGCGAGCAGCCCGGCGACCTCGCCGGTGTTCCACTCGACGGGGTGCAGGCGGTAGCAGCCGTTGGTGATGTGGGTGGTGCCGAGGTTCTTGCCGGCGGGCAGCAGGTTCTCCATCCGGGTCGGTATCAGCGCGCCGAGCGGTATCTCGAACGGGCTGGAGGGGACGTCGATGTAGGTGTCGCCGCCGGTGGAGGGGTGCAGGTCGAGGCGGTACATGCCGATGCCGACCGAGTCGCGGTAGTTCACGGCGCCCTTGCCGCCGCGCGCATCGAGGGAGAGATCCTGCTCGACGACGGTGTACTCGGCGCGGATGCGGCGGGACTCACGGATGTAGGGCGCCTGGGCGAGGCCGTCCGCGCCGCCGGTGACGTCGCCGCGCAGCCGCAGCCCGGGGAAGCCGGTGCCGCCGTCGGCGCGGGGGGCCTCGGTCTGCATCCAGTACAGCAGGGAGTACGACAGCTCCTTCGCGGCGGCCAGATGCGCCTCGGCGTCGGGGACGTCGATGACCGGGCCCTCCCAGTAGTCGATCATCGGCCAGTTGACCAGGGTGATGTCGCTGGCGTACGCGCCGGGGACGAAGTTGTCGCGGGCGGCGATGCGGCGGAAGGTCCACAGATTCATGTCGCCCCCGCTGACCCGCTGGTCGGCGACGACCTCGGCGGGGTCGTCGCCGGGGTTGGGGGTGAAGCCGCGTTCGACGACTTCAAGGGTGCGCGGGTGCGGGGCGGACCAGGACAGCAGCGGGGCGCCCCAGAAGGACGGCCGGTAGGAGCGCCAGAAGTCGTAGGAGGCGGGGCGGTCGATGGTGTGGTCGCCGTCGACGTGGTCGAGGGCGAAACAGTAGGAGACGGCCTGCATGTTCAGCGGCTGGGCGGCTTCCGGGGCGGAGGGCTCGCCGGTGTCGCTCTGCGCCTCGAAGCCGGTGACGTACTCGGTGCCGGTCAGCGGCAGCAGCTCGCCGGTCTCGGTGGCGTCCAGCACATAGGCGGCGGTGGCGGTGACCTGCTCGCCGCTGTCACGGTGGGCGAGGGTCACGGCGGCCACCCGGTCGCCGTCGGTGGCTGCCGCCACGGGGCGGTAGGGCTGCAGGACGGTGAGCCGGCCACTGCCGCGGTACGGGGCGAGCATCGCGTCGATCACGGCGACGCCCACTCGCGGTTCGTGGCACAAGCGGCTCACCCAGCCCGCGCCGGGGTTGATGTCACGGCGGGCGCGGGCCAGGGCCGTCAGAGGGTAGTGGCGCCGGTAGTAGTCGCGGATGCCGTCGCGCAGCGCCCGGTAGGAGGCGGTGGCGCCGAACTGCTCGATCCAGGTGTGCTCGTCCGGCGGCACGGCCTGGCTGGTGAGCTGACCGCCCAGCCAGTCGTACTCCTCCGTGAGGATCACACTTCGGCCGGCGCGCAGCGCGCCGAGCGCTGCCGCGACACCGCCGGTGCCGCCACCGACCACGAGAACGTCCGCGTGCATGGGTCTCCTTGCTCAAAGGGGCGTTCGGTTGTTACGGATGTTTCGGAACGGAGCGGCTCTCCACGCGTGCTCTATCGCCCGCCGGGGCGTCAGGACGCCGGCGGGCCGAGGGTCTCCCCGTGCGTCAGCTCGCAACCGAGCAGCCGCTGGGTGACGGACGTCTGTCCGTGCAACACGTCGACCAGCAGCTCCACCGCCTGCTGCCCCATCTGCGGCCGGGGGATGTGGAATCCGGTGAAGTCCAGGGACGAGTCGACCGGGATGGTCGGGTCGCCCAGGGTGACCATCGACAGGTCGCGCGGCACCGACAGGCCCTGTGCCGCCGCGGCCGCCGCCAGGGCCACCGCCTCGGCCTCCACCTCCACGAACACGGCGGTGACACCCGCCTCCAGCAGCCGGGCCAGCCGCTCGGCCGGGTCCGGCGTCTCGACTGAGAGGAATGGCGCCTCGGTCCCGACCGCCCGGCGGAAACCCGCGAGCCGGTCCGCGGAGGACTCCGCCCCTGTGCCGGGTCCCACGAAGGCGAAGCGCCGATGGCCGCAGGCACGGGCCCGGTCGACGAGCTGCACGGTCGCGTTCACGTAGTCGGCGCCCACGTACGGCACCGGCCGGCCGTGGGCGTCGTCTCGGCGGCCCACGCAGACGAACGGATAGCCTTCCGCCACCAGCCGGCTGAGCTCGGCCGACGGGATCTCACGTCCCAGCAGGACGCAACCGTCCGCGACCCGCAGCCGGTTGTTCTCGTGGAAGATCCGCCGCTGCCCGTCGCGCACCGGTGCCGAGGTGAACAGCAGCAGATCGCAGCCGCTGCGCTCCGCGCTCTCCTCGATGCCCCGTAGGAACGGGTGGTAGAAGTCGGCGCTGGTGCTGGGGAAGACCGGTTCGTAGGTGAACACGCCCAGGATCTGGTTGAGTTGCTTGAGCATCCGGCGGGCCAGCGGATCCGCCGCGTACCCGGTCTCCCGGATCACCTGCAGCACCCGGTCCCGTGTCTCGGGGGCGATCCGCGCACCGGCGTCCCCACGGTTGTTGAGCACCAGCGAGACCGTGGTCTGGCTGACGCCCGCAAGCCGGGCGATGTCACGTTGAGTGAGCCTTCCTGGAGCCTGGCCCATGAGTGATCGCCCCTTATCGATGGTGCTAATACGCATTGCTTGTCAGGTGAACGGACCGTAGAGCGCGTGCCGCAAGTCCGTCAAGAGGTTCGACCACGACAACAAATCCCTGAAGTAATTCGCATTAGCACCTTGACGGCGACTCCAGATGAGGCGACTGTGTCCGATCAACCGAGCGGTCACGCACCGTCGGCGATCATCACCGCCTTCACTGACCGCTCGTGACTCACCGCTTCATTCACCGCCCAGGAGCCGCCTTGTGAAGTACGGAACCTCCCTGTCGCGCCGCGCCCTGCTGACCGCCGCCGGGGCCGCGGGCCTCGCAGCCGCCCTGCCCGCGCCCGGTGCCGTGGCCGCGGGCAGCCTCCCGAACCTCGCACCTCTGCCCGCGGGCACACCGCACCGGCGCGCCTTCGCCGCCGAGGAACAACGCTTCGCCCCCTACCTGGTGAGCCTCGCCCAGATGGTCAACGACATCGAGGGCAACAACCCGTCGACCTTCGGTTTCATGGGCGGCGGATGGTGGCGCACGCCGGCGGCGCCGTACAACGCTCGGGTGCAGGAGCACGTGTACACGCTGGCCTGGTTCCTCACCAAGCCCCGCTCCTGGAACCCGTACGCGGGCGACGCGGCGCTCCTGGCGGGCCTGGACGCAGCGCTCGGCCACTACCTGAGCCTCCAGCACTCCGACGGCTCGTGGTCGGAGTACAGCGCCGGCGAGCACTCCCTGCCCGCCACCGGCTTCGCGCTCGGATACCTCAGCAAGACCCACGTCCTGCTGAAGGACGCGAACCTGCTGCCGGCCCGACGCACCCAGATCGCCCAGGCGCTGCACTCCGCGATGACCTGGCTTCTCAACCCATCCAACGGTGGCGTGTGGCAGACCCCCATCACCTTCGCGAACCAGGTCACCGCGGGCCTCGCGGGATCGGCCCTGGCGCTCAGGACCAACCCCGACGCGGGCCTGAGCGCGCAGCTGAACAGCGCCTTCGCCCGCCTGGCAGAGAACGGGCAGAGCCCGGCCGGCTTCTTCTACGAGAAGGGCGGCACGGACATGAACTACAACTTCGAGGTGATGCTGCCGGAAATGGCGGACGCATGGCGCCAGACGAACAACAGCAACCTCGTGACAATGGCCGAGAAGTACACGGACTGGCTCGGCTACAACCTGCTGCGCGAACCCGACGGCTCCGGCTGGTTCAGCAACATCGCGCCGTCCACACGAACCAGCACCCTCGCCTACGCCGATACCCGCCCCGACCCGGAACGCACCGCTCTCAACGCCCAGTTCGTCCCCGCGGTGCCGGCACTGGGAGCGTTCATGTCCGCACGCGAGGACCTCGCCGCCGCCCGCGGAGCCTGGGCCGCGGACACCTCGCCGGTGCCGGACCTGGTCAAGCAGGACACCTCCCCGCGGATCCTCAGCCACGCGATCTACGGCGAGCGCCACCCGACCAGGCAGGCGAAGAACGCAGCCATCGCAGCCGTGCCCTACATAGCCTCGAAGAACTTCACCGAGCACCGCACCGACCGCGGCCAGGACTTCCTCTACATCCGCCGCCCCAACGTCTACCTGGGCGCCTACCTCGGCACCAGACCAACCACGTTCGCACGCACCGGCCTGACGTTCCTCTGGCACCCGGTAGCAGGCACGCTCATCCAATCCCTGAACGACAACAACTACGGCCTGTGGTCCACCGTGCTGCCCGGCCAGGTCCCGGACTCCAACGGCCCGCAGGCCGGCCAGTTCTTCGGCGGCAAGCCCTACGCCTTCCGCTTCTCCACCCCCAGCGGATCGGTCGTCACCGACGTGAAGGTCGGCAACGGCCTGGTGGAGCGCTCGGTGCGGACCACCTCATCCGCGACGGAGACGATGCCGCTGATCCTCAAGGAGTCCGACCGGGTGGTCTTCTCCAACGGCACCACCGTGCCGTGGGGCGGCTCGGCCTCCGCCACCGCAACCGGCATCGACCTGCACCGCGGCCCCGGCGTCGTACACATCCGCTGGGGCGAGCCCCACGCTGCCACCATCGCGGCGGCCTCGATCACATACCTGGGCGACACCCGGAGGATGCACATCCTCAAGGTCCCCCACGCCGGCACGATCGACGTGACCATCAGACTCGCCTACTGACAACCGACCGCTCTGCACTCCGCGACTTGGAGGGCTTTTGGTGTAGGCGGAATGAAGTCCGTGACGGACAGGTCGCGGTCCTGGAAGGCAGCGCGGCCGGCCTGCCACTGTGCGGCCAAGCGGACAAACGGTCGCTGGGGAGAGCCCGGCGCAGCTGCCCAGGAACTGCTCCGGTGCGGGCACGAAGTCGCCCGTGGACAGGTGAGCATTGCTCTTCCGACGGCCATCACCAGGCTCTCCGTCGCTGTGGTCACGAAGAGCCTCCTGGAATCACGCCCAGCTGTCGCATCTGCGAGAAGACATCGACGACCCCCCAGATCTCAGCGATTCGACCGCCGGCAAAGCGGAAAATGAAGATCTCGTTGTACCTGACGGACTTGCCGGTTGGCGGGAGATCCCTGTACTCGCCCAGGTGAGTCCCGGTAACCGTGTTCCTCAAGACGACCCTGTCCCCCTTGGCAATCACATCCTCGACCGCAACATGAAGGTCGGGGAACGCGCGAAGGAGCACCGCCCACACTTGCTTGAGTGCCTGCGCCCCTGTCGCACCAGTCGGTACTGGCGCGTGGAACAGCACGTCCGGCGCGACGATCTCGTCGACAGTCTTCGAGATGACCTCTGCATCGCCGGTGTTCACGGCGTCATGCAAGCGGCTGAGCGTCGTGCTACTGCTTGTTTCCTGAGCTGTTGACATGCGGCTCCTCCTCGGGGTGACTTGAACATTCAGACGGTTGTCGCTGCTGAGATCGTGGGCTGGGGGACCCTCTGCCGTTGTCGGTGGTTACACAGCTATGACGGAACGGCTCACCACGATGTGACATGAACGAATGTGACGTGCGCCTCGCTTGCCTCGCGTCATAGGAGGGACCCGTACTCCGCCGTCGGACCACGGTGCGGTCGTGGGGGTTGGGGGGGGGGGGGGCCCCCCCCCCCCCCCCCCCCCCCCCCCCCCCCCCCGGGGGGGGGGGGGGGCGCCGGCGGGGGGGGGGCCCCCCGCAGGGGAGACGCGGGGGGGAA
>NZ_JBHVFU010000055.1:0-50393 GCF_042801455.1 Streptomyces sp. NPDC057565 | reverse complement strand
AGGGGCAGATCTTCGTCAAGGGCGAGGTCATCAAGACGGTTCCCGAGTCGAAGATCGTCGAGACGCTCATCGAGGAAGCCCTGAAGATCGCCGAGCAGATGGAGAAGGACGGCATCGCCTCCGGCGAGCCCGAGGTCTCCATCGGCTGAGGCCGAATTCTTGTCCTGTGACCGTGCCCCGTCCGACGAACAAGCTGTCGGGCGGGGCACGGTCGTGAGAGACCTCACGGCGGCCGTGCAGGCTGTTGACGGGCATGGGGCGGCGCCTGCCAGCCTCTTTCGGTACAGTGCGGAAATCAGCAGACCGCATGGTGAGGCCCCCTTGTGTTGACGCAGACCACCACCCGGGTCCTCGAACCCAGCGACCTCGGCGCCGCGCTCGCCATCCTGGAGAGCGACCCCGTCGCCAATGCCTTCGTGACGTCCCGGGTCCAGATCGCAGGGCTCGATCCCTGGCGCCTCGGCGGCGAGATGTGGGGCTGGTACGCGGACGGCATACTGCGTTCGCTCTGCTACTCCGGTGCCAATCTCGTACCCATCTGTGCCACCCCCGAGGCCGTCAGGGCGTTCGCCGACCGGGCCCGTCGGGCGGGCCGCCGCTGTTCCTCGATCGTGGGCCCCGCCGAGCCCACCGCCCAGCTCTGGCGGCTGCTCGAGCCGGGCTGGGGTCCCGCCCGCGAGGTCAGGGCCAACCAGCCGCTCATGGTCACCGAGCACCCTGCCGCCGGTGTGACGCCCGACCCACTGGTACGCCGCATCCGCAAGGACGAGATAGAGATCCTGATGCCGGCCTGCGTGGCCATGTTCACCGAGGAGGTGGGCATTTCGCCGCTGGCCGGTGACGGCGGACTCCTCTACCAGGCACGCGTCGCCGAACTCATCGGCACCGGCCGCTCCTTCGCCCGGATCGAGGACGGCAAGGTCGTCTTCAAGGCGGAGATCGGCGCTGCCACCCCGCAGGCCTGCCAGATCCAGGGCGTCTGGGTCGCCCCCGAACACCGCGGCCGCGGCCTCTCCGAGACCGGGATGGCAGCGGTCCTGTGCTATGCACTGGCCGATGTCGCACCGGTCGTCAGCCTGTACGTGAACGACTACAACACCGCGGCCCGCAGGGCATACACGCGGGTCGGCTTCCGTGAGGTCGGGGCGTTCATGAGCGTGCTTTTCTGACCGAGACGAAATGGCCGGGAGCGGCACGGCCTCGTCGACATGAGCGCCCGACGCCGCCGTCGGCAGCGCTCCTCTCCGTAGCCGCGAGCACTCCTGACACGTATCCCCAGCCCGGCGCGGACAGTAGGGTTCGGCGCATGGCAGCTGATTCAGGGGGCGGCGCCCGCACTCCCAGCGTTCTGGTCGGGCCGATCGATCTCGCCGCGCGGGTGGACGAGGCGCTTGCCGTGCAGGCCGTCGCTTTCGGTCTCGGTCACGACGAGGTCCAGGTACGTCGCCATATCGTCCTCAGACACCTCGAGCACCCCTGCGCCCGCGCCCTCGGCGCCACCACCGCGACCGGCCGCCTCGTCGGGTTCGTCTACGGCATGCCCAACGAACGCGGCCACTGGTGGTCCACCGTCGTCGAGCCCTATCTGCGGGCCACCGGCTCCGAGGACTGGCTCGACGACTCCTTCGTGATCACCGAACTGCATGTCCACCCGGAGTTCCAGAACCGGGGCATCGGCCGCACCCTGATCACCACCATCACGGACGCCGTCGATCAGCCGCGCTCCATCCTCTCCGCCATCGACACGGAGAGCCCGGCACGTGGTCTGTATCGCACTCTCGGCTACCGGGACCTGGCCCGGCAGGTGCTGTTTCCCAGCGCTCCCAAGCCGTACGCGGTGATGGGAGCGCCTCTTCCGCTGCGTCGCCGGGACCGGGGCTGAACCAATCGATTTCCGCCCGCCCCCGCCACCCGGCTAACCTCCTGCACATCACCCTTCCGAGCAGGAGTTCATCATGGCCCAGGTCCAGCGCATGTCCCGATTGATGATCAAGACACTGCGCGACGACCCGGCGGACGCCGAGACGCTCAACCACAAGCTGCTCGTCCGGGCCGGTTACGTACGCCGCACCGCGGCCGGCATCTGGACCTGGCTGCCCCTGGGCAAGAAGGTCCTGGAGAACATCACCCGCGTCGTGCGCGAGGAGATGGACGCCATCGGCGGCCAGGAAGTCCTGCTGCCCGCGCTGCTGCCCAAGGAGTCGTACGACGCGAGCGGTCGCTACGACGAGTACGGCGACCTGCTGTTCCGGCTCAAGGACCGCAAGGGCGCCGAGTACCTCCTCGGCCCCACCCACGAAGAGATCTTCACCCAGGTCGTCAAGGATCAGATCACGTCCTACAAGGACCTGCCCGTGATCCTGTACCAGATCCAGACCAAGTACCGCGACGAGGCCCGCCCCCGCGCCGGTGTGCTGCGCGGCCGCGAGTTCCAGATGAAGGACTCCTACTCCTTCGACACCACCGACGAGGGTCTCATCGAGGCCTACCAGCTGCACCGCGCCGCCTACATCCGCATCTTCGAGCGGCTCGGTCTCGACCACCGCATCGTCTCCGCGGTCTCCGGTGCGATGGGCGGCTCGGCGTCCGAGGAGTTCCTGGCGCCCGCTCCGGCCGGTGAGGACACCTTCGTCGACTGCCCCGCCTGCGACTACGCGGCCAACACGGAGGCCGTGACCTTCAAGGCCACCCCCGCGGACGGCTCGGCACACGGCCCCGTCGAGGAGCTGGACACCCCCGACACCCCGACCATCGAGACGCTCGCGACGCACCTCGGTGTCCCGGCCTCCGCGACCCTGAAGAACCTCCTGGTCAAGGTCGACGGCGAGATCGTCGCCGTGGGCGTGCCCGGCGACCGCGAGGTCGACCTCGGCAAGCTCGGCGAGCACCTCGCCCCCGCCGTGGTCGAGCTGGTCACCGCAGAGGACTTCGAGGGCCGTCCCGACCTGGTACGTGGCTACGTCGGCCCGCAGGGTCTGGAGAAGGTCCGCTACATCGCCGACCCGCGCATCGCCCCCGGCACCGCCTGGATCACCGGCGCCAACAAGCCCAGCACGCACGCGAAGAACGTCGTCTGCGGCCGCGACTTCGAGGTCGACGACTACCTCGACGTCGTCGTGGTCGAGGCGGGTGACCCGTGCCCCAGGTGCGGAACAGGCCTCAAGCTGGACCGTGCCATCGAGATCGGCCACATCTTCCAGCTGGGCCGCAAGTTCGCGGACGCGTTCCAGCTCGATGTGCTCGGCCAGAACGGCAAGCCGGTACGGGTCACCATGGGCTCGTACGGCATCGGCGTCTCCCGCGCCGTTGCCGCTCTCGCCGAGCAGACCGCCGACGCGCAGGGTCTCTGCTGGCCCCGCGAGATCGCCCCGGCCGATGTCCATCTCGTCGCCGCGGGCAAGGCGCTCCAGACCGAGCTGGCCCTCGACGTCGCCGAGAAGCTCGGCGCCGCGGGCGTGCGGGTCCTGGTCGACGACCGTGCGGGCGTCTCGCCCGGTGTGAAGTTCACCGACGCCGAGCTGATCGGGGTCCCGAAGATCCTGGTCGCGGGCCGCCGCTCGGCCGAGGGCGTCCTGGAGCTCAAGGACCGCCGTACGGGCGAGCGCGAGGAGCTCACGGTCGACGAGGCGATCGCTCGTCTCGTCGCCCAGGGCTGACACCCGGAATTGCCGAAGGCCCCCGTGCTGTCCGACAGCACGGGGGCCTTCGGCCGTTCTGCGAGGGCGGGGCCGGCGCCTACAGCCAGCCCGCGAACTCCAGCGACAGTTCGCCTTCCTGACGACGGCCGACGGTCAGCGCGCGGGTGCCCGACTCCACCGCACGGAACAACGTCCAGCCGTGGAGCCGTTCCCGGTCCACGTCCAGTGAGTCCGCGAGCTTGTTGATCCGGCGACGGGCCGTCACGGGGCCGCCCGGCGAGGCGATGAGGTCCTCCACCCGGTCCCGTACCAGCCGCGCCAGGTCGTAGGCACGCTCGCCGACCAACGGCTCGGGGCCGACGGTCAGCCAGGGCGCCCGTTCCCCAGCCAGCACCTTGCTCTGGCGGAAGTTGCCGTGCAGCAGCAGGACTTCGGGGGAGTGGGCGACGAGCTCCTCCCGCGCGGCCAGGGCCGCGGAGACCAGAGGTTCGAGCGCCGGGTCGGCCGCGGCGGCGGCCCGCATCGGGTCCGTGCACCGGCCGGTCCGCTCGGCGACCGTCTCGAAGGAGTGCCCGTCGGGCGGCTCGACCCACAGCCGTCGTACCGTACCCGCCGCTTCCAGGAGTGCCTTCGCCTCCGGCAATGAGCGCAGCGACACCTCGGGATGCAGCCGTTCCAGCAGCAGTGCCTCGCCGCCGGAGCCGAGGAGCCGGACGGCTCCCCAGCCGTTCCAGTGCGCCAGCGCCGCCTGCTCCAGGTCGGGCGCCGCTCCGGCCGGAGCGATCTTGAGCACGGCCGGGGTGCCGTCGGCGCGGCGCACCAGCAGAACGAGGCTGCTGCGCCCACCGGGGGCAGCCACACGCTCGAGAGCCAGCTCCGGCCCGTTGGCCGACAGCGACTCGTTGATCAGCTCGGGGAGCCGCGCCAGCCAGTCGGCGGCGGCCCTCTCCCCGTGCACTTCGCCGAGCGCTCGCACCAGACGCTGCGGCGGTTCGAAACCCATACGTGCTGTGTTCCCTTTCAGAGCCTTCATGAGTGCGTCGGACCGGTACCGGTCTTCGCATCGGTCACGTCCGTCGGACCGGTCCCGGACTTCGCATCAGCCCTGCGGGCCCGCCCGCTCAGGCGGTGCCGCCGGCGGACCGCTCGGTGAGTCCGGGAAAGGTTACGCCGCTGCCCCGCCAGCGCACCGCACGCACCGCGGCCTCCCGCAGCGCGTCGGCGGCCTCTCGCCTGAGCGGCCCCCCGGCAGCCCGTACGAGGTCGGAGTAGACGCCCGCGATCCGGTCCTCCAGCACGGCGGCGAGCTTCACCGCTGCTGCCGAATCCGGCACCGCGAACGGCAGAGCGTACGCGGACTCCGCCGCCACCGGCTCACCGCCCAGGTCACGCACGGTCCGCATCAGTGCGTCGCGCCGGGCCCGGTGCTGGTGGTAGGCGGCCGTAGCCTCCGCCCGGCGGCCGTCGGCGACCCGGCCGCCGACCACCCCGTACCCGTACACCGCCGCATGCTCGGCGGCGAGCGCCGCCTGCGCCGCCTGCAGCGTCTGTGCACTCATGACGAGGTCTCCTTGGCCAGTTCGGTCAACAGATAGGCGTGGGCTGCTCCGGCGGCCGCGATCGACGCGAGCAGCCGGGCCAGCTCGGGTGGCGCTGTGAGGAGTGTCGCCGTGTGGGTGTCGGCGGTGCGGCGTTCCGCCGCGGCCAGTTCCTTGACGGCGGTCCTGGCATCGGCGGCGGGAGAATCCGAAACGGTGGGCGAACCCGAGGGGGCGGGTGAACCCGAAACGGCCGGTGCCCGGTCCGCGCCGCGCATCGCGGTCGTGCCCGTGGTCTCGTCGGCACGCGGCCGCGTCGTCCCGTCCGCCCCGGGCGACAGTGCCTCCGTATGGGCCCGTACGGCATCACGCAGCGGTGCGAGCCCGGCCGCGGTCGCCGGATGGGCCGTGACGACCTGCTCGTACTGGGCGAGCAGGGTGCCGCTCGTGCGCGCGGCCCTCAATCGCAGCGCGCTCTCCGCCTTCGCCGCCGACTCCCGCGCACCGGCCGGCGCAGAACCCTTTCGGCCCTCGCCGCTGTCGCCGTCCCCACAGCCGGCCAGCGCCGCTCCCAGGGCGAACGCTCCCGTTACGGTGAGCGCATCCCTGCGCGTCGTCCCCGTGCGCCGCACCTGTTCTCCTTCGGGCGTTGATCTGTCCTGACTGGATCTGTCCTGAAGTGATCACCGCAGGCGAGCGTACCCGCGGCCGACCGGTCGGCGGACGGCAACACCCCTCGGGACCGGATACCCTTTGACCTGACACGCGACGAACCACACAACAGCACACGCGGCCGAGGAGTCACCCGGATGAGCACCACCCAGAGCGAGAGGCTGCGCGGGCTGCTCGAACCGCTCGTCAGCGCCAAGCAGCTGGATCTTGAAGAGATCGAGGTGTCCCGGGCCGGCCGCCGACGTGTGCTGCGCATCGTCGTGGATTCCGACGAGGGCGTGGAGCTCGACGCCTGTGCGGAGCTGAGCCGCGCGATCTCCGAGAAGCTCGACGAGACCGACGCGATGGGTGAGGACGAGTACGTCCTCGAAGTGAGCTCTCCCGGTGCCGACCGTCCGCTGACGGAGCACCGCCACTACGTACGCGCCACCGGCCGCCTGGCCAAGCTGCAGCTGCATGAGGGCGGCGAGCTGGTCGCCCGCATCATCGCCGTCGACGACGAGGGGCTCGACCTCGAAGTGCCGGGCGTCAAGGGTCGCAAGCCCACGTCCCGCCGGGTCCCCTTCGACGGGATCGCCAAGGCGCGCGTGGAGATCGAATTCAACCGCAAGGACAAGAAGGAAGAGGAGGCGTAGCCGTGGACATCGATGTGAAGCTCTTGAGGGGCTTGGCACAGGACAAGGAGATCCCCTTCGACGTGCTCGTCGAGGCGATCGAGTCGGCCCTCCTCATCGCCTACCACCGCACCGACGGGAGCTACCGCCGTGCGCGCGTGGAGCTCAACGAGCGCGGCCATGTGACGGTGTGGGCGAAGGAGGACCCGGCCGACCTCGAAGAGGGCCAGGAGCCGAAGGAGTTCGACGACACCCCGTCCGGCTTCGGCCGGATCGCCGCGACCACCGCCAAGCAGGTCATCCTGCAGCGGCTGCGCGACGCCGAGGACGACAAGACGTTCGGCGAGTACGCGGGCCACGAGGGTGATGTCGTCACCGGTGTCGTCCAGCAGGGCAAGGACCCGAAGAACGTCCTGGTCGACATCGGCAAGCTCGAAGCGATCCTGCCGGTGCAGGAGCAGGTGCCGGGCGAGGACTACACCCACGGGCTGCGGCTGCGTACGTATGTCGTGCGCGTCGCCAAGGGCGTCCGCGGTCCGTCCGTGACCCTCTCCAGGACGCACCCCAATCTGGTCAAGAAGCTTTTCGCGCTGGAGGTCCCGGAGATCGCCGACGGTTCCGTCGAGATCTGCGCGATCGCCCGCGAGGCCGGCCACCGCACCAAGATCGCGGTCCGTTCGACCCGCTCGGGTCTGAACGCCAAGGGCGCCTGCATCGGGCCGATGGGCGGACGCGTACGTAACGTCATGGCCGAGCTGCACGGCGAGAAGATCGACATCGTGGACTGGTCGGACGACCCGGCCGAGATGGTTGCCAACGCGCTGTCGCCCGCCCGGGTGAGCAAGGTCGAGGTCGTGGATCTCGGAGCGCGGTCCGCCCGGGTCACGGTCCCCGACTACCAGCTCTCGCTCGCCATCGGCAAGGAGGGGCAGAACGCCCGCCTCGCCGCCCGCCTCACCGGCTGGCGCATCGACATCCGCCCGGACACCGAGACCGACGCCGAGCGGGACATCGCCGACCGCGAGCGGGCCGAGCGGGTCCGGGACCGGTCCGAGCGGGGCTGAACCGGTACGGGACCGGCGCCGGTCCGAGCAGTGGACCGGCGTCCGTCCGGACGATGGACCGAAACGGTCCGGAGACCGGTCGGTCCCGGGTCCGGAGTACGGGACCGACGCGGTGCCCGGGAATAAATCCATGCGGCATGCCGCTGAGATCACGACAACATCCGTTCGATTTTTGCCCCAAAGGGGTGAGGTCGGTGCGGGGAGGTAGACTTAATCGTGTCTGGCCGGACGCACGCCCGCGCTTGCCCTGAGCGAACCTGTGTGGGATGCCGGGAGCGAGCGGCCAAGAGCGAGCTGCTGCGCATCGTGATGGATGAGGACGCGTGCGTCCCCGATCCTCGCGGTACGCTGCCCGGCCGGGGTGCATATGTGCACCCCGTCACTGTCTGTCTCGATCTGGCGGTTCGCCGTCGGGCATTCCCTCGGGCCTTCAAGGCCAAGGGGCCGTTCGATTCCGCGGCACTGCAGCGGTATGTCGAGCGGGTGACACCGTAAGAAACTAGAACGGCACGGGACCCCGTGCGGTCAGGTACCTCGCGAGTTGGAAGTAGGTCGAGATTGCGATGAGCACTCGATGAGTACGCGATGAGTACGCCCATGAAGTAGCGACGGTCCGGCGGTAACCCGGACCTAAAAGGAGCGAAGTGGCTAAGGTCCGGGTATACGAACTCGCCAAGGAGTTCGGCGTCGAGAGCAAGGTCGTCATGGCCAAGCTCCAAGAACTCGGTGAATTCGTCCGTTCGGCGTCCTCGACGATCGAGGCGCCGGTTGTACGCAAGTTGACTGACGCACTGCAGGGGCCCGGCGGCAACGCCGGCAAGTCCGCTGCGAAGCCTGGCGCGCCCCGCAAGGCCGCGCCCGTCAAGCCCGCAGCGCCCTCCCCGGCCGCTGCGGCACGTCCCGCTGCCCCGAAGCCCGGCGCCCCGGCCCCCAAGCCGGCCGCAGCCGAGGCCCCCAGCAGCACCCCTTCCGCTGCCGCGCCTTCCGCGCCGTCGGCGGGCCCGCGTCCGGGTCCCAAGCCCGCGCCGAAGCCCGCTCCGGTCACCCCGGTGCCCGCGGCAGAGTTTTCCGCTCCGGCCCCGGCCCAGCCGGCCGCGCCGCAGCAGGCCCCGCGTCCCGCGGGTGCCACCCCCGGTCCTCGCCCCGCCCGTCCGGCCCCGGCCGGCGGTCAGCGTGACGGCGGCCGTGGTGGCGAGCGCGACGGTGGCCGTGGTGGCGACCGTCCGGCCCGTCCCGCAGGCCAGGGCGCCCCGCGTCCCGGCGGCGCCCGTCCGGCCGGTCCCCGTCCGGGCAACAACCCCTTCACCTCCGGTGGCTCGACGGGCATGGCCCGTCCGCAGGCGCCCCGCCCCGGTGGCGCCCCGCGTCCCGGTGGCGGCCAGGAGCGTCCCGGCGCCCCGCGTCCGCAGGGCGGCCCCGGCGGCGCCCCGCGTCCGCAGGGCCAGGGCGGTGCCCGTCCGACTCCGGGCGGCATGCCCCGTCCGCAGGCTCCGCGTCCGGGCGGTGCGCCCGGTGGTAACCGTCCGAACCCGGGCATGATGCCGCAGCGTCCCGCTGCCGGTCCGCGTCCCGGTGGTGGCCCCGGCGGTGGCCGTGGTCCCGGTGGCGGCGCAGGCCGTCCCGGCGGCGGTGCAGGTCGTCCCGGCGGCGGCTTCGCCGGTCGTCCGGCCGGTCCCGGTGGCGGTGGCGGCGGCTTCGCCGGTCGTCCCGGTGGCGGCGGTGGCGGTGGCGGCGCAGGCCGTCCCGGTGGTGGCGGCGGCTTCGGCGGTCGTCCCGGCTTCGGTGGACGTCCCGGCGGCCCCGGTGGCCGTGGTGGCACACAGGGTGCGTTCGGCCGTCCCGGCGGTCCGGCGCGTCGTGGTCGCAAGTCGAAGCGGCAGAGGCGCCAGGAGTACGAGGCCATGCAGGCCCCGTCGGTGGGCGGCGTCATGCTGCCCCGCGGCAACGGGCAGGCTGTCCGTCTGTCGCGCGGTGCCTCCCTCACCGACTTCGCGGAGAAGATCAACGCCAACCCGGCGTCGCTCGTCGCCGTGATGATGAACCTCGGCGAGATGGTCACCGCCACGCAGTCGGTCTCGGACGAGACGCTGAAGCTGCTGGCCGAGGAGATGAACTACGTCCTCGAGATCGTCAGCCCCGAGGAGGAGGACCGCGAGCTGCTCGAGTCCTTCGACATCGAGTTCGGCGAGGACGAGGGCGGCGAAGAGGCTCTGGTCTCGCGTCCGCCGGTCGTGACCGTCATGGGTCACGTCGACCACGGTAAGACCCGACTGCTGGACGCGATCCGCAAGACGAACGTCGTTGCGGGCGAGGCCGGCGGCATCACGCAGCACATCGGTGCGTACCAGGTCTCCTCCGAGGTCAACGGTGAGGACCGCAGGATCACCTTCATCGACACCCCGGGTCACGAGGCGTTCACCGCCATGCGTGCCCGTGGTGCGAAGTCCACCGACATTGCGATCCTCGTGGTGGCGGCGAACGACGGTGTGATGCCCCAGACGATCGAGGCGCTGAACCACGCCAAGGCGGCCGACGTGCCGATCGTGGTCGCGGTCAACAAGATCGACGTCGAGGGTGCAGACCCGACCAAGGTGCGCGGTCAGCTCACCGAGTTCGGTCTGGTGGCCGAGGAGTACGGCGGCGACACGATGTTCGTCGACATCTCCGCCAAGCAGGGCCTCAACATCGAGGCTCTTCTGGAGGCCGTCGTCCTCACCGCCGATGCCTCGCTCGACCTGCGGGCCAACCCGGAGCAGGACGCGCAGGGTATTGCGATCGAGTCCCATCTCGACCGCGGCCGCGGTGCCGTTGCGACCGTCCTGGTCCAGCGAGGCACGCTGCGGGTCGGCGACACGATGGTGGTCGGCGACGCGTACGGCCGAGTCCGCGCGATGCTCGACGACAAGGGTGAGAACGTCGAGGAAGCGGGTCCGTCGACCCCCGTCCTCGTCCTCGGTCTCACCAATGTCCCGGGCGCCGGCGACAACTTCCTGGTCGTCGACGAGGACCGTACGGCCCGTCAGATCGCCGAGAAGCGTGCCGCCCGTGAGCGCAACGCCAACTTCGCCCGCAAGGGTGTCCGGTTCTCCCTGGAGAACCTCGACGAGGCGCTCAAGGCCGGTCTGGTCCAGGAACTCAACCTCATCATCAAGGGCGACGCGTCCGGTTCGGTGGAGGCTCTCGAGTCCTCGCTGCTCCAGCTCGACGTCGGTGACGAGGTCGACATCCGGGTCCTGCACCGCGGTGTGGGTGCGGTCACCGAGTCGGACATCGACCTGGCGACCGGCTCCGACGCCATCGTGATCGGCTTCAATGTGCGCGCCGCAGGGCGTGCGCAGCAGATGGCCGAGCGCGAAGGTGTGGACGTCCGGTACTACTCGGTCATCTACCAGGCGATCGAAGAGATCGAAGCGGCCCTCAAGGGCATGCTCAAGCCGGAGTACGAAGAGGTCGAGCTCGGTACGGCGGAGATCCGCGAGATCTTCCGCTCGTCCAAGCTGGGCAACATCGCCGGTGTGCTGGTCCGGTCCGGCGAGGTCAAGCGCAACACCAAGGCGCGCCTGCTGCGCGATGGCAAGGTCATCGCGGAGAACCTCAACATCTCCGGTCTGCGCCGCTTCAAGGACGACGTCACCGAGATCCGCGAAGGCTTCGAGGGTGGTATCAACCTCGGAAACTTCAACGACATCAAGATCGACGACGTCATCGCGACGTACGAGATGCGCGAGAAGCCGCGAGGCTGACCCGTACCTCAACAGTCGGGGCCGGTCGACGGGTCATATTTCCGTCGATCGGCCCCGGCCGTTCCGTGTACGGTTCTTGTGTCCCTGCCAAGCGCTGGCAGGACGCGAACCCGAACCGGCGGGACATCCGGACATCCATGTATGTGGGGACACTGTCCTTCGATCTGCTCCTCGGCGACGTACGGTCGTTGAAGGAGAAACGCTCCATCGTCCGTCCCATCGTCGCCGAGCTCCAGCGCAAGTACGCGGTGAGTGCGGCGGAGACGGGCGGACAGGATCTCCATCGCAGGGCCGAGATCGGTCTTGCCGTGGTCTCCGGGGACACCGGACACCTCACGGACGTACTGGACCGGTGCGAGCGGCTGGTGGCCGCCCGGCCCGAGGTGGAGCTGCTGTCGGTTCGACGGCGGCTGCACAGCGACGAAGACTGAACAACGTCAGAACTGTCAGACGTGAAATCGTCCGACGCGGAAGCGCAGGACGCCGGAAGCGTCGGACCGTAAGCAACCCCCAGAAGGAAGAGTGACGGACCGGTGAGCGACAACGCGCGGGCCCGAAAGCTGGCCGATCGCATCCAGGTCGTGGTCGCGGAGACCCTGGACCGGCGTATCAAGGATCCGCGGCTCGGATTCGTGACGATCACGGACGCCCGGGTCACCGGCGACCTGCGGGAGGCCACGGTCTTCTACACGGTCTACGGCGACGACGAGGAGCGGGCGGCCTCCGCCGCGGCGTTGGAGAGCGCCAAGGGCGTGCTCCGGTCCGAGGTCGGCCGGCAGACCGGGGTCCGGTTCACGCCGACCCTGGCCTTCGTCCCCGACGCACTGCCGGACAACGCACGCACCATCGAGGACCTCCTCGACAAGGCGCGGGCCAAGGACGCGCAGGTGCGCGAGGTGTCGACCGGTGCGAAGTACGCGGGCGACGCGGACCCGTACCGCAAGCCGGAGGATGCCGCCGACGAGTCCGACGAGAACGAGGGCTCAGCCTCCGAATGACACAGCAGAACAAGACGCCGGACGGCCTTGTCATCGTCGACAAGCCGTCCGGCTTCACTTCGCACGACGTCGTCGCCAAGATGCGCGGCATCGCCCGCACCCGCCGCGTCGGCCACGCCGGCACGCTGGACCCGATGGCGACGGGCGTTCTCGTGCTCGGCGTCGAGAAGGCCACCAAGCTGCTCGGTCACCTCGCGCTGACCGAGAAGGAGTACCTCGGCACGATCCGCCTCGGCCAGGACACCGTCACGGACGACGCGGAGGGCGAGATCACGTCGTCCACCGACGCGTCGGGCGTCACGCGTGAGGGCATCGACGCGGGTGTCGCCGCACTGACCGGCGCGATCATGCAGGTGCCGTCCAAGGTCAGTGCCATCAAGATCGACGGAAAGCGCTCGTACGCCCGGGTGCGCGGTGGCGAGGAGTTCGAGATCCCGGCCCGGCCGGTGACCATCTCGTCCTTCAACGTCTACGACGTCCGCGAGGCGGTCGCGGAGGACGGGACGCCGGTCGTCGACCTGGTCGTCTCCGTCGTCTGCTCCTCCGGTACGTACATCCGTGCCCTCGCCCGCGATCTCGGCGCCGGGCTCGGCGTCGGCGGGCATCTGACCGCGCTGCGGCGCACCCGCGTCGGTCCGTACGGTCTCGATGCGGCGCGGACGCTCGATCAGCATCAGGAGAAGCTGACCGTGATGCCGGTCGCGGAGGCCGCCGCCGCGGCGTTCCCGCGCTGGGACGTGGACGAGAAGCGGGCCAGGCTGCTGCTGAACGGCGTGCGGCTGGACATGCCCTCGTACCCGCCGGGGCCGGTCGCGGTCTTCGGGCCCGACGGGACCTTCCTGGTGCTCGTCGAGGAACAGAAGGGCAAGGCCAGGAGCCTTGCCGTCTTCGCCTGACGGGACGGGTTCCGCCGGTCGCAGATCCGGATCCCCATCGTGGAGCGGGCAGCCCCCGTGCCCGCTCCACGATCCCCTCCTCTGGGGTCTGTCCACCGAAACCCACTGATTCACCTGAATGGGCAGGCGCTCGGAGTGATTCAGGGGTGCACTCGGGGGCGCTTTTGCTCCGAGCGCTTCTCGCGCCGATCATCGCCGACCTAACGTCGGACCATGGGAAGCGGGGACCGGCCGACGCTGGTACGTATCTGCGATCCGACCGGCCGGCCGCGGGGGACGGGGTTCGTCGCGGACGACCGCGGCACGGTCGTGACCAGTCATGAAGCGGTCGACGGACTTGCCCGGCTTGTCCTGTACGGAACAGGTGGCCGGAGGCGCTCCGTCGGGGCCGGGGCGATCACCGCGCTCCCGGAGCTGGACCTCGCGCTCGTGCACACCGGGGGGCTCGACGTGCTCGGTGTGGAGCCGCTGCCGATCGTCCTGCGGGACCGGATCGAGCCGGGTACGTACGTACGCATCGCCGCCCATGGGTGGCGCCAGGCGCGGGTGCTGGGCGTGGTGCCCGTGACGTACGGCGTGGCCGGCCGTTCCCACCGGGTCGGCGCCGCCCTGGAACTGGCGCTCGGCACGGACGGCAGCGACGCCCTGCGGATGCGTGGCGCTGCAATCGGCGGGCCCGTGCTCGATCCGCAGACCGGCGCTGTCATCGCGGTGCTCTGCACCGCCCTGCGCGCCCCACACGCTGCCGCCGGCTTGGCGGTGCCGCTCACGGGCGGGGAAGCCGAAGGGCCGCTGGGCGCGCTGCTGCGGCGCAACGCGACAAGCGTCCCCGGGTACGGGCGTGACCTCAACCTTGCGGGCGCCCTGCAGCTCACCGCGATGTCGATCGGTTCGGCAGGAGGTCCCAGCACCTGGCCCGACCCCGTCGAACGCCCCGACACCACGGCGGAGTTCACGGCGTTCACGGCGGCCGGGGAGCGTCCCGAGGTCGTCCTCGGCCTCGTGGGAGTGCCGGGTACCGGCCGCACCACCGAACTCGCCGCGCTCGCCGCCCGTCGCGCCCGCGGCTCCGGCCCCGTCCTCACCGTCTGGCTGCGTGGCGCGGACCTGCTGGCCGACGACGCCTCGGTGGCCGACGCGATCGCCCGTACGCTCGGCCGGGCCGGTCGGATCGTCACCGCGGCCGGGGCCGGGGGCGACATGGCGACCGCCACTCCCGAGCGGGTGGCACGGCTTGCCGCGGACTCGGGAGCCCCGCTGCTCGTCCTGCTGGACGGCCCCGAGGAGATGCCGCCCCTCCTCGCCCACCGGCTGGACCGGTGGACCGCCGGAACGGTCGGATGGCTGCGGGACAACGGGGTGCGCCTCGTGGTCGCCTGCCGGCCCGAGCACTGGGAGACCGCCGGTGCGTTCTGCCCGCCCGACGCGCTGCACCGCCCCGCCGGTCCGGCCCGCGGACTTCCGTCCGCCGTGCGCCTGGGCGATCTCACCGCGAGCCAGGCCGAACAGGCCAGGGGGCGCTACGCCCTCCCGTCCGATGCCCTCGCCCCAGGCCACGACCGGCACCCGCTCACCCTGCGGCTGCTCGCCGAGGTACGCAGGGCGCTCCCCGCGGACGTGCCCGGGCAGCCGGACTCGGAGGACGTCTTCGGCGCCCATCTGGACCTGATGTGCCTGCGCATCGCGGTCCGCGTCGCCGAGGCGTCCCGCCCGGCCCTCAGAGGCACGGCGGTGCGCCGGCTGGCCGCGCAAGGTTGCCGGACGGGTCCACGAGGCCGCACGGCGCTGTCTGGGACCGGGACAGGGGGAACTGGACCGGGCGGCGTTCGAGGAGGTCTTCCCCTGGCGCACGGGCTGGGCCCCGGCGGTCCTCGCCGAGGGGCTGCTCGTTCCGGCGGGTGCGGGTTACCGCTTCGCCCACGAGGAGCTGGGGGACTGGGTGCAGGGCGCGCATCTGGACCTGGACGCGGCGCTGCGGGCCCTGGTGCACCGGTGGCACGCGGAGGAGCCGGGCCGGCAGGTGAGGGCGGCGCAGGAGCGTGTCCCGGCACCCCTGAGCCCGCAGCCGGGCAGTCGCCGGGCACTGCCCGATGCCGAACCGACAGCGCCGGTGGCGTCGCGGGAGCCCCGCACGCTCCCCGTACCGCGTCATCGGATCGGCCCGGTGATCCAGGCACTCCTGCTCCTGGGCCGCCGTCAGGGCCCCGCCGCGCTCGCCCACCGGCTGGCCGAACTGATCGAGGCGATGGACCGGCTGTCGACACGGACGGACGGGGGAACCGGGGGCCGGGCACCGGCCGACAGCGCCGAGAGGACCGGGCCGCTGCGCGATGCCTCCTGGTGGGCCGCCCACCTGCTCGCGGAGACGCTGCTCAGGGTGCCCGACGCCAGGCCGTACCTCGGGGTGGCCCGGCTGCTCACGGGGCACATCGTCCGACGCGCCGGTGCGCTCGGGGCGTACGGCGAGTTCGGCCCGTGGTTCTGGCGGCGGCTGCGGCTGCCCGAGGCGGACCGGATCGATCTGCTGAGGCGGCTCGTGCCCGCGGACGGTCCGCCGCGCGGGGACGGCGGCCGCGACCAGGACACCGGCCGAGACGGTGACGACGACGCCGGTGAGGGCGGCGGCACCGGGGAGGAGCGGTTTCTGGACGTGGTGGCCCGGCGGCTCGTCGCCCAGCCCCGGACCGTGCAGCCCCTGCTCTGCCTCTGGTTCACCGATGAGCGCCCGCTGCCCGCCGAGGACGGTGCGGCGACGCGGCGGACCGTGGCCGCCGCCGCGCAGGCGCTGCTGTATGCCCGCCGTGACCTCGCCGTCGACGACCTGACCGACGCCCTCGTCGCGACCGTGCATCCCCGCGCAGACGAGCTGCTCGCCACGCTCGCCGAGGACGAGCCGGCCGTGCTCTGCCGGGCCGTCGATCGCTGGGCGCGCGACGACGTCCGGCGGGCCCGGCGCGTCGCCGCCGCCTCGTTCGGACTCGTCACCGCACCGCACGCCACCCGCGACACCGACCGTGAACTCCTGCGCCGCTCCGCGCTCTCCCTGCTGGCCCGCCCCGGCGACGTCGATCTGCACGGGGCCGCGCTCGTCCTCCTGGTGCGTGATCCGGACACCAGGGACCGGTATCTGCCCCAGGCCCTGCGGGTCTTCGTGCGGGGCGATCCCCATCTGTCCGCGGCAGAGCTCGCCGTCGCCCTGCCGACGCATCGCGAGCCGGTGATCGGCGCGTTCCGGGACCGGCTCACCCGGTCCGGGGACGGTGCGGGTGAGGCGCTGCGCTCCCTCGCCGGGATCGACGCCCCGGCGCTGGCCCTGCACGCGGCCGGGCTGGTGCGGGCGTACGCCGACAACCATCCGGACGGCGGCGCGCACGTGGCCGGGTACCTCGACCGCAGGCTGGAGCGCGGGCCCGCCGCCCGTGCGCTGCTGCTGCCCCTGGTGACCGGCCTGCTGCGGGACCGGCCCGCTTCAGCGTCCGTGCGCGGTGCGCTCGCCCGGGTACTCGCCGCGCCGGGGACGCCCGCCTCCGGGGCAGCGCGGGCCGAGCTGCTGGAAGTCCTGCTGGAGTTCGAGCAGGGCGCCCACCGGGACCCGGTCGTCCTCGACGCGCTGCTCTGCGCGGCGGCCCACGGATCCGACCGGCGTGCGCCGGTTCGTACCCGGGCGCTCGTCCACCGCACCGGGATGCTGCTGGTCCGCACCGCTGAAGGCGCCGCCCGTTTCGACCGTCGGCTGGTCGAATTGGCCCGGGACGTGCCCGGATTTGCGGAACTGGTCACCGGGTGGCTGGCCGATGCCCCGCAGGAGTGGGCGGCGGTCATCGGCCCCGGTGCGCGGCGGACCGTGGAGGCGGTGTCCACCGCGATGCCGATGCCGATGCAGGCCGCGGGTCGTGGGCATGGCAGTCTTAGACCTGCATAAGAGATACACCCACGTACACAGGTTCGGGCGAGGAGCGGTCAGAGTGCAGCGCTGGCGTGGCTTGGAGGACATCCCCCAGGACTGGGGACGCAGCGTCGTCACCATCGGCTCCTACGACGGGGTGCACCGCGGGCACCAGCTGATCATCGGCAGAGCCGTCGACCGGGCGCGCGAGCTCGGCGTGCCGTCGGTCGTCGTGACCTTCGACCCGCATCCCAGCGAGGTCGTACGGCCCGGCAGCCACCCGCCACTGCTCGCCCCGCACCACCGGCGCGCGGAGCTGATGGCCGAGCTGGGCGTGGACGCGCTGCTGATCCTGCCGTTCACCACCGAGTTCTCGAAGCTGGCGCCCGCCGACTTCATCGTGAAGGTGCTGGTCGACAAGTTGCATGCGCAGCTCGTGATCGAGGGCCCCAACTTCCGGTTCGGTCACAGGGCTGCGGGGAACGTGCAGCTGCTCACCGAGTTCGGCGCGACGTACGACTACGGCGTCGAGGTCATCGATCTGGTTCTGAGCGGCGAGGCGGGCGGCGGCGAGCCGTTCTCCTCCACCCTCACCCGCAGGCTCGTTGCCGCGGGCGATGTGGCGGGCGCCGCCGAGGTCCTGGGCCGCCCGCACCGGGTCGAGGGCATCGTCGTCCGCGGCGCGCAGCGTGGCCGCGCACTGGGCTTCCCGACGGCGAACGTGGAGACCCTGCCGCACACCGCGATCCCTGCCGACGGCGTGTACGCGGGCTGGCTGAACGTGGGCGACGAGGCGATGCCCGCCGCGATCTCGGTCGGCACCAACCCGCAGTTCGACGGTACGGAGCGGACGGTCGAGGCGTACGCGATCGACCGCGTCGGCCTTGATCTGTACGGGCTCCATGTGTCCGTCGACTTCCTCGCGTACGTCCGCGGGATGCAGAAGTTCGACTCGATAGACGACCTGCTGGTGGCGATGGCCGCCGATGTGAAGCGGGCCGGCGAACTGACCGCGGCGTACGACCGCGGCTGACCTTCCTCGCGCACGCCTCCGGCCGGGACCGCTGCCCGCGGTCCCGGCCGGAGCCGTCCGGGGCGGGGGCGGCGTCAGACTTCCACGCCCGCCGTCGCGTGCGCCCAGTGGCACGCCACCTGCGTCTCCCCGCTGCCCGCGAGCACCGGAAGATCCTTCGTACGGCAGGCGTCCGCCACCCCCGCCCGCTCGGCCTCACCGGAAGCGAGGACCTGGCAGCGGGCATGGAACCGGCAGCCGGACGGCACCTTGGTCGGGTCCGGCGGCTCGCCCGTGAGGATCACCGGATCGCCCTCGGCCTCCGGCAGCACGGACAGCAGTGCCCGGGTGTACGGATGCTGGGGAGCTGTGAGGATCTGCTCGACCTCGCCCGTCTCCACGATCCGGCCGAGATACATCACCGCGACCCGGTCGGCGATGTTCCACGCCAGCCCCAGGTCGTGCGTGACCACCAGTGCGGACAGTCCCAGTTCGTCCCTCAGCCGCAGCAGCAGGGCCAGGATCTCACCGCGCACCGAGGCGTCGAGCGAGGCCACGGGTTCGTCGGCAACGATGAGTTCCGGTTCCAGGACGAGGGCGCCCGCGATCACGACGCGCTGGCGCTGACCGCCCGACAGCTCGTGCGGATAGCGCAGGAAGAACCGCTCGGGGGGCCGCAGCCCCGCCCGCGACAGCGCCTCCGCGACCGCCGCCCGTTCATCACCCGCGTACCCGTGGATCCGCAGCCCCTCCGCGACCGCGTCGTACACCGTGTGCCGCGGGTTGAGCGAGCCGCTGGGGTCCTGCAGCACGAGCTGGACGCGCTTGCGGTACGCCTTGAGGGCACGGCCCGAGTAGGCGAGCGGCTTGCCGCCGAACGTGACCCGGCCGGACGTCGGAGGGACGAGCCCCAGCAGGGAACGCGCCAGCGTCGTCTTGCCGCACCCGGACTCGCCGACCAGCGCGACGATCTCGCCCGGCCGGATGTCCAGGTCGACACCGTCCACCGCGCGCGCCGTCGCGGCTCCGCGCCTGCCGGGGAAGGCGACCTTCAGTTCCTCCGCGCTCAGCAGGGGAGTGGGGGTGGTCATGTTGTGCTCCTTGCTTCCTCGGCACCGTGCCGGGGCGCGGCGCCGGCCGCCCCCGGCTCCACCAGCACACAGGCGGCCCGCCGCAGGGCATCCGACTCCCGCAGCTCCTGGTCCTGCGTGGTGCAGGAGTCCAGCGCCACCGGACAGCGCGCATGGAACGTGCAGCCGGTGGGCAGGGCCGACGGGTCGGGCGGATCGCCGGGCAGCCCTCGGGGCGCGAACCGGGACGCCGGGTCCCCGATGCGCGGGAACGCGCCCGACAGTGCCTTGCTGTACGGATGGTGCGCGTCCTCGTAGACCCGGGACGCCGGGCCCTCCTCCACGACCCGGCCCGCGTACATCACCGCGAGCCGGTCACAGGTGTCCGAGAGTACGGCCAAGTCATGGCTGATCATGATCAGGCCCAGGTCCTGTTCGGACACCAGCTGCTCGATCAGGCGCAGGATCTGGGCCTGGATCATCACATCGAGGGCGGTCGTCGGCTCGTCGGCGATGATCAGGCCCGGATCGCAGGCGAGCGCCATCGCGATCATCACGCGCTGTCGCTGCCCCCCGGAGAGCTCGTGCGGATAGGAGTCGGCGCGGGAGGCCGGCAGTCCCACCTGCTCCAGGAGTTCGCCGACCTTCTTCTTCGCCCCGGACGGGGTGGCCTTCCTGTGCAGCAGGATCGGCTCGGCGATCTGGTCCCCGATGCGGTGCACGGCGTTCAGCGAATGCATCGCGCCCTGGAACACGATCGAGGCTCCTGCCCAGCGCACCGCCCTGACCTGGCCCCACTTCATGGTGAGGACGTCCTCGCCGTTCAGCAGGATCCGGCCGGAGACCTTCGTCCCGGCGGGCAGCAGTCGCAGCAGCGCCAGCGCCAGGGTGGATTTGCCGCAGCCCGACTCCCCGGCGATGCCGAGCTTCTGGCCCGCGTCGACGGTGAGGTTCACGCCGCGGACCGCGCGGGCACCGCCGGCGTACGTGACCGAGAGGTCGCGGACGTCCAGCAGGGGCGCTTTCTGTGTGCTCGGTGTATTCAACGGGCCACCCCCAGTCTGGGGTTGAGGACGGACTCGATCGCGCGGCCGCACAGAGTGAACGACAGGGCCACCAGGGCGATGGCGACACCGGGCGGTGCCAGGTACCACCAGTCGCCCGCGCTCACCGCGCCCGCCTCACGTGCGTCCTGGAGCATGCCGCCCCAGGAGGTGATGGTCGGGTCGCCGAGGCCGAGGAAGGCGAGCGTGGCCTCGGTGAGGATTGCGCTGGAGATCACGAGGGTGGTCTGGGCCAGCACCAGCGGCATCACGTTCGGCAGCACATGGCGGATCATGATGTGCCCGTGCCCGCCGCCCAGCGCGCGGGCGCGCTCGATGTACGGGCGTGACTCCACGGCGAGCGTCTGGGCACGGACGAGCCGGGCCGTGGTCGGCCAGGTTGTGACGCCGATCGCGATGATGATCGTCCAGATGGAGCGGTCCATCACGGTGGCGAGCGCGATCGCGAGAACCAGGGTCGGCATCACCAGGAACCAGTCGGTGACCCGCATGAGCACGGTCGAGTACCAGCCGTGGAAGTGGCCCGCGACGATACCGACGACTGTGCCGATCGCCACGCACAGGAACGCGGCGAGCAGTCCCACGGTGAGCGAGACGCGCGCACCCCACACCAGAAGTGCCAGGACGCTGCGTCCGAACTGGTCGGTACCGAGCGGGAATTCTCCGCTGGGCGATTCGAGTGCGCCGCCCGGTGCGGCGGTGACGCTCTGCGAGTCGGCGCCGGCCAGCGTGGGCGCGAACACGGCGATCAGCGCGATCAGGATGAGCCCGGCCAGCCCCCACAGGCCTCCCCGGTGCGTGCGGTACTCCCGCCAGAAGCGGGCCAGGGACTGGCGCTTACGGGCCCGGGCCAGGGCGCGCGGGTTCGTGGTCACGCCCGCTTCGTTCTGCACGGGCAATGGTTCGGTCGTCATCGGCCCACCCGGGGATCGAGCAGCGGATACAGCACGTCGGCGAGGGTGTTCGCCAGGATCACCGCAGTGGCGAAGACGAAGAACAGTCCTTGGACGAGAGGGAGGTCGGGAACGCTGAGCCCCTGGTAGAAGAGACCGCCGAGACCGGGCCAGGAGAACACCGTCTCGACCAGGATCTGGCCCGCCACGACATGCCCCAGGTTCACGAACATCAGTGTGAATGTCGGCAGCATCGCGTTCGGGACGGCGTGCTTGCGCCGTACGACATCGTCACGGAGCCCCTTCGCGCGGGCCGTCGTCAGATAGTCGCTGCCCATCTCGTCGAGGAGCGAGGAACGCATCACGAGGAGCGTCTGCGCATAGCCGACCGCGACCAGTGTGATCACGGGAAGCACCAGGTGATGGGCGACATCGATGACGTACGCGAAGCCGGTCTCCCCTCCCGACTCCAGGCCCCCCGTCGGGAACATGCCGGGGATCGGGCCGATGCCCACCGAGAAGACGATGATGAGCAGCAGACCGAGCCAGAACGACGGCACCGAGTACAGCGTGAGCGCGAACGCGGTGTTGAAGCGGTCGCTGCGGGACCCGTTGCGCCACGCCGTACGGGTGCCCAGCCAGATGCCGAGCGCCGTGTAGAGGACGTACGCCGTGCCGGTGAGCAGCAGCGTTGCCGGGAGCGCCTCGGTGATCTTGTCGATGACGGGGGCGTGGAACTGGAACGAGGTACCGAAGTCCCCGGTCAGCGCGTCACCCACGTAACTCGTGAACTGCTTCCAGAGCGGCTGGTCGAGGCCGAACTGGTGTCTGAGCGACTCCAGCTGCTCGGCGGAGACGCGGCGGCCGCCGGTCATCTGCTTCACAGGGTCGCTGGGGATGAGCCGGAAGAGGAAGAAGCTGGTGACCAGAACGGCGAACAGTGAGACGACCGCTCCCGCGATCTTGGCCGCCACGTACTGGAGATAGGCCTTGGTGTTGCGCGCCCGTGGGCCGCGGGCGGCCGACGGCCCGGCCGGAGCCGGGCCGCCGGTGTCCGCATCCGCGTTCTGCACGAGCGCCGGAGTGCTGTCAGCTGTCATGGGGAACTCTCGTTACTCGTGCTGCACTTGGAGGGACCGGCAGGGAGGGTGTCGCGAACCCGTGCTGCCGGTCCCTCTCATCCCGTTCGCGTGATTATTCGCGGTCCTCCGCCGTGGTGCGACGGCGACGCGTGATGAGGAACCCGCCACCGGCGAGCACCACCACGGCGACGACGATGCCGATGACGACACCGGTGGAGTCGCCACCGCTGTCACTGACCGAACCGCTCTTGCCGTCGGCCGTCGGAACGGCCGACCACCAACTCCAGTACCCATCCTGGCCGTAGATGTTGCCGGCCGCCTCGGGCATGGTGGTGATGGACTTGATCTGGTCCGTCCGGTACGCCTCGACCGCGTTCGGGTACGCGATGATGTTCATGTACCCGGAGTCGTACAACCACGACTCCATCTGCTTCACGGTGTCCGCCCGCTTGACCGGGTCGTACTCGGCGAGCTGCTTCTTGTACAGCTCGTCGTACGTCTTGTCGCAGATGAAGTTGTCCGTGGCGGCGCTCTCCTTGGCCTTGGCGGGCAGGGCGGAGCAGGTGTGGATGCCGAGGACGAAGTCCGGGTCCGGGTTGACGGACCAGCCGTCGAACGCGAGGTCGTACTCACCGGCGTACCAGGGCACGGAGACGTCGTCGAGGCAGTCCACCTTCAGCCCGATGCCGAGCTTGCCCCACCACTCCTTGAGGTACTTGCCGATCGCCTTGTCGTTGGGGTCCGTGGCATGGCACAGGATGCGCAGGTCGAGCGGCTTGCCGTCCTTGCCGACACGGTGGTCGCCCTTGAGCTTGTAGCCCGCCTGGTCGAGCAGCTTGGCCGCCCGGGCCGGGTCGTATGCCAGCGTCTGGCTGTCGGACGGCTGCCAGAAATAGTCCCCGTAGCGCGGCGGGATGTACCCCTGGCCCTCGACGGCGTGCCCCTGGAAGACCTTGTCGATGATGGTCTTGCGGTCGACCGAGAGGAAGAGCGCCTGACGCACCTTCTGGTCGAGCAGGGCCTTGTTGCCGTTGCCGAACTTCTTGCCGTCCTTGGTCTGCGCGCCCGGGTTGGTCGCCAGTGCGAAGAAACGGCGGCCCGGCCCTTCGTTGACCTTGATGTTCTTGTCGCCCTTGAGGGACGCGGCCTGGGCGGGCGTCAGCGCCGGGGCGCCCGCGACGAAGGACACCTCACCCTTGCGCAGCGCGGCGACCGCGGCGTCCTGGTCCTTGTACGTCTTGAAGACCAGCTCGTCGAACTTGGGCGCACCGCGCCAGAAGTTCTTGTTGGCCTTGAGCTTCACATACTGGTCGACCTTGTAGTCGGTCAGGATGAACGGCCCGTTCCCCACGATGGGGAACTTCGTGTCGTTGTTGAACTTCGAGAAGTCCCCGACCTTCTCCCAGACGTGCTTGGGAACGATCGGCACATCGAGCGCGGCCATGGTGGCCTGCGGTTCCTTGAGCTCGATGACCAGCTTGTCCGGGCTGGGCGCGGTCACCTTCCTGAAGTTGGCGACGAAGCTGCCGTTCGCCGTGGCGGCGCCCTCGTCGGTCATCATCTTGTTGAAGGTCCACGCCGCGTCCTCGGCGGTGGCCTGCTGCCCGTCCGACCACTTGGAGTTGGACCGAATGGTGTACGTCCAGGTCAACTTGTCCGCGGACGGCTCCCACTTGGTGGCGAGGCCGGGGATCGTGTGGTTGTCCTTGGCGTCGTAGTTGGTCAGGAAGTCGTACATGAGCCGGTGGACGCTGGTGCTCATGAGCCGCTGAGCGAGGAACGGGCTCAGTGAGTCGACGCTCTGCGCGACCGCGACAGTCAGCGTCGTCTTGCCGTTGTCGGCGGCCTGTGCCTGCTGGGGCGCGGCGCCGAGGGGCATCCCCGGGACGATCGACCCCGCGGCCAGGGCAAGGGCCGCGGCACCGGAAGCCAGGAGGGTACGCAGACGTGAGCGTGGCTGAGCGGAGGGTGGTGGGACTCTTGTGACCATGGACGGGGACCTCGCGTCATGACTCGCACGGAGAAGGCGGGTTGATCTCTGGTTCGCCAGCTGGTGAAGCGAAGGTTTATCAGCGGTGGTCGAGCCGCGTCAACGGTGTGTCAAATGGCGTGTGGGCTGCAGGAATGCGCAGAGGGCCCGCACCGTGGGAACGGTGCGAGCCCTCATTGGTTCAGACCTCTGATGCCTTACTGCTGAGGCGCTGGCGGCAGCTGCGGAGGCTGCTGCTGCCAGCCGTTCTGCTGTCCGCCGGGACCCGGCTGCGGCGGGTAGGGCTGCTGGGTCTGCCGGCCGTCGTACGGCTGCTGGGGCGGGTACGGCTGTCCCGGACCCTGAGGCTGTTGAGGCTGCTGGGGCGGATACGGCTGACCCGGTTGCTGCGGTGCGTACTGCTGCTGACCGGGCATCTGGTGTCCGGGCATCGGCGGGGCGTACTGCGGCGGCGGGTTGCTGCCGTCCGAGGTCCACAGTCCCTGCTGCTGCTGGGCGCGCGCGAAGTCCTCGGCCACCATCGCGGAGAGGTTGAAGTACGCCTCACGCGTCTTCGGACGCATCATGTCGAGATCGACCTCGGCACCGGCCGACAGATGCTCGTCGAACGGGACGACGACCACGCCCCGGCAGCGCGTCTCGAAGTGTTGCACGATGTCATCGACCTTGATCATCTTGCCGGTCTCGCGGACCCCGGAGATGACGGTGATGGACCGTTGCACCAGATCCGCGTACCCGTGCGCCGAGAGCCAGTCCAGTGTGGTGGAGGCGCTGGACGCGCCGTCGACCGACGGGGTCGAGATGATGATCAACTGATCGGCGAGGTCCAGCACTCCACGCATCGCGCTGTAGAGCAGACCGGTGCCCGAGTCGGTGAGGATGATCGGGTACTGCCGGCCGAGGACGTCGATCGCGCGCCGGTAGTCCTCGTCGTTGAAGGTCGTCGAGACTGCCGGGTCCACGTCGTTGGCGATGATCTCCAGGCCGGACGGCGCCTGCGAGGTGAAGCGGCGGATGTCCATGTACGAGTTGAGATACGGGATCGCCTGGACCAGGTCACGGATGGTCGCCCCGGTCTCGCGGCGCACCCGGCGGCCGAGCGTACCGGCATCCGGGTTGGCGTCGATGGCGAGGATCTTGTCCTGCCGCTCGGTGGCCAGCGTCGCGCCGAGCGCGGTGGTCGTCGTGGTTTTCCCGACACCGCCCTTGAGGCTGATGACCGCGATCCGGTAGCAGGACAGCACGGGGGTACGGATCAGGTCGAGCTTGCGCTGCCGCTCGATCTCTTCCTTCTTGCTGCCCAGCTTGAAGCGGGAGGCAGCGGACGGTGCGCGGCTGCTCTTCGCCTTCTGCTTGCCCCGGACCAGACGGTCGGAGGAGAGCTCCACGGCCGCCGTGTAGCCGAGCGGAGCACCCGGTACGGACCGCTCGCGCTGGTCATGCGTGACCGCCGTCGGCCAGGCCGCCCCGGTCCGCGGATCCACGGGCGCTCCCTGCGGCGGCTGTTGCTGCGGCGGCAGCTGCTGGGAGAGCGGCTGCGGGGCGACCGGCGTGGGCAGGTGGGGAGCGCCCTGAACCGGCGGCTGGGGTGCCTGAGGTGCCTGAGGTGCCTGGGGCGGCTGGAGCGCCTGGTGGGGCTGGGGCGGCTGGGGGAATCCGTAACCGCCCTGTGCTGCTTCCTGCTGTGCGGGCCACTGGGGTGCCTGTGGTGACTGGGGGAATCCGTAACTGCCCTGCTGCGCAGGTGTTCCCTGAGCCGGCGGCTGCGGTGCGGGCAGCTGGGCGGGCTGCGGGAACTGCGGTGCCTGAGGCGGCTGCGGTGTCTGTGCAGCGTTCGGGAAACCGTAACCACCGGGCGCCTCGCTCGCCGGAGCGGGAGCCGGAGTCGTCGCGGGCCACTGCGGCGCCGGCTGGGGCGCGTTGGGCTGCGGAGTGGCGGGCTGGAAGGAGGGCGGCAGCGGCGGCAGGCCGCCTTGCGCGGGCGGCGCCGGGGCCCACGGCGTCGGGGCGGCGGGCGGCGCGGCGTCCTGAGGTGCCGGAGCCGGAGCGGCAGCTGCGGGCACGGAGTCGGCGGGTGTGTCGGACGGAGCGTCGGCGCCGTCATTCGGAGCGTCCTCGGCAACGGAGTGCGTACCGTTGTCGGCCTCCGCGTCCGAAGGCTGTGCGGCATCGGCCCGGCTGGGCTGCTCGGGCTGCTCGGACCGGACGGAATCCGACGGTACGGAATCGGCTCCGGCCGTCACGCCCGTGTCCGTACCGACCGGGCCGTCACCAGAGGCTTCGGAGCCGGCACCGGAACCGACCCGTACCCCGTCCGCGGCCGCCAGCGCAGCTGCCTCCCGCTCCGCGATCTCGCGCTTCAGCGCGGCAGGTGAGAAACGCATGGTCGCGCCGCTCTCCACATCACCACCCCCGAACGGATCCGGCGCACCGCTCCCCGCGCCCTCCGTAGGGGCGGGCGAAGAAGCTGCGGCGGAAGCGACAGGAGGCGTCTGGCCCACAGGGGCCACAGGCGGAGCGGGCGCAGGCGCGGGCGGCGCCGGGGTCCAGTCGGGTTCGAAGCCGCCCCCGACCGGCAGGCCGGGCGCGGACACAGGCGCCCCATTGGGTGGCGGAGGTGGCGCCAGGTGCGTTCCGGCCCCGCCCGACGAGTCCCCCGACGCGTTCTGCGTGTACCAGGCGGGCGGGGTGTAGTCGATGGTGAACTCACCCGTCATCTCGGCGGGCTCCGCGTCGGACGACTCGTCGACGGGCCTGCTCCAGCCCCCTCGGATTTCGTCCCGATCGCCGTTCACTTTGCCTCCTGGTGTGGTCGAGCACCCTTGTGCCGTGGTGGGTGGGGGCGGCCGTTCCCGTATTCCGAACCGCCCGGCTCTCCCCCTCGGGGCGCGCATTGCCTGCCCGCAGGTCTTCTGCCGCGCCCGGACCCACCCTAATCGTCATCGGGCCCGCTCCGGCAGGCCGTAGGGCACCGTAAGGGCTGTCCCGTGCATCACTCACCGCCCTCAAGTGAACCGATTGCGGCGGATTGTGAACGGCGAAGCGGTCAAACTTGTACATCTGCGTACGGAATTCCAAACGTTCCGTACGCTCAGTCCATCCGGCGCGCACTGCCCAGCAGTCCGCTCTCGGCATCGGTCGCCTGAGTCATCACGAACTGCCGATCCCCCTTCCCGCACCAGAGGGTGACCCCGTCCGCCAGAGTCGACAGTGCCTGCATCTCGGTTGCCGACAGGTGCGCGATTCGCCCGATCTGTGCTGCTTCATCGGGAGACACCCGCTGAATCCCCACCAGGGACGACTTCTCGATCAGCCGGGGCGCCACGGGACTCAGATACGGAAGCAGTGTCAGCACCGACTGCCAGGGACCGGACACCACGCGCCCGCGCGGCGGCCGTATGCCGCAGTCCCGCACCACGACCACCAGACTGCCGGCCGAGGCGCCCTGCGGCGGCACCCGCCCCACGTCGTGCAGCGAGATGCACGGCTGGCCGCCGCCGGCCGCCTGCGCGAGAGTCGTCCAGGCGTGGGCGCGACCGGTCTCCACCACGATCCGGGCACCGGTCGCCGCCGCCCGCAGCGCCAGCACCTGTGCCGTCCACAGCCCGCCGATCAGCGTGACGTCGTACGGGGTCGGCCGGTTGAGGCCCAGCACGGCGGGTCGCCCTTCGGCGCCCACGCCGATCACAGTGCCGTCGTCACCCACCGGAAGGGCCAGTGCTGCCAGTTGGTCGACGGAGACCGTGTGCCGCTCCCGTCGCGGTCCGATCAGCCCGAAGCCCAGCCGGGTGCGAGCACGGGTGGAGGGTGACATCAGCGGGTACCCCCGAGCGGAAGTGTGGCGAGCATGCCGGGCAGCTGCTCGCGGTCGAGCCGCACCAGTGACGTCTTCACGCCGCGCGCGGTGCGCTCCAACTCATGTCGCGCGGCGAGCAGTTCCTCGTCGCTGCGTCCGGTGACCCGGACGTGCCCCGCGATCGAGATCTCCTGCCGTGCAGTGTGACTCATCGTCAAACTGAAGGTCGTGGCGAGCGCCGGCATCGAGGTGAGCAGGGCGACCAGCTGCGGCATCGACGCCCCGCCGTTCCCCGCGCCGCTGTCGAACTGCGGCCAGCGGTTTACCCAGTAGGTCGTGTGATGCCGGTCGTCGCAGCGCCAGGTCCGGGAGGTCTCCTCGGTGCGCCGTACCGGCGACCCGGTCCGGCCCGCCTGCGCCATCGCCGTCTGGCTGACGCAGACCGAGGTCGCGATCGCCGACGTCAACTCCTGCTCGGTCAGCACTGTCGCGCGGAATCCCGCCCCGGTCAGCCGGCTGGCCAGCTGGTCGGCGGCGCGCACCACGCACTTCTGCGCCCCTACGATGCCGCCGCCGCGCGCCTGCACGGCCTCCGGGCACAGCTCGGGGTCGAGCTTGAGTGCGATCCAGGTGATCCGGAGCGCGGGCGATCCCGTCTGCGCCTGCAATGGCGTGTAGTTGCGTGCCGCGATGGACTGAGCGGGCAGATGCGGGGCGGGGGCGGGCTGGGTGTGCTGCACGATCTGCGCCGACTCCAGGCGGATGCCGTCGACGTGGAGCACATCCCCCACGAGCGCCAGGGGCAGCGGCCGCGCGGACCGGTCGGGCCGCAGCGCCGTGGCGTCCGACTCGACCTGCAGGACAGCTGTGACGAACGTACCGTCGCCGATCATGCCGACCGGCCGCCGGTCGCGGTCGCTGAACGCGTAGGTACGCAGCGCCGGTTCACACTCGACGACGGGCGCGATCCCCGGCTCGGTACCCGCGGGCGGCACCAGCGAGGCGGCCCTGCGGGTGCGTGCGCGCAGGGCGAGCGCGGTGGCCAGCCACTCCGGCAGCGAACGGCGGCGCCTGCGGACGACGGCGAGCATCACCAGCAGCGTGGCGAACACCGTGGCCGGGACGAGCAGCAGGGGTTCGACCACCCACGCGGCGAAGAGCAGCGCGGCCGCGATCTCGATCAACACGAGTTGTTGCAATCGGAACGAACCAATGTGCCCGGGGCGTCCGTTCAGCCGCGTCACGGCCTGCCCGCCGGGGCCGTGGGCGCCTCGGTCCGGGACGCCGGAGGCTGCTGTTCCGGTGGTCCGGGGAGGATCGGAGGGCCTGGTGTTACCGGCCGGACGTGTCCGCGTTGCGGAACCCACCATTCCGGCATTCCCCCGTTCGTAAGGCCCCCATTCGACCCGATCACCCCTGTCCCGCCGGGGGCTTTGGCGGCTGGATCACCCTACCCGCCCCGCAGCCGCCCGCCATCGGCAGGCATAGTAGGGGCCGGTCCGGCAGCGAGGTCCGGCAACCGGGGTCCGGCACAGGGGTCGGGGGACACGAACTCCTGAAGCCGCGCGGGGAGACACGGGAGACAGACGAACTCATGGCATCACGGCGGGATGAGCTCAACGCGTACACCTTTGCGAAGAAACGCACAGTGGCGGCATTCCTCCAACCGTCTCCCACCGGCACCGAGGAGGGCGCCCCGCGCCCGCTGCGCGCAATCCTGCCGAGCATGGTGGCCGGGGCGCTGATCCTCGCGGGCTTCGGCGCCTACGGCATGTTCAAGCCCACGGCACCCAAGGACTGGGACAAGCCCTTCGCCAAGGTGATCGTCGGCAAGAAGTCCACCACCCGCTACGTGGTGCTCACCACCGGCAAGGGCAAGAAGAAAAAGACCCTGCTGCATCCCGTACTGAACCTCGCCTCGGCCCGGCTCCTCCTCACCCCGCAGCAGTACGAGGTCATCCAGGTCCCCGACGAGATCCTCGACGCGGGCGAACCGCCGCGCGGACCGATCCTCGGCATCCCGTACGCCCCCGACCGGCTGCCCGAGGCGAAGGACGCGGGCACAGCGAAGCGGTGGGCGGTCTGCGTTCAGCCCGGCGGCAAGGGCAACACCGTGCAGAAGGCCGCCTTCGTCTTCGCCGAACGCGACAACGAGCTGACCGAGGGCCGAAAGCAGCTCAGCGGAGGCCAGGTGCTCTTCGTCAAGGGCCAGACCGGCGCCCGCTACCTCGTCGACGCGAGCGGCACCAAGTACCGCATCGACGAGACCGCCGCCGACAACGGCCATCTGACCAGCGCGCTGGTCGGCAGCCGGCTCCCGCAGTCCGTCACCGACGACTGGCTGGCCACACTGCACGACGGCAGCCCGATCGTCTTCCCGCGGATCCCCGGCACGGTCGGCGCACCCGCACACGTCCAGGGCCAGCTCTCCGCCCAGGAGAACCGGGTCGGCATGGTCCTCAGAACCAGGAACGGCGAAGGCATCAGCCATTACGTCGTGCTCGACGGCAGGATTCAGCCGATCTCCGCGTTCACCGCCTGGCTGCTGATCAACTCCCCGCAGACCGCGGGGCTGAACCTGGACAGCGAGGCACGCGCCGTCGGTCTGCAGGACTTCGTCCCCGACCGTGCGACCTTCGCCGGCCAGGCCGCGCACTGGCCGGCCCGGAAGGCCGACCAGGTGAACTCCGTGGAGGGCGGCAGCGGCGGCCGGGACACCATCTGCAGCGTGCTGCGCACGGTGGACGACACGGGCCGTACGACGCTGAGCACCTGGGCGGGCACCTCGTACCCCGCCACTGTCGGCACCGGTGGCACCAGCACGTATGTCACCCCCGGCAGCGGTCTCCTCTACACCCAGGTCCGGGGGACGCAGACGCGCCCCGACGGATCACTCTTCCTGGTGACCGACACCGGATTGCGGTACGCGGTACAGGCGAACGGCGACAGCGACGCCGCCCGCTCCGACATCGGAGCCGGCGACCAGCAGAACCAGACGGACGGCCGCCCCGAGCCCAGCCAGGCGCAGATCAGGCTCGGATACGAAAAGGTGGCGCCCGTCCTCGTGCCGATCGCCTGGTCCGAGTTCCTGTCCAAGGGGCCCCGGCTCGACACCAACAGCGCCCGTCAGCCCCAGGGCTCGTGACCGGGACACCCGCTCGGAGCTGGTGGAACCCGGGGAAGAGGAACGAATGTTGTACCGGAAGACGGCCCTGCTGACGGCGGCCGGCGCCGCACTGGCCGCACTCGCGGCGCCGCACGCCGCATATGCCGCCGAAGACGCCCGGGGAACCGGTCGGCCGGCCCTGGACGGCAGCGGCGAATGCACGTTCCCGATGAAGAAGCAGTTCGCCGGCCGCCCCTGGTCGTTGCAGCGGGTCCTCCTCGACGAACTGTGGCAGGACACCAAGGGCAAGGGCGTCCGCGTCGCCGTCATCGACACCGGCGTCGACAACACCAACCCCCAGCTCCAGGACGCCGTCGACGCCTCCGCGGGCGCCGACTACCTGGAGGGCGGCACGAGCGACGGCACGGTCGACGAGGTCGGCCACGGCACCAAGGTCGCCGGCATCATCGCCGCTCGCCCCCGCAAGGGCACCGGCTTCGTCGGACTCGCCCCCGAGGCCACGATCGTCCCGATCCGCCAGAACGACGAGAAGAACAGTGGCAAGGACACCACGATGGCCACCGCGATCGATCATGCGATCGCCGAAGGGGCCCAGGTCATCAACATCTCCCAGGACACCACGAAGCCGCTGACACCCACATCCGCGCTGGGCAGGGCAGTGGCCAGGGCGCTCCACAAGAACATCGTCGTGGTCGCTTCCGCGGGCAACGACGGCATGGACGGCAAGCTGCGGAGCACCTATCCGGCGGCCTTCGAGGGCGTCCTCGCCGTCGCCTCGTCCGACCGCAACAACGAACGCGCCCCTTTCTCCCAGGCCGGTGCGTTCGTCGGCGTCGCCGCACCGGGTGTCGACATCGTCTCCACCGTCCCCGGCTACGGCCAGTGCACCGACAACGGCACCAGTTTCTCCGCTCCGTACGTGGCCGGGGTCGCCGCCCTGATGCGCGCCAAGTACCCGAAATGGACGGCCGCCCAGATCGTCGCCCGGATCGAACAGACCGCTGAACGCTCCGTCAACGGCCATGACGACTTCGTCGGCTGGGGCGTCGTCGACCCGGTCCGCGCACTCTCCGGCGACGACACCCCGCAGGACGCCGCGCACCCGGACGCGGGACCTCCGAAGGCCCAGGCCCCCGACCCGGCACGGCTGTCGATGTCCGAGACCTCGCAGGAGCGCAGCGAGCGGTATGCGACGTACGCACTGGTCCTGGCGGCCGTGCTGATCTCCGTGGTCGCCGGTACCGCGACCGTCGTCCGGGATCTCCGGCGACGGCGGGGTGTGCAGTGAGCGGTGAGCACACGTCCAGGTGAACTAACTCCTCTCTCGGAAAGTGCAGTTGGGGGGAGGCGGCGATGTGGCTAGGGTGGGAGCCGACTTCACGAATGTGACGGGGGAACGAGACGTGGTCGCATCCGGTCCAGGGGCGCGGAGACACCGCCGTACCTCTCCCGTCCCCGCACTTCCCCGACTCCGCACCAGGAGTACTCGGGGCCGGAAGAAAGCCTGGCCGCACGATGCGGTCGGGACCGGGAACTGAGAGATAGGACCTCCGGATGACCAACCCTTCAGGTGGTTTCGCACTCGCCGACGATCCGATCACCCAGGCGAAGAACAAGATCATCGAAACCGCGGGAGCGGTGTCCAGGCAGTCCAGGGAACTGGCCAACATCCTTGAGACGGCTGCCGCCGGATGGACCGGTGTCGGGGCGTCGGGATTCACTTCCGCACAGGTCATGATCAACGAGGACCACGACCAGATCCGCCGGATGCTCAACGTCCTTCTGAACGCGGTGAGCGAGACCAAGAACCTCAGCAACGCCAACGACGAGGAGGTCCGTGCGGCCTTCGGCGCGGTCAAGGGGCAGGCGTCGCCCGTCAACACCTCCGGGCTGAACGGCGTCTGAACGCGGCCGAACCACGCCGCAGCCCGCCTTCCGCACACCAGCCGAGCACCGAGGAGCAGACAGATGACCGGACAGGACCCGAACACCAAGGTCAGGTACGAGAGCGTCCAGGAGATGGCGAACCGCATCCGTGCGGTGTCGAAGAACATCGTCAAGGACCTGCAGGAGATGAACGCCGCGCTGAAGGTCGTCACCGACACCTGGGACGGCGAGGCCCACCGGGAGTATGTGGCACTCCAGCACAAGTACAGGGGCAGGGCCGATGACATGAAGGAGCGGCTGGAGGAGGTCGCGAAGATCATCGAGAACGGCAAGGACCACTACCGCGCGACGGACCTCAAGTCCTCGCGCGCGTTCACCGAGGCGTACTGACCGCGCACCACACACGGAGAAGGGGCACACTCACCGCAGCATGCCCCTTCCCCTGTCCGACACACGCCCTAGGTCAGGTCGAATTCGCCGTCCCGCGCGCCCAGGACGAAGGCCCGCCACTCGGCCTCCGTGTACCGCAGCACCGTCTCCGGATCGAGCGAGGACCGCATCGCCACCGCCCCGCCCGGCAGATGGGCGATCTCGACGCGCTCCTCGGCGTCTTCCGTACCGGGGGCACTCAGCCACTCCACCCCCGAGATGTCGAGTGCGTACAGCTCGTCCTTCTCCGCTTGTGTGCCCATCAGGTGCCTTTCCTCTCCCACGGCGGTACGTTGCGTCGCCCGTGTGCAGACTATCGCCGCTCCCACGCCCCACCGGGCCGGTATGGACAGCCTCCGCACCGCAGTGGTAGGGACCGCCCGGCCTGCACGCAGCCTCACCGGAGCATGCCTGCGACCCGGCTGCGGTTGCCCGCGGCGTGGCCCCCGTGGCTTCAGCGCAGCTCCGGCAGTCGCCCGATCTGCACCAGCGGGTTCCCCCGCCGCCGCGAGGCGAAGTAACCGCGTCCCGGTGGCATCCCATGCCCGCGCACCGAACCGATCAGATCGCCCTCGGACGGATCGCCGGACAGCACCACGCCCTGCGCCCCCAGCTCCTTGATGCGCTGCATGAACGACTCGTACATCGCCCGCGACGCCCCGGCCGAGTTGCGCGCGATGACGAACCGGACACCCGTGTCCCGTGCGAACGGCAGATACTCCGCCAGCGGGGCCAGCGGATTGCCCGCGTTCGTCGCCACCACGTCGTAGTCGTCGACGATGACGAAGATCTGCGGCCCGGTCCACCAGCTGCGGTCGCGCAACTGCTGCGGCGTGACATCCGTCGGCGGCTGCCGCCGAGCGAACACGCCGGCCAGCGCCTCCATATGCATCTGCATCGAGCTCGCCATCGGCGCGTACTCCAGCAGATGGCTCTCCGGCAGCGCACCCAGCAGGGCCCGCCGGTAGTCGCCGACGACGAGCTTCGCCTCGTCCGGGGAGTAGCGCTCCGAGATCTGCTTGGCGATCAGCCGCAGCAGGTTCGTCTTCCCCGATTCGCTCTCGCCGAAGACCAGAAAGAACGGATCCGTCTCGAAGTCGACGAACACCGGCTCCAGATCGGTCTCGTCGATCCCGATCGCGATGCCCCGCTGCGGGAACTCGAAGCCCTCCGGAAGCTGGTCGGCAGGCAGCTTGCGCGGCAGCAGGCGCACGGCAGGGGCCGCCGACCCCGCCCAGTTCGTCTTCACCGTCTCGACGAACGTCGCCGCGCCGTCGGCGAGATCGGCAGCGCTGCTGCTGGAGTCGATACGCGGCAGCGCCCCCATGAAGTGCAGCTTCTCCGGCACCTGACCACGGCCCGGGACACCCTGCGGCACGTTCACCGCGACCTTGCGGTCGAACTCGGAGTCCATGACATCGCCGAGCCGCAGTTCGAGCCGCCCGAGGATCTGGTCCTTCAGCGCGGCCCGCACCTCCATGTACCGGGCGGCCGTGATGACGACGTGGATGCCGTACCCGAGACCGCGCGCGGCGATGTCCGTGACGACGTGCTCCAGCATCTCGTACTCGGCCCGGAAGCCGCCCCAGCCGTCGACCACCAGGAAGACGTCGCCCCAGGCCTCACCGGGGAGTTCGCCGAGGGCCCGTTTGCGCCGGTAGGTGGCGACGGAGTCGATGGAGTGCGCACGGAAGAACTCCTCGCGCCTGCTCAGCACGCCGGCGACCTCCGCGACCGTACGCCGTACCCGCTCCGGGTCCAGTCGCGAGGCCACCCCGCCGACATGTGGCAGCTCCGCAAGCGACACCAGGCCGCCGCCACCGAAGTCGAGCCCGTAGAACTGCACTTCCCGCGGGGTGTGGGTCAGCGCGAACGACGAGATCAGCGTGCGCACCAGCGTCGACTTGCCGGACTGCGGACCGCCGACGACCATCATGTGGCCCGCCGCTCCCGAGAAGTCCCGGTACAGCACCTCGCGCCGCTGCTCGAAGGGCTTGTCGATCAGCCCGAGCGGAACGGTCAGTCCGCCAGGACGCGTGTACTCCGTAGAGGTGAATCCTCGCTCCGCGCTCGGCCCGAGCCCCGGCAGCAGCTGATCCAGCGTCGGCGCCCGGTCCAACGGCGGCAGCCACACCTGATGGGCGGGCACCCCCTGACCCTCAAGACGCCGCACGATCACATCGAGCACCGTGTCCGCGAGCGCGTCGTCCTCCGCCCCCGTCCGCGCGGCCACCACATGCGCCGGATCCGGCGCCGCGTGCACCACCGGCACCGGCAGCGCGCTGAACACTGCGGGCCGCCGCTCGATCGGCAGCGTCCCCACCGACAGGTCGGGACCACCTGTGCGGTACGTCCCCGACACGTACGCCGCCTTGAACCGGGTCATCTCGTCCGTACCGAACGTGAGATAGCCGGAGCCCGGAACCGACGGCAGGTGATACGCGTCGGGCACCCCCAGCGCCGTACGGGACTCGGCGGCCGAGAAGGTCCGCAGACCGATCCGGTAGGAGAGGTAGGTGTCGAGCCCGCGCAGCTTGCCCTCCTCCAGACGCTGCGAGGCGAGCAGCAGATGCACACCCAGCGACCGGCCGATGCGGCCGATCTGGATGAACATGTCGATGAAGTCCGGCTTGGCGGTCAGCAGTTCGCTGAATTCGTCGATGACCAGGACCAGAGAGGCCAGCGGCTCCAGAGCCGCTCCCGCCGCGCGCGCCTTCTCGTAGTCGTGGATGTTGGCGTAATTGCCGGCCGAGCGCAGCAGTTCCTGCCGGCGCTGCAGCTCACCGCGGATCGCGTCACCCATGCGGTCCACGAGCGTCAGATCGTCCGCCAGGTTGGTGATGACCGCCGCCACGTGCGGCATGTGCGACATCCCGGCGAACGTCGCACCGCCCTTGAAGTCCGCCAGCACGAAGTTGAGTGTCTCCGAGGAGTGTGTGACCGCGAGCCCCAGCACCAGTGTCCGCAGCAGCTCCGACTTGCCGGACCCCGTCGCACCGACACACAGCCCGTGCGGACCCATGCCCTCCTGCGCGGCCTCCTTCAGGTCCAGCATCACCGGCTGACCGTCCTCGCCGACCCCGATCGGTACCCGCAGCCGCTCCGAGACCGACCGAGGCCGCCAGGTGCGTGCCACGTCGACCGACCCCGCGTCGCCGAGGTTCAGCAGATCCGTGAAGTCCAGGTTGGCGAGCAGCGGTTCGTCGTCGTCGCCCCCGCCCATCCGCAGGGGTGCCAGCTGCCGGGCCAGCGCCTCCGCCGCCGGGAGCGACATCCCGTCCGGCACACCCTCGTACGCCAGACCCGCCCCCGACTCCAGGCGCAGCAGCCCGGGCCGCACCACCACGGAAAGACCGCCGCGCGGCTCGTCGAGCTCGGCGGACACCAGCTCGACGATCGTCACGCCCTGCAGCCCCTCGGCCGCAGCGAACAGGGAGTCCGGTGGCACCATCCCCCCGTCGAGCACCACCACGACGTGCGGCTGGTCCAGAAGCGGCCGGCTCTCCCGGCCGAACCGCGGCCGACCCTCCAGCCTGCTCGCCAACAGCTGTTCCAACTCGTTCAGATCATCGCTGAACAGCCGCTTCGTGCCGGCCCCGTCGATCTGCCCCGGAACCTGGACATGCGGAAGCCACTTCGTCCAGTCCCAGCGCGTCACCGCACCCGGCGCCGCCACCACGGCGACCAGCAGATCCTCGGGGGAGTGCAGCGTCACCAGCTGCGCGACCATCGCGCGCGCCGCCGACTGCGCCGCCTCGGGCTGACCGGAGACCGTCACGTGGTAGAACGCCCGCATCGACACGGCCATCGGCAGCCCGTCCAACGACCCGTGCACCGCGAGGAACTGCTGCATCGCCCCGGCGCACATCGGTTCCAGCTCATCCACCGGAGCCGTGTCCGGAGCGACCAGCGGAGTCGACAGCTGCTGCGCCCCGAGGCCGACCCGCACCTGCCCGAAGTCCTTGTCCCCGACCCGTCGTTCCCACACCCGGCTGCCCTCGGCGACCACCGACCACAACTGCTCGGGGGCGGGCTGCAGATACAGCTGTACGTCACGCTGGGCGCGTGCGGTCCGACGCACCGTACGCCGTGTCTGCGCCAAATATTTGAGGTAGTCGCGCCGCGCATCTGCCATTTGCCCCTGCGTACCGCGGCGGTACCGGACCAGCTGCGCGACCACCATTCCGACGGTCGAGACAAGCATCAGAACGCCCATGATCCGCATGAACGGAGGGGCCTGCGGAGAGAAGAAGAAGACCACCGACGACCCCATGCCGAGCACCGGCAGGATCTGCATCAGCATGCCCTCCTGCTGACCGCGCGGCAGCTCGGGAGGGGCCTCCAACGTCAATTCGTCCATGGGCAGTTCCGGCGGCAGTGACCGCGGAGCTCGCTTCACGACGATCTGGCTCACCGGAACACCAATCCCTCGGAACGGACGGGCGGAAGGCCGATCGGACCGGCGCCGGACCCCCCGTGGCTGGCTCTGCGCGCGAACGTCCCTCCGCGCGACGGCGATCCTACTTGCCGATGACCTTCATCCCTCCCGGTAGGGTGGCGCGCGCACTGTGCGCAACCGCGAATCAGGGGGGACCAGACACGTGAGTTCGACTGCAGCGACGGGCTTCTGCCGCGTCACTGTCGTGGCGCCCGACAGCCGTATCGATGTCGCTCTTCCGGTGGACATCGCCGTCGCCGACGTCTACCCGGAGATCCTCCGGCTCACCGGTCAGACCCAGCCGGTCGGTACCCCGGCCGGCTACCACCTCGTACGCCGCGACGGGACCGTCCTCGACGGCGCGCGCACCCTCGCCGCCCAGCAGGTGCTCGACGGTGAACTCCTCAGCCTTCGCCCGTTCGCACAGTCGCTGCCCCCGGCCGTCTTCGACGACGTCGCGGACGCCGTCGCCTCGGCCGTCACCCGCGACCGGCACCTGTGGAGCGACGAACTGCTGCGCGGCGCCGGTCTGGTGGGCGGCGTCCTGCTCCTCGTGCTGATGGGTTTCGTCCTCTGGTTCGCCGACCCCCTACGGCACGACATGCACAGCCTGCCCGGCATCATCGCGGGCTGCGCCGGACTGCTGCTGACCGCGTACGCGGGGGTACGCGCCCGGGTCTACGCGGACCGCGCCACCGCCGTCGCCCTCGGCCTCGGCGCCCTGCCCCTCGTGCTCATCGCGGGCTCCGGCATCATCGGCCCGGACGCCGGCCAGGGCCCCGGCCGTCTCCAGTTCCTGCTCGGCTGCGTCGCCGTGCTCATCGCCTCGGTCGTCCTCGTCGCCCTCACTCCCAGCGGCGACGCCCCGTTCGTCGCGACGACCTTCCTCGCCACCGTCGGCACCCTCGCCACCTTCGTCGCGATCCTCACCGAGTCCTCCGCCACCGGCACCGCCGCGGTCTGCGCCCCGGTCGCCCTCGGACTCGTCGCCTTCCTGCCCGGTCTCTCCGCCCGCTTCGCCCGGCTGCCCATCGGCTACGCGTCGCCGCGCACCGCCCCCGCCGGATACGACGACACCTTCGCCGACCCGAACACCGTCCCCGAGGGCGCCCCCGTCGACGCCGACCGCATCGCGGCCCAGGCCCGCCGGGGTCACGAGATGCTGCTCGGCCTGGTCGGCGGCTGCGCCGCGGTCGTCGTCGGGTCCGCTGCCGTCCTCGGATTCTCCGACAACATCTGGGGACAGTTCCTCGCTCTCGCCACCGGCCTCGCGATGCTGCTGCGCGCCCGCCTCTTCCGCTACACGTCACAGGTGGCCTGCGTTCTGGTGGCGGGCATCGGCGCGATCGCCCTGCTGATCCTCGGCCTCTGCCTGAACCCGCCGGTCGACCTGCTGTACGAGCTGGCCCGCTACGGCGACCGCGGCTCCCTGGACATCCGTACGATCTGGCTCTCCGCCGCCGTGGCCGCAGGCGCCACCTTGCTCACCGCGATCGGCCTGATCGTTCCGCGGAAGGGACTCTCCCCGTTCTGGGGCCGCCTCCTCGACCTCACGGAGGGCGCCCTTCTCCTCTCCCTGGTCCCGCTCTGCCTGGCCGTACTGGACATCTTCGCCAGAGCCAGGGCCCTGACCGGCTAGTGCTGCGACCGGAAAGGTTTGCCCCGGGACAAGGCTTGCCGGGAGGGGCACTGGATCAAGCCCGTCCCGCGACCGAGGACACCCTGCGCCGGGGCGTCTCCAGGGGCACCGAACCCCCAGGCATCCCGGCTCCTCCGGCCTGGTACGCTGTGTGACGGCCGTTTGTGTACGCGCCCCCGGATCATCCTGAGGGCTGCGCTCATCGGACCTTCGCCCCCGAGTAACGGAAGACCCCCTGAGATCAAGACCAGGGGCACTCGCGGGCGCATCGAACATCAAAGAGGAGTACCGCGTGTCGCTCGACGCCGCTACGAAGAAGCAGATCATGTCCGAGTTCGCCACCAAGGAGGGTGACACCGGTTCCCCCGAGGTCCAGGTGGCCATGCTCTCCCGCCGGATCTCGGACCTGACGGAGCACCTCAAGGTCCACAAGCACGACCACCACTCCCGTCGTGGTCTGCTGATCCTGGTCGGTCAGCGTCGCCGCCTCCTGCAGTACCTGGCCAAGAAGGACATCCAGCGCTTCCGTGCCCTGGTCGACCGCCTCGGCATCCGCCGCGGTGCGGCCGGCGGCGCCAAGTAAGACGCCGTGAAGGGAGCGGTTCCCACGACTGAGGGAGCCGCTCCCTTTGCTGTATGCACGGGACGTGTCCGGCTCGCCCGGACGACCGGAATGCCAAGCTGAGCCGATTCTCAGTAACCTGGTCCCAGAACGTCCTACAGACGAGTGAGAAGCAGCCTCCCCGCCGCCGGTCCTCGGTAGTGGCCCCCGGACACTGCAACCCGGGTGCTTCGATCGAAGACCGGCCCGCCGATGGAGGGCTTCTCCGCACCGTCCCCCGCCACACGGGCGTGGGGGCGAGAAGACGATATGTATCGGAGAAAACGCTAGTGGAGAACGAGACCCACTACGCCGAGGCCGTTATCGACAACGGAACCTTCGGCACCCGCACCATCCGCTTCGAGACGGGCCGCCTGGCCAAGCAGGCCGCCGGCTCCGCCGTTGCGTACCTGGACGACGACACCATGGTGCTGTCGGCCACCACCGCGTCCAAGAAGCCCAAGGACCAGCTGGACTTCTTCCCCCTCACGGTCGACGTCGAGGAGCGGCAGTACGCCGCCGGCAAGATCCCCGGCTCCTTCTTCCGCCGCGAGGGCCGCCCCTCCGAGGATGCCATCCTCACCTGCCGCCTGATCGACCGGCCGCTGCGCCCCTCCTTCAAGAAGGGCCTGCGCAACGAGATCCAGATCGTCGAGACGATCATGGCGCTCAACCCCGACCACCTGTACGACGTGGTCGCGATCAACGCCGCCTCCTGCTCCACGCAGCTGGCGGGCCTGCCCTTCTCCGGCCCGATCGGTGGCACCCGTGTCGCCCTGATCAAGGGCCAATGGGTCGCCTTCCCGACGCACACCGAGCTCGAGGACGCCGTCTTCGACATGGTCGTCGCCGGTCGCGTCCTCGAGGACGGCGACGTTGCGATCATGATGGTCGAGGCCGAGGCCACCGAGAAGACCATCCAGCTCGTCAAGGACGGCGCCGAGGCCCCGACCGAAGAGATCGTCGCCGCCGGTCTCGAGGCCGCGAAGCCGTTCATCAAGGTCCTGTGCAAGGCCCAGTCGGACCTCGCCGCCAAGGCTGCCAAGCCCACCGGCGACTTCCCGGTCTTCCTCGACTACCAGGACGACGTCCTGGAGGCGCTCACCGCCGCCGTCAGCACCGAGCTCGCCAAGGCGCTCACCATCGCCGGCAAGCAGGAGCGCGAGGCGGAGCTGGACCGCATCAAGGAGATCGCCGGCGAGAAGCTGCTCCCGCAGTTCGAGGGCCGCGAGAAGGAGATCTCCGGTGCCTACCGCGCGCTGACCAAGAAGCTGGTCCGCGAGCGCGTCATCAAGGACAAGGTCCGCATCGACGGCCGTGGCGTCACGGACATCCGTACGCTCGCCGCCGAGGTCGAGGCCATCCCGCGCGTGCACGGCTCGGCGCTGTTCGAGCGTGGCGAGACCCAGATCCTGGGCGTCACCACCCTCAACATGCTCCGCATGGAGCAGCAGCTGGACACCCTCTCCCCGGTGACCCGCAAGCGCTACATGCACAACTACAACTTCCCGCCGTACTCCGTCGGTGAGACCGGCCGCGTGGGCTCGCCCAAGCGCCGCGAGATCGGCCACGGTGCGCTCGCCGAGCGCGCCATCGTGCCGGTGCTGCCGTCGCGCGAGGAGTTCCCCTACGCGATCCGTCAGGTCTCCGAGGCGCTGGGCTCCAACGGCTCGACGTCCATGGGCTCGGTCTGCGCCTCCACCATGTCGCTGCTGAACGCAGGTGTGCCCCTCAAGGCCGCCGTCGCCGGTATCGCCATGGGTCTGATCTCCCAGGAGATCGATGGCAAGACCCACTACGTCGCCCTGACCGACATCCTCGGTGCCGAGGACGCGTTCGGTGACATGGACTTCAAGGTCGCCGGTACGAAGCAGTTCGTCACCGCGCTCCAGCTCGACACCAAGCTCGACGGCATCCCCGCCTCGGTCCTGGCCGCCGCGCTGAAGCAGGCCCGTGACGCCCGCCTCCACATCCTCGATGTGATGAACGAGGCCATCGACGTCCCGGACGAGATGTCCCCGAACGCCCCGCGGATCATCACGGTCAAGATCCCGGTGGACAAGATCGGTGAGGTCATCGGCCCCAAGGGCAAGATGATCAACCAGATCCAGGAGGACACCGGCGCCGACATCACGATCGAGGACGACGGCACCATCTACATCGGTGCCCAGCAGGGCTCGCAGGCCGAGGCCGCCCGCGCCACGATCAACGCGATCGCCAACCCGACCATGCCGGAGGTCGGCGAGCGTTACCTGGGTACGGTCGTCAAGACCACCACCTTCGGTGCGTTCGTCTCCCTCATGCCGGGCAAGGACGGCCTGCTGCACATCTCGCAGATCCGCAAGCTCGCCGGTGGCAAGCGTGTGGAGAACGTCGAGGACGTAGTCGCGGTCGGAGCCAAGGTCCAGGTCGAGATCGCCGAGATCGACTCCCGCGGCAAGCTCTCCCTCATCCCCGTGATCGAGGGCGAAGAGGACGAGAAGAAGGACGACGCCGCCAAGTGACGTCCCGTAGTTCCGTGACGACGGCCCGCGCCTCCTTCGAGGCGCGGGCCGTCGCCCGTACCCAAACGCTTCTCAAGGGCAGCAACGGCGTCGGCACCGTCCGCCGCACGGTCCTCCCCGGCGGTCTGCGGATCGTCACCGAGACCCTGCCCTCCGTACGCTCCGCCACCTTCGGGATCTGGGCCAACGTCGGATCACGCGACGAGACACCCACGCTGAACGGCGCGACGCACTACCTCGAGCACCTTCTGTTCAAGGGCACGGACCGGCGCAGTGCCCTCGACATATCGTCCGCGATCGACGCGGTCGGCGGCGAGATGAACGCCTTCACGGCGAAGGAGTACACCTGCTATTACGCGCGGGTCCTCGACACCGACCTGCCGTTGGCCATCGATGTCGTCTGCGACATGCTGACCGGCTCGCTGATCGCCCCCGAGGATGTCGACGCCGAGCGCGGCGTCATCCTCGAAGAGATCGCGATGACCGAGGACGACCCGGGCGACTGCGTGCACGACCTGTTCGCGCACACGATGCTCGGCGACACCCCCCTCGGCCGCCCGGTCCTCGGCACCGTCGACACGATCAACGCGCTCAGCCGCGGCCAGATCGCCCGCTTCTACAAGAAGCACTACGACCCGACCCACCTGGTCGTCGCCGCGGCGGGCAATGTCGACCACGCCACGGTCGTCCGCCAGGTCCGCCGGGCCTTCGAGCGGGCCGGCGCGCTGACCCGCACCGACGCCGTCCCGGTCGCACCGCGCCAGGGCTCCCGCCCCCTGCGCACAGCAGGCCGGGTCGAGGTACTGAACCGGAAGACCGAGCAGGCCCACGTCGTCCTCGGCATGCCCGGTCTGGCCCGCACCGACGAGCGCCGCTGGGCACTCGGGGTACTCAACACCGCACTCGGCGGCGGCATGAGCTCCCGCCTCTTCCAGGAGGTACGGGAGAAGCGCGGCCTCGCCTACAGCGTGTATTCGTACACCTCGGGCTTCGCCGACTGCGGACTCTTCGGCGTGTACGCGGGCTGCCGGCCCAGCCAGGTCCACGATGTCCTGAAGATCTGCCGTGACGAGCTCGACCGGGTAGCGTCCGACGGACTGAGCGACGAGGAGATCGGCCGCGCCATCGGCCAGCTCTCCGGCTCCACCGTCCTCGGCCTGGAGGACACCGGTGCGCTGATGAACCGTATCGGCAAGAGCGAGCTGTGCTGGGGCGAGCAGCTGTCGGTCGACGACCTGCTCTCCCGGATGGCGCAGGTCACCCCCGATGACGTCCGGGCGGTGGCCGGCGAAGTCCTCGGACAGCGACCGTCGCTCTCCGTCATCGGTCCGCTGAAGGACAAGCAGGCCGGCCGCCTCGACGAAGCGGTCTCCTAACCCCACCCGTAAGGAAGCAGAGCAATGAGCAAGCTGCGCGTGGCCGTTCTCGGCGCCAAGGGCCGCATCGGATCGGCAGCCGTACGAGCCGTCGAGGCGGCCGACGACATGGAACTGGTGGCCGCTCTCGGCCGAGGCGACAAGCTGGAGACCCTCACCGAGAACGACGCCCAGGTCGTGGTCGAACTCACCACGCCCGGGTCGGTGATGGGGAACCTCGACTTCTGCATCCGGCACGGCATCCACGCGGTCGTCGGCACCACCGGCTGGACCGACGAGCGGCTCGCGCAGCTGAACACCTGGCTCTCCGCCTCCCCGGAGACCGGTGTGCTCATCGCGCCGAACTTCTCCATCGGCGCGGTCCTCACCATGAAGTTCGCCGAGCAGGCAGCCCGCTACTTCGAGTCCGTCGAGGTCATCGAACTGCATCACCCCAACAAGGTCGACGCTCCGTCCGGCACTGCCACCCGCACCGCCCAGCTGATCGCCGAGGCCCGGCGAAAGGCCGGTTGCGCCCCGCAGCCGGACGCCACGGCCACGGCGCTCGACGGCGCCCGCGGCGCGGACGTGGACGGGGTCCCGGTCCACGCGATCCGGCTCCGCGGGCTCCTGGCTCACCAGGAGGTGCTGCTCGGCGGCGAGGGGGAGACCCTCACCATCCGCCACGATTCCCTGCACCACAGCAGCTTCATGCCGGGCATCCTGCTCGGCGCGCGCCGCGTGGCGACCACTCCGGGCCTCACCTTCGGCCTGGAACACTTCCTCGACCTGAATTGACTGAGCCCACCGCCATGCGCGCAAAGATCACTTATCTCGTCACCGCTGCCGTCCTGGTCTTCTACTTCGTCCTGGTCGGCAGCCGTGGCCTGCTGCTCATCGAGCACGGCACGCTGATCACGGTCACCTTCGGGGTCGCGGTACTGATCCTGCCGGTGATCGGTATCTGGTTCCTCTGGAAGAACACCCAGTTCGTCCGCAGGGCCAACGCCCTCGCCGCCGAACTCGAATCCGAGGGCGGCCTGCCGGTCGACGAACTGGTCCGCACCCCGGGAGGCCGTATCGACCGCGACTCGGCCGACGCGGTGTTCGCACGGCGCCGCGAGGAGACCGAGGACTCCCCGGACGACTGGCGCTGCTGGTTCCGCCTCGCCGTCGCCTATCAGGACGCCCGGGACACCCCGCGCGCCCGCAAGGCCATGCAGCGCGCCATCGCCCTGCACATGAGCCCGAGGCCGACGGGCGCACCGGGCTCGTCCGCCACCTCGGTCCCGTCCGGCGACTGAGGAGACGTTCGAGCCCGTACGGCGTCCGAGGAAGGAACCGGACGCCGTACACCATGTCCAAGCCGTGGCCGAGGCGGGTGTCTCGCGCACGACGGCTCACATGTGGGTAGGCAGGTTCGTCGCGGAGGGCGAAGCGGATCCGGCCGACCGGTCCAGCCGGCCTCGTTCGGCCCGGTGATCTGCCACTACTTCAAACGAAGGCCCTACGGGACAGCCCTCAGCCGCGCCGGTACTCGTCTCCCCATGCCTCGATCGTGTCGGCGGCCCGGTCGAACGCCTCGCCACGCCCGAGGAAGTCCGCGTTGCAGTCGGTGAGCAGCGGCGGCACGGCCTCGCCACCCTTCCGTACGACGATCAGGGCCTGACCCTGCACGGTGCGGGGGAAGCCGAGCCACCTCACCGGCTGCTGCACCGTACGAACCGTGGCGGCCCGGCTCCACGACACGGTCGTCGTCACGAAGAAGCCCACCCGCCGTACACCGTGCCGGCTGACCCAGGCACCCATCCGCAGCAGTCGCAGGGCGCAGAAGATCATCACAAGGGCGAGGCCGACACATAGGGAAGCCCCGGGCAACGCCCCGGCAAACGCGATGATCATGCCCGCGATGAGCACGAACGAGGCGAGCAACAACAGGGTGGCCGCCGCCGCGACCCGCCACGGCCCGGGGCGGTAGGGGCGCCGCCAGCTGTCGTGGTCGTCGAACGGCAGCGCAATGTCCTCAGCGCTCGCGTCAAACGCGCGGTCGGCCGTCAGAAAGGGCAGGGGCACGACTGATCCTCACTCACAAGCACGCTCGATTGCTGTGCCCGGTGAGGCTACCGAGCGGGCCCCCGCCCCTACCACCCCAGGGGTCCGTACGAGTCAGCGGTGGGCGGCCTCGGTCTGCTGGCTGTGCGACGGAGTCTGCTCCGGGGCGAGGGCCGGAAGGCCGAGGAGCAGCGATCCGACGAGACCGGCGATCACGGTCAGCCCCACGAGGGAGCGGGCCGCCAGCTGGGAGACGGTGGCGCGCTCCCGGGGCGGCGGGGCGACATTGCTGCGGAATCGGTCGGCCTCGGCCACGAAAGCGAACGGGACGGCTTCACGCCGGCGGAACATGAGGAAGCTCTCCTTGAACTCTGATAGAGGCGGTGTTATTGAGTCAGACGCACGGCGGGCCCGTTCGGTGCCCCGAATCGCCGAATTCGCCGAAGAAATCCTCGGACGGACCTTGTGAGGCTCGTTGTCGGTGGCGGCCCGTAGAGTGGGCGCCGCCCGAGCGACGCAATTGGAAGGACCCCCGCCGGTGACCGAGACCCCCGAGCCCGCAAAGCCCAGCTTCCGCAGCGATGTGACCGTCGAGCTGGTGAAGCACTCCGCGGCCGACTCCGACGTCCTGTTCGCCGCCCGTGTCTCCACGGCCGGAGAGCAGTCCCTCGAAGAGGTCACGAAGGACCCGGAGCGCTCGAAAGGGCTCATCAACTTCCTGATGCGGGACCGTCACGGTTCCCCGTTCGAGCACAACTCGATGACGTTCTTCATCAGCGCACCGATCTTCGTGTTCCGCGAGTTCATGCGCCACCGCGTCGGCTGGTCGTACAACGAGGAATCGGGCCGCTACAGGGAGCTGGAGCCGGTCTTCTACGTTCCCGGTGAGGCCCGCAAGCTCGTCCAGCAGGGCCGCCCCGGCAAGTACGAGTTCGTCGAGGGCACCGCGGCCCAGCAGGAGCTCACCGGCCGCGTGATGGAGGACTCGTACCGCCAGGCGTACGAGGCGTACCAGGAGATGCTCGCCGCCGGCGTCGCGCGCGAGGTCGCCCGGGCCGTGCTCCCGGTCGGCCTGTTCTCGTCGATGTATGCCACGTGCAACGCGCGTTCGCTGATGCACTTCCTCGGTCTGCGCACCCAGCACGAGCTGGCGAAGGTCCCGTCCTTCCCGCAGCGTGAGATCGAAATGGTCGGCGAACAGATGGAGGACCACTGGGCTCGGCTCATGCCGCTCACCCATGCAGCCTTCAACAAGAATGGACGCGTAGCTCCGTAGGCGGTGTCCGTATTGCGACGTTTCGTGAAGTTCATCTAGGCTGATCAAACGGACCCGGCACTGCTTGAACCCCCGAGCAGGCAGTGCCGGGCTCCTCTCCCTTGTCCCCCCGAGGGACCACCGGGCGCTGAGCAGCGAGTAGCGTGTTACCCATGGCTCCGATCTCCACTCCGCAGACTCCCTTCGGGCGGGTCCTCACCGCCATGGTCACGCCCTTCACGGCGGACGGCGCACTCGACCTCGACGGCGCCCAGCGGCTCGCCGCCCACCTGGTGGACGCAGGCAATGACGGCCTGATCATCAACGGCACCACCGGCGAGTCCCCGACCACCAGTGACGCGGAGAAAGACCAGCTCGTACGGGCGGTCCTGGAAGCTGTAGGGGACCGGGCCCATGTCGTCGCCGGCATCGGTACCAACGACACCCGCCACAGCATCGAGCTCGCCCGCACGGCCGAGCGCTCCGGCGCGCACGGTCTTCTCGCGGTCACGCCGTACTACAACAAGCCGCCGCAGGAAGGTATCTTCCGCCACTTCACGGCGATCGCGGACGCCACCGGTCTCCCGGTGATGCTCTACGACATTCCCGGTCGCAGCGGTGTGCCGATCGACACAGAGACACTGGTACGGCTCGCCGAGCACCCGCGAATCGTCGCCAACAAGGACGCCAAGGGTGACCTCGGCCGCGCAAGCTGGGCCATCGCCCGGTCCGGCCTCGCCTGGTACTCGGGCGACGACATGCTGAACCTCCCGCTGCTCTCGGTCGGCGCAGTCGGCTTCGTCTCCGTCGTCGGCCATGTCGTCACCCCCGACCTGCGCGCCCTCATCGAGGCGTACCTCGGCGGCGACGTCCAGAAGGCCACCGAGATCCACCAGAAGCTCCTGCCGGTCTTCACCGGCATGTTCCGCACCCAGGGTGTGATCACCACCAAGGCCGCGCTGGCGCTCCAGGGCCTGCCCGCAGGCCCGCTGCGCCTCCCTCTGGTGGAACTCACCGCACAGGAAGCGGCCCAGCTCAAGATCGACCTCGCCGCCGGTGGGGTACAGCTGTAACCACAGACTTCACAACTGAATAAGCGAAGAACACTCACAAGAGCGACGTCAGAGAACAGCAAGTGCACGAATGACACGCACGCCACGTGCCTCAGCGGTACGTGGCGTGCGTGGTAAGGAGAGTCTTTTGAGTCATCCGCATCCCGAACTCGGCACCCCGCCGAAGCTCCCGAAGGGTGGCCTCCGCGTCACCCCGCTCGGCGGCCTCGGCGAAATCGGCCGCAACATGACGGTTTTCGAGTATGGCGGCCGCCTGCTCATCGTCGACTGCGGAGTGCTCTTCCCCGAGGAGGAGCAGCCCGGAATCGACCTGATCCTGCCCGACTTCTCGACGATCCGGGACCGCCTCGACGACGTCGAGGGCATCGTCCTCACGCACGGCCACGAGGACCACATCGGTGGCGTCCCGTATCTGCTTCGCCTGAAGCCGGACATCCCGCTCATCGGTTCCAAGCTGACCCTCGCACTGATCGAGGCGAAGCTTCAGGAGCACCGGATCCGTCCGTACACCCTTGAGGTGGCAGAGGGCCAGCGCGAGCGCATCGGCGTCTTCGACTGCGAGTTCATCGCGGTCAACCACTCCATCCCGGATGCCCTCGCGGTCGCCATCCGCACCCCCGCGGGCATGGCCGTCGCGACCGGTGACTTCAAGATGGACCAGCTCCCGCTGGACGGCCGGCTCACCGACCTGCACGCCTTCGCCCGGCTGAGCGAGGAAGGCATCGACCTCCTCCTCTCCGACTCGACGAATGCAGAGGTGCCCGGCTTCGTACCGCCCGAGCGGGACATCTCCAACGTCCTGCGTACGGTCTTCGCGAACGCCCAGAAGCGCATCATCGTGGCGAGCTTCGCCAGCCACGTGCACCGCATTCAGCAGATCCTGGACGCAGCACACGAGTACGGCCGCCGGGTCGCCTTCGTCGGCCGCTCGATGGTCCGCAACATGGGCATCGCCCGCGACCTCGGTTATCTGAAGGTCCCCGCGGGCCTGGTCGTCGACGTCAAGACCCTCGACGACCTGCCGGACGACGAGGTCGTGCTGGTCTGCACGGGCTCGCAGGGCGAGCCGATGGCCGCACTGTCCCGGATGGCCAACCGCGACCACCAGATCCGGATCGTCCAGGGCGACACGGTGATCCTGGCGTCGTCCCTGATCCCGGGCAATGAGAACGCGGTCTACCGCGTGATCAACGGCCTGACCCGCTGGGGCGCCAACGTCGTCCACAAGGGCAACGCCAAGGTCCATGTCTCGGGCCATGCCTCGGCCGGCGAGCTCCTGTACTTCTACAACATCTGCAAGCCGAAGAACTTGATGCCGGTGCACGGCGAATGGCGCCACCTGCGGGCCAACGCCGAACTGGGCGCCCTTACCGGTGTTCCCAAGGACCACATCGTCATCGCCGAGGATGGTGTCGTGGTCGACCTCATCGACGGCAAGGCCAAGATCGTCGGCAAGGTGCAGGCGGGTTACGTGTACGTCGACGGCCTCTCGGTCGGGGACGTCACCGAGACCTCCCTCAAGGACCGCCGCATCCTCGGCGACGAAGGCATCATTTCGGTCTTCATCGTGGTCGACAGCTCTTCCGGCAAGATCACGGGCGGCCCCGACATCCATGCCAGGGGTTCCGGTATCGACGACGCGGCATTCAGCGCCGTCGTACCGAAGATCGAGGAAGCGATCAACAAGTCCGCCCAGGACGGCGTGATGGAGCCGCACCAGCTGCAGCAGCTCGTCCGCCGCACGGTGGGCAAGTGGGTCTCCGACACCTACCGTCGGCGCCCGATGATCCTCCCCGTGGTCGTCGAGGTCTGACCCTCCGACAGGCGCGAACTCCGGAGCGGGGTCCCCGATTTGCATCGGGGGCCCCGCTCCAGTACGTTTACGGCTCCGCCTGATTGGGAAGCAGCTCGCACACTTGTGCGCAGAGGCCGCCCCGAGCGGGGCGGAAATTCCGACTCAGAACTTCTGATAAAGTCGGGTCCGCCGAAAGGCAAAGGCCACTCCAAAGGCCACCGGAATCAAATTCGGACCGGAAACGGAAACGAAAAAGAGTCTGGTAAGGTTGGAACCGCCGGA
>NZ_JBHVFU010000054.1:0-51311 GCF_042801455.1 Streptomyces sp. NPDC057565 | reverse complement strand
GAGCGGGTGCCACAGCGCTGCGCGCTGTGCAGCGAAAACGCTTCGCTTCGCTCAGCGAACGAATTGCTTCGCAATTCGTTGACGGCGTTTCACGCCTTAATTCCCGTGCTTCGCACGGGAATTGGAATTACGCTTCGCTTAAATTCCTGACGGGCGGGCGTGTCCGCTTCGCTTCCACGCCCTGGTTCCGGCTTCGCCGGAACGGCTGGCTACTGGGGTGAGGGTGCATCAGTGCAGGCTTGTGTAGCATCCCGAACAACACGGCACCCCCGCCCGGTGACGTGACGTCACCCCCGGGAGTGGGGCCGGCCCTGCCGGATGGGGTGCACCGGACTCCGCTTCGCTCCATCCGATGCGTGACAGTCTTTCACTTCCTGAAGAACGATCAGCGCATGCATGAGATTACCCGAAACTTCCTGCCCTCAGGCCCTGTTGCGCTAGAGTGATGCCCATGCATCATCATGATGATGCATCACGGAATGCAGTGTGTAACATCCCGAAGGAACCGCTACCCCCTCCGTCAGGACTTGCCGCCCCTCTCGTGAATTCTGGAGTACAGATATGACGAGCACAGAAGAGATTCCGCTTCGGCCTCATCAGGTTGAAGCTGTTGACGCTGTGGTGCGTGGTCTTGATATTCCTCCGGGGAAGCGGATTCCACGTAATGGTCTGCGGGCCACGGTGGTAGCGGCGTGCGGTACGGGAAAAACGTTCATTGCCGCGCATTCCGCGCTGCGGCTCGCCCGTAATGGGCGGGTTCTCGTGTTGCTGCCGACCCTGGATCTGCTGACGCAGACCGTGCGCGAATGGCGCTTGGCCGGGCACACCGGGCCCGCGGTGGCGGTGTGTTCGCTCGATGACGACCCGCACCTGTGGGACCTGGATGTGCGGTCCACGACCAGCCCGCCGCAGCTGGCACTGTGGCACGGCCGGGGGCCGGTGACGGTCTACGCCACCTACGCCTCTCTGCCGGTGCTGGCCGAGGCGCACGAGGGCGCGTACGGGCTTCCCATGGACGTCTTCGACCTCGTGGTCGTCGACGAGGCCCACCGAACAAGTGGATCCGCAGGGAAGGCTTGGGCCGCGATCCATGACCAGGACGTCATCCCGACGATGCGCCGGCTCTACATGACCGCCACACCCCGCATCTGGAAAGAACGCCCGCCCCGGAAGATCGAACGCGCCGTGTCGGAGACCGGGGAACCAGTCGAAGGGTGGGACCGGCTGCCACGCGAGCTCGCCTGTTCCATGGACGATCCGAGCATCTTCGGGCCCGTGGTCTATGAGCTGTCGCTGGCGTCCGCGGTGTCGCGGGGGCTGTTGGCCAGGTATCAGATCGTGGTGGTCGAGCTGACCGATCCTGTGGTCACCCCGGCCCGGCTCGCGAGCGAGGAAAAGCGGGAAGAGCAGCTGCGCGGTGAGCGAATGGGGGCGCTGCAGGCCGCACTGCTGGAGACGATGGCGGAGCATCGGCTGCAGACCACGATCACGTTCCATCACCGGACGATCGAGGCGTCCGCGTTCGCGAAGGGACTGCCCAAGGTCGCGGCCCGGCTGCACGCTTCGGCCCCGGAGCGGTACCCGGAACGCGTGTGGGCGAACTGGCTGAGCGGCGAGCACGAGATGGACCACAGGCGCTCCGTGCTCGCTGATTTCGGGCGCAGGGCGGGGCGTGCGGTGTTGTCGAACTGCCGTGTGCTGGGTGAGGGTGTTGATATCCGGGCGGTGGACAGTGTGGCCCTGTTGGACCCCAAGGGGTCCGCGGTCGATATCGTGCAGGCTATTGGCCGGGCGTTGCGTCAGAAACCCGGGCAGGGCAAGATTGCGACGCTGATCGTGCCCGTGTTTTTGGCGCCGGGTGAGCGGCCGGAAGACATGTTCACGTCCTCGTCGTATCGCCCCTTGGTAAAGGTCCTTGAAGGGCTTCGGGCGCACGATGAACGTGCCATCGAGATGCTCGCTATTCCACAGGAGAACCAGAAACAGGTCGTTGATCCGTCGCAAACCATCGGTCCGGAGCCGGAGGAGGGTGAGGAGGAGTCACGGCTGCTGCTCCGGTTCGCAGTCCCCAGGGACCCCGCGATGGTCGCGAAGTGGGTCACGTTCCAGGTGATCGAGCCGGAGAAGCAGGACTGGCTGCGCGGCTACAACGCCGCGCAGCAATATCGGGACCGGGAAGGCAGCCTGGACGTCCCGTACGAACACCAGGAAGGCGCCTACCCATTGGGCAGGTGGCTGTCCGACCAGAGGCGGGCGTTCCGAGCAGGGACCATGTCCAGCAAACGCGCCGACGAGCTGGAAGAACTCGGCATGATCTGGGACACCGCCGACACGGCGTTCGCCGAGAACCTCGCCGCCGCCCGCGCCTACTACGCGAAGGCCGGCACCCTGGCCGCGCCCCGGCACGCCACCGCCCTCGACAAACCCGTGGGGCAATGGCTCACCAACCTCCGGCGGCCCGGCGGGCTCGGCAAGGAACCAGAGCGCGCAGCGCGGCGGGCCGAGCAACTCGCCGCGATCGACCCGGACTGGAACCCCGGGGCACTGGGCTGGACCGTTGACTGGCAACGCCACTGGGTTGGGCTGACCGCGCTCCTCGCGGGCGGTGCCGGCCTCGAGGAGATCGTGCCTGGGGTGACGCATCGTGGCGACGACATCGGACGCTGGCTCGCGCGGCAGGTACGGGACTGGGCGCGTCTGAACCCGGAGCAGCAACGCCGCTTGGGCGAGGTGGGCGTGAAACCGGCTGTACGGGCCCAGAAGACATCAGCGCGAACCAACACGAAGGCTGGGGCCGGGAAGGGCTCCGACGCCTTCACACGGGGCGTAGCAGCCCTCGCCCAGTACATCGCCCGGGAGGAGAAGACCGTGGTCGGAAGGCAGCACGTCGAAGAACTCCCCGACGGCACCACCGTACGACTCGGCGTCTTCCTCACCAACCAAAAAACCCGCCGCCACCGACTCACCGACCACCAACTCGCCACCCTCGCCGAACTCGGATACCACTGGGCGCAGCAGCCGCAGCAGGACGGTGAAGCCTGACACGTCATACCGACCGGCAACCAACTGACCTGCATCATCGCCAAAAGCGTCAGCCCCAGACCGGCATTCGTGTCACCACTCGAATCACCAACCACAACAAGCTGAACAGCAGAAACCCCACACCTGCAGCACTGACATCACACTGCCGAACCACCACCGACAAAAAACCCGCACATCATCACTGGCCGCCGAAGAGTTCGAGCGGTGCCTGCGCACCCTCCTCAGGACCTCGCCCTACGGGCAAAAAAATCAAGTTCAGCGGTTGTCGCGTATCCGCATGCTTCCGGCACGCATGTCGCCCAGCGTTTCCGCGATTACTTCGACGCCGGCGGTGAGTGTGTCGGCGTCGGGAGTGACGCTGACACGGAAGCACTGACGAGTATGAAGCCCCAGCCCCTGGCTGTGCTCGGGATCGGTGAAGAAGTGCCGACCCGGTACGACAAAGACGCCCCTGGCCTTCAGTGCCTCGTACAGCGCCAAGTCGTCGAACCACTCCTCGTCCACCCAGACCCAGAAGAACATGCCGCCCTCGCCCTCGTGCAGCCGCCATGCGACATCGGCGGGAAGTCGATCCAGGAGCAGGGACTTCACGAACTTCCTGCGCTGGGTGTAGAAGGGGCCGATCTCCAGGGCCACAAGGGAATCGAGGACGTCCGAATTCAGGGCGCGGGCCAGCGCGGCCTGGACCAGCTGTGGCGCGTGGAGTGCGGAGTTGGCCATGAAGGAGACGATCGGGGAGATGTACCGCTCGTCCGCGATGGCGAATCCGAGGCGCTCTCCCGGGAGTCCGGTCTTGGAGAGCGAGAAGACGTTGATGACGCGATCGTGTCGCAGCGGGGGCGTCGTCACCTCGCCGATGCGGGGGAACGGCGCGCCGTACGCGTTGTCGATCATCAGAGGTACGTCGTGGGCCTCGGCCGCGGCGACGAGGCCGCGGATCTCGTGGGGCGTCGCGCATCGGCCGGTCGGGTTGCTCGGGGTGGACAGCAGCATCAGCCCGACGTCGGTCAGCCTCTCGACGGCGGGCATGTCGAAGAGATAGCGGAACGAGCGCTCGTCCAGCCGGTGCAGAACCGGTTCCACCCCGGCGATTCCTCCGGGCACCAGGGAAAGCCCTTGGTAGCCGGTGTAGTCCGGCGTCATGGGCAGCACCAGCTGTGTGTCACGGACCTCGCCAGGCCCGGTGAACAGCGTCGCGGCGATGAAGCAGAGCATTTGGCTGCCGGGCCCCACCACGACGTTCTGGGGTCCGATGTCCCAGCCGTAGTGCCTGTTGAAGTAGCCGACGATCGCGTCTACGAGCGTAGGCAGACCCCGGGACGGACCGTACTGGCAGCTGACCGTCCCGAAGCTGTCATCCAGTGCCTCGGCAGTCATGCGCCGCCAAGTGTCGCTGACCTCCGGTATGTCCGCGGGGTTTCCTATGCCGAGATTCAGCCACCCCCGGCCCGTGGCCGAGCCCATGGATGTGGCGATGTCCTCCATGATGAGCCGCAGCCCCGACAGCCTCGCCATCTTGTTTCCCGCCCGAGAGAGCCCCACTACGTCATGTCCTTTCTGTCGATGCAAGGCAGGATGTCCGCGGCGTGGCCGAGTGAAGTTCCCTCCGCCGAGTGCTCCGGCCGGAATTCCTTTGCGGTCCGCTGTCGGCGTGCCCCCTCCCCGATGCCGTCGAGCAGCCACGCCACCGTTCCGTCCGGGTTGCCACACGCCCTGTCGAGCAGGGCCACGAAGTCATCCGTGACCCGCTCGGCCACACCGGCGGGGAAGAGGTCGACCGCGTACTCCAGGAATCCGAGGTACTCCTGGCCCTCTGCCACGAGGGTGAAACACAGGTCGAACTTCGAGACACCCGAGTGCACATAGACGCGCTGGGCCGTCAGCCCGGGCAGCCGCATCCGTGACGGCTGGGCGTCGTCGACCACGAGCACCGTGCGGACCATGCCTCGGCCGCCGGCTTCGCCGCGTCGTCGTGTCATGCCGACCAGTTCGCCGTACGAGATGTCCTTGTACGTGATCGCTTCGTGCCCGCGGGTGCGCACGTGGGCCACCAGGTCCGCGAAGGACGCGTCGGAGTCCACCGTCACCAGCAGCGGCAGCAGCGCGCTCATCGGAGCCATCAGCTGGTCGTGGCTGGCGGAGTCACGGTGCGAGACAGGCGTGCCCACGATCACGTCCCGCGCGCCCCCGGCCGAGTGCAGCAGCACGGACACGATGGACGCGAACACGGTGAACGGCGTGACACGAAGCCGGCGGCACACGGCTCGTACGCGCTGAGCCGCCGCCGCGTCGACGGCGAAGGTGACGCGCTCCCCGCGGTCCGAGTGCTCGCCGCCCGCGCCCGCCGGTGCCCCGGTGTCGTCGACGGCGAGGGTGCTGGTCGCCTCCGGGGACAGCTCGCGCAGGTTCTCCCGCCAATAGGCCCGTACGGACGGGTCGTTCCGGTTCGACCGCTCGGCCAACGCGTGGGCGCCCGGCTGCAGTTCCACGGGAGAGACCGCCGCGGGGCGCCGCTCGACGTAGGCCTGGTAGTGCTCCTCGAATTCCCGTTCCAAGGTTTGCAGCGCCCAGTCGTCGACGACCAGATGGTGCAGCTGGACGACGAGCACCGTCGTCTGCGGCGCCACCTCGACCAACGTGGCCCTGATGGGGCTCTCGGCCACGTCCATCGGACGACGCACCAGTTCCTTCAAGGTGTCGCCGAGGGACGCGGCTGCGCAGGACACGGTCTCCAGCTCCAGCCCGCGCTCCTCGGGGAGCACCCGCTGCACCAGGCTGTCGTCGTCCAGGCCGAACCGGCTGCGCAGCGCCTCATGGCGGGCCACGATCCGCTCCAGTGCCCAGTGCACAGCGCCCCGGTTGAGGTCGCCTTCGAACCGGTGGACCCATGATTCGATGTAACGGGAATCGCCGTCCCGCAGATGGTCGTCCAGCCAGATCGCCTGCTGTTCGACCGTCATCGGGTAGACGCCCGGACCGGTCCGCACCCGCCGCTCCCCGCCGTTCAAGGCCGACCGCGCCGAGAACCCGCCGCCAGCCGCCGCAACTCGGCCTGATCGGCCTTGCCGTTCGCCGTCACGGGAAAGCGGTCCAGCCTTCGGATCACCCGCGGCACCAGATAGTCGGGCAGGAGAAGGGACAGCGCCTTACGCACCTCTCGCTCGCCCAGGAGGCCGTCGGCGCCCCCGGAACCGTCCGTGGGCTGCGCCACGTAGCACAGCGCCAGTCCAGTCACCTGACCGTCCGGTGCGCTGAGCGGCACCACAATGCACTCGCGCACGCCCTCGATCCCCCGGGCGGCGTTCTCGATCTCGGCCAGCTCGATGCGGTATCCGCTGATCTTCACCTGACGGTCACGCCGGCCACGGAACTGCAGCACGCCCTCGTCGTCGACGAGACCGAAGTCACCGGTGCGATAGATCCGTACCGGGGAACCGTCGATCTCCACCGTGGGGAACTTCTTCGCCGTCATCTCCGGCTCGTCCAGGTAGTGGACGGCGAGACCGGTTCCCGCGACGCACACCTCGCCCGTCTCGCCGGCGGCACACGGCGTGTCCGTCGGCGAGAGGATCAGCACGGTCGTGCCGGGCACGACGCTGCCCACCGGGATGCCCTCGGCGATGTCGCAGTCCTGCGGACGGACGAGATGTGTCGTGGTGAGCATGCAGTTCTCGACGGGCCCGTACCCGTTGCGCAGCGGTATGGACGGGTGGCGACCGAGGAAGGTCCGCACGTGTCCGGGGGACAGTTTCTCGCCGCCGATGAGCATCTGTCGCACCCCGGTGAAGCAGTCCACGTCCTCGTCGACGAAGAGGTTGAAGAGCGAGGTCGTCAGCCACACCGTGTCCACGCCGACGGTGTGGATCAACTCCCGAAGCATGTTCGGCAGCAGGTGCCCCTGCGGAACGAGAACCGCGCATCCACCGGTGCTCAGTTGGCCCCACAGTTCGAACGCGTACATGTCCCACGCGATGGCCGCCGCCTGCGGTGTGATGTGCCCCGGCCCGAAACCCTCCAGGCCGTGGGGTCCGAAGAGCCGCGTGACGGCACGGTGCGGGACGACGACGCCCTTGGGACGGCCGGTGGTGCCCGACGTGAAGAACACCGTCGCGGGATCGGCCGCGGTGACGTGAGCCGGGGTGAAGGCGGAGGCCCTGGCCGCCGGCTCGGTGAGGTCCTCGAACTCCACGCGGAGGACCTCGGCATCCGCCTCAACCGCCGTGGCGGGTCCGGTGACGACGACCTTCGGTGCCGTCTGCGCGAAGATCGCCGCCCGGCGGTCGGCCGGCCAGTCCGGGTCGATGTTCGCGTAGGCCGCTCCGCACTTGAGCACCGCAAGCTCCAGGGCGACGAGCTGAGGAGAGCGGGGCAGGACGAGCGGGACGATCTGTCCGGGGCCCGCCCCCTGGGCGGCCAGCAGCGCGGCGTAGGCGTCCGAGGCCGCGTCGAGGACCCCGTAGCTGATGGCGGAACCGTCGAGGTTCAGCGCAGGAGCGTCCGGCTGTTCGGCCGCGTGGCGGGAGAACGAGGCGTGGATCAGCGGCGCGGCGCCGCCCGGCTCAGCCATGTGCCTTCTCCGCCTTGGTCCGCAGTTCCTCGACGAACTCGTGCAGGACGTCGTTGGAGAAGAACCAGAGCGGCAGCGCCTTCATGCCGAGGCCGCGTTCGATCCGGGTGCAGATGCGGATCGCCTGCAGCGATGTTCCGCCGAAGTCGTAGAAGCTGTCGTCGCGGCCCACTCGGTCCACGTCGAGCACCTCGGCCACGATGGCCGCCACCTGCTTTTCCAGCTCGTCCCGCGGAGCCTCGTAGGGAGCCTCCACGAAATCCTCGCGCCCGGCCGTCATGGGCATACTCCTCACTGTGTCTGAAATGCAATATGCGGCATACCGGCGATCGCCGTGTATGGTCGGTCAGTTTCCGCGGTACAGGGCGAGTGCCTCGGCGATGCGGGAGTGCACGGCCGCGGCGGACTCGAAGATCGCGAAATGTCCGCCGGGCAACGCGTGCAGCACAAATTCCCGCGCGGTGTGTACCGCCCAGGGCTCAGTCGAGGACACATCCGCGCCCTGGTCGTCGATTCCGGCGAAAGCGGTGACCGGAATGTCCAAGGGCGGTTCCACCGCGTGCGCGTAGCCTTCGTTGACGGAGAAATCGGCGGCCAGCAGAGGCTGGAGCAGAGCGAGCAGATCCGGCTCGGCGAGGACTTCCTCGGGTGTGCCGCCGAGTCGACGCAGCAGGTCGGCCAACTCGGCCGGGTCCATGTCCGCCAGGTCGTGCCTCGTGAGGGGAGTCTGCGGGGCGCATCGCCCGGACACGAACAGATGGACCGGCAACGGACCGTCGTTCCGTCGCAGTTCACGCAGCGTCTCGAAGGCGCACAGCGCACCCGTGCTGTGACCGAAGAGGGCGTACGGCGCTCGCACCGAGTCGGCGATCACCCCCGCCAGCTCCTCGGCCAGCGGCTCCACGCTCGTGAACGGCTCCTCCCCGCGTCGTCGCTCACGACCGGGAGGCTGGACCGGGCAGGCCGCGATCTCGGGCGGAAGACCCTGCGCCCAACTCCTGTACGCGGTGGCACCGGCACCCGCGTGCGGCAGGCACAGGAGCCTGATGCCGGCCTCCGGACGGGTGCCGAACGGCAGCCAGGGATTCCCCGTCGTCACGCCGTCCCCAGGGAACTGGTTCGACGGAGACGGGAAAGGATGGAGTCCCGTGTGGCGGCCTCGCTGACCGGATCGTTCCCCACGCTGTCGACAACGACCGACGTCATCGTCGAGGCGCCCGGCCAGTCGCCCCGGAACGGATGGTCACGGGACACGATGTGGAGTACGTCGCCGTTCCACCGCGGAGCGGCGTTGTTGTGAGCGGCGACGAGATGGGTGATCCAGCCGACGTAGTGCTCGATGAACAGCTCGGCCGAGTCCTGGATCTCCTCAATGCTCGCCCCGTCGTCGGCCATCGTGTCCATCGCGAAACTCCGCAGGATCTTCCGGACTTCCTCGATGGTCCGGCGCGGGTCGTCGCGCAGTGCGGCGGCGGAGAAGAGCAGGCCGTCCGAAGCGGCGTCGAGGACCGCGACCGCCTCGTCGCCGCCGAACGCGGCGAACGCGGTACGGCACTCCTCCTCGACGGCCTGCGCCGGACACGGCCCACTGTCCAGCAGGATCAGCGGTGGCGCGGTTCCCCGCACGGCGGTCAGCTGCGCCACGGCCTCCTGAGCGAGATGTCCCGCCATGCAATACCCGATGACTCCGGCCACCGATGACGGTTCGACGCCGGAATTCCTGACCAGCGCCCGAGCATATGACTCGGCGTACAGTTCATCGGGCAGTTCGCTGTTCATCGCATAGCGAACATCGAATCCGTCGTCTTCCAGCCGCAGGTCACTGACATGCTTCGTGTCCCGGCGCCCGGGGTAGTCGAATACAAGGAGCTGGGGCTTTTCCATCAGCCTATGAGCCCAATCTGTAAGGTGGCCCGACTTTCAAGGACGGGAGAGCGTGGCCCTCACCAGCTCGTGGCTCCCTGGTAGGTCCCCGGTGCGGGCATGCCGGGTGCCGGCGGCAGCACCGGGAAGAGCGGGCTGATGCCGGACGCCTCGCACCAGCTGTCGCTCCCCGATGACGTGTCGCACCAGTGGATCCGCTCCCAGCGCAGCGCGGCGGCGTTCAACTCGACCAACACCCGGTAGATCTCGGCGGCTTCCGCGAGGCGGCGGTCCTGCGGAGCGACGGGGGCCTGGCGTTCGGTCAGCCGACCGAGCCGCTCCCAGTCGGTGGCGCCGACCGACTCGACCGCGCCGCCGAAGGCATCCCAGAGTTCCGCCGCCACCTGCCGGAGCCGCCCGAGCAGTTCGGTTTCGCGACCGATCGACGGGCACTGACGCTGCGGCCCCGGACCGGCCGTTCCTGCAGCCCGTCTGTTCCCGGCAACGATGCTGACCACCTTCGCCGGGCCACTGTCCTCGGGTGTGCGGCACCCGTCCACGGCCGAGTGCTCCCGGCCGTCCGGGAACTCCCGGCCGAGCGCCGCCACCGATCCGGCGAAGTCGATCAGCCGGACCGCTCTTCGGACGCTGTGGACCGCCAGGTGGAAGTCGTGGACCTCGATGCAGCGGGCCGCCGACGAGACGCCGTCGACCGAGCGGGCGGCGATGAATTCCATGAGTGGCCGGGCCGCCGACGAAAACGGCGGCCGCGGGAGTCCGCTCCCGGGCACGTCCCCTCCAGAACCGTCCACGGTGTTCCTCTCCTGTGCTCGGGTGCCGGCGCCGGCCGCCCGCCCTCGTCCCTTACTGCCAGCCGGTGTCGGTCGGCGACATGACGGCCTCGGCGGCCGCCGAAGCATCGACACGCACGGGGGCGGGGTGACTGCTCCCCGACACGGAAACGACCACCGCGGAAACGGCGAGAAGCGCGGCGACAAGAGCAGACGAAAACTTCGCGGACATGATTGATTCCCCTTAATAAAAGCTCTCTGATTTATCCGAGCTCAACCTCTGAAACGGAGTGCGGATATCACGCTCAAGGCACTGACCGGTTCAGCGGACGAAGTATTTCCGTACATCTCAAGAATCACCCAGCGCCCAACTGCACCGCAACACGCGGGTACTGGCCACAAGTGCTCACGGAACTTGAAGCTACCGACGGCCGACCGCCGCTCAGCTCGAATCCGCCAGGGCTGCCGTCCGCAACACCCCCTGGCGTACGAGGGCTTGCTTGGTCCGGGCGACATAGTCCGGATCGAACAGGCCGAGTCGGCGACAGGTGTCGGTGACCGTGTCCTGGAGCACGGGGGTCGGGCGGGCGGCGAACCGGCCGCAGAGCTCCGGCTCGATCAGGGCCAGCGGTCCGATCAGCCCGGCGACCCCGGGCGTGGCGGTCAGGAGGTCCTCCCAGCCCTGATACACGTCGACATCCCCGACCGCGTGCACCAGCGACCGCGTCATCTCGGGGGCTCGGCTGGACTCCTTCACGCCAACGACGTCGGGCAGGGAGCACACCGCGACCAGGGTCCCCAGGTCCAGCTCGACGCCGCTGACCACGCTCTCGTTGTAGACATGGACGGGGATGTCGAGGGACGCCGCGATCCGCGCGTACGCCCGGTACACCTCCCGCCGGCCGCGGCCGGCCGACCAGGGCGGCCCCACGAAGACTCCCGCGGCACCGTGCCGAGCCGCCCAACGGCCCCGGGCCAGCACCTCGTCCGGGTCGGCGCACTGGATGCCGGTCAGCACCGGCAGGCCGTCGGCCGCCTCCAGGGCCGCGAGGTTGACGGTGCGCCAGCTCTCCGGATCCAGCTGCCAGCCCTCGCCACAGCTGATGGTGGGCACCACGGCCCGGACGTGCGGGCGGACGCGGGCCACCTGGGCCCGCACACAGGCCGGGGAAACCCGTCCGTCGGCGTCGAACGGCGTGATGAGCGGAGCCATGACCCCGCCCGGACGCCACTCACCCATGACGCAGCACTACCTCGCGCAGTCGGCGCATGGAGGCGGCGAACTCCTCCGGGTCACGGGCGAGCGCCACGCGGATCCACCGCTCGCCCAGCTCCGGACGGCTCCAGAAGAAGAAGGTGCCTGGCAGCACATGGACACCAGCGTCGGCCAGTTCCTGCTGCAGTTCGGTCGCGCTGGGGGCGCTGTCGGCCAGCTCGAACCAGGCGACGCTGACCGGGACGGCGGGTTCCTGGTGGTGCAGCACGGTGCCACGGGTGAGTTCCCGGGCCAGCGCCCGGTTCGTCGACAGCACGTCGGACACGGACGCGAACCCGTCCGCCACGGAGTCCTTGATGTACTGGGTGAGCACATTGAGGGTGAACGGGGAGACGTTCAGCAGCACGCTGGTGTGAATGTTGTACAGCTCCGGATAGATGTCGGCACTCGCCGTGATCAAGGCGCACTTGGCGTCCTGCACCGGCCAGGTCTTGCCGGTGTCCTCCATGGCGATGTAGCTGACGCCGGACGCCTCCAGGATCTCGTAGACGTCGATCCGCCCACCGGGGGAGCCGAGCGCGAACGCGGCGAAGCAGAGGTCGAGGACCAGCAGACGGTCGTTCTCCCGGCAGAACCGGACCACCTCCTCGAAGATCCGTCGGCCGCCGGTCAGCAGGCTGTGACCGGTGGGGTTGTTGGGATCGACGAGGAAGACGACCTCGGTGCGGGGCTGCTGCGCCAGTCGGTCGTAGACGGTGTCCGCGGACGACAGCACCTGCTCCGGCAGCGGCACCAGCTCGATGTCGAGGTTGACCAGCAGATCGCGAAGATTGTCGAAGCACGGTTCGATCAACGACACGCGCGCGCCGCGCCGCTTGAGGTACATGCCGGCGATGACGGTGGAGATGGAGGCGGCGTAGGTCAGCAGCGTCCGGTCGAGGCCGAGCGCGGTGTGCTGGCCGCGGAAGCGGAAGAACGTGTCGATGAAGCGCTGTTCGAAGGTGCTCTGCTTGCCCGCTTCCGACTCGTACCAGAGCTGGGGCAGCGACGCCACGATCTGGCGCTGGCCCGAGGACTGGGACTGGTGGGTGTGGGCGTCGGCCAGGTTGTGCTCCGAGCGCAGGGCCCGGATCTCGTGCTGGGTGAGGTCAACGGCGCTCACGGACAGGGCGGTGCCAGACATGGTGCTCCTTGGACGATTCAACGGCTTCGGTCGGACGGCCGAAGCAGGGGGAACGGTGCGGGATCAGACCGGTGCGAGACACAGTTGCCGGATCTGACGGGCGAGCTGCGTCGCGCCGCCGAGAGCTCCCGCCCGGCCGGTGTCCACGGGCCAGACGTCCGGTGTCACGGTCAGGTCCGTACGGTCACCGGCTCCGCCGGCCAGGACGCCGAGGGCTTCCCGGACACGCGACTGCCGGATGCCGACGGCGGGGAGCAACCGCAGCGGCAGGTTCGCGGACTGGGCGAACGTCGTCGCCAGCAAGGTCGGTTCGGCCACCAGCAGGTCGGCCCGGCGCAGGGCGCGGGGCCAGTCGGCGAGACCGATCCGTGCGAAGGCGAACTCGCCGAGTCGGCTCGTCAACCAGGTCCAGTCCGCCGCGGCCAAGTCGGTCAGGACCGGAATCGGCCCCGTGGCCGGGTCCCGGTCACGCAGCGCGGAGCGCAGGGCCGCCTCGGTCTGTTCCGGGTTCGGGCAGCCGCCGGTCAGCTGGACGGCCGGGCCGCCTCCGCCGGCCGACCGGCCCCGCCTAGGCGGGGCCACGTTGGACACCTGGATCTCGGACCGGGCGAACTGCCGTTCCCGGCCGCACGACGGGGTCAGCCAGTCCGGCACCTGCCAGCTCACGATGGTCGCGCGGACGTCGGCCGTACCCGGGTCGCCGGGGGCGGCTCCGGCGGGTTGCAGGTAGACGGTGGGCAGGCCGGCCGCCATCAGTTCGGCACACCGGTCCGGATCTCCCACGACCAGGGCGGCCGTCGCGGAGTCGTCCACGCCGGCCCGTCGGAACTCGGCCAGGTGGGCCGCCACGAACTCCAGGTCGGCTGCAGCTTGCAGGTCGTCGGGGCGTGCGTGGAGGACGAGCGAGGGCCCGCCGTCGGGTGTGGTCAAGGCATGCTCCTCGGTGGGTGATGACGCGCTCGGGGAGGCGAGCAGGGAAACGCCGGCAGGGTGAGCAGGCTGGTGGGTGTCAGTAGTGCCAGGCCGGGACGGCTCCGAGCCGGGCCATGTCGTCGCTGTAGCCCGCGGCCGTGGTCGAGCAGCCGTTGCACACGAGCGGTCCTTCGGTCCGGAACAGCTCGGCGTGCTTGCGCAGCGCGGGGCTGTCGAGGAACACGCGTCCCCGCTCGTCCCGCAGCGGTGCTCCCCCGGGCCCGTCGCCGTCCCGGTGCGGCAGACAGCTGCAGCCGAACGCGCGGCCCTGCTTGGGGTCGAGATAGATCACGTCGTCGGTGACGTAGCAGAGCGGGAGCGAGGCCCGCGGGGTGACGCCCTGGTCAAAGAAGGCGTCCTGCTCCTCGGGTGTGTCCCCGTAGAACCGCTTACCGAGCGGGACCAGGACCTGCTCCGGATCGGCGGTGTAGATCGGGTCGCACACCCGCAGCACGTCCTCGCGCGAGGGGTAGGTGATGGTGCGCTCCAGCTTGAGTGCCGACAGCTCCCACTGGCTCACGCCGGCTTCGGTGAGCACCCGCTGCAGCTCGGGCAGCTGGTCGTAGTTGTGCGGCCCCGCCACAGTGTTGACCCGGGTGAGGATGCCGGCGGCCCTGGCCGCGCGCAGTCCGTCCAGCGCGCGGTCGAAGCAGCCCGGAGTCCGACGGTAGACGTCGTGGGTCGCCCCCGAGGAACCGTCGATGCTGACCACGATCTGCGCGAGTCCGGCAGCGGCCAGGGTGTCGACCATCTGGGGCAGCCGGAAGCCGTTGGTGATCAGCGACATCCGCATGCCCGCCGCGGTCCCGGCCTCGACCAGCTGCACGACCTGCTGGTGCATCAGGGGCTCGCCGCCGGTGAACCTGACGTAGCCCACTCCGGCGTCGACGGCCTGCGGCAGAAGCTCGGCGAAGTCGTCCACGGTGAAGCGGTAGCTGTCCCGGGACAGCGCGAACTCGCACATGAAGCAGTCCGCGTTGCAGGCCTCCAGAATCCTGATGAACAGATAGCGGTGACGATCGCCACTCATCGTGTCTCTCCTTGGGTCGGGTGCTTTCGGGAATCGGACAGCGGGTCGGGGTCAGCCACGGCCCCACCTCCCGCGATGCAGCCGTTCCTTCACCAGGTCGGCGATCCGGGCACTGGTGCCGGTGGGGAAGACACCGCCCGCCTCCAGCGCCACGTACCGGGCGAGGACGTGACCGGCGACCAGGTCGAGGTCGGGCTGCCGTGGGGCGTGGGCCCGGTAGCCGGGCAGGAGGTGGTCCAACTGGTTGGGGGCGAGCTGGCCCAGGTCGCTCTCGGGGCTGGCTGCGCGGGCGTCGGTCCAGTCGAGGACCAGGGCAACCCGCCCCCGCCGGGAGACCAGGTTGGGCGAGCGGAAGTCGCCGTGCCCGGCCACCTCGCGACTGGTCCGCCAGTCCTCGGCCGCCTGTCGGAGCAGGGCGTCGGCCCAGGACCCGCCAGGGATCCCCACGGTGCTGCCTGCGCGCAGGGCGGTGTCGTAACGTGCCCTCCGGCGCGGCAGGTTGTGGGTCGCCTGGGGGAACCGGTGCCCCGGCACGGCATGCAACGACGCGAGCGTCTCACCCGCCGCGGCGAGGCCCGACCGGCTCTCCACCGGCGCACCCGCGACGTGCCGATACACCAAGTAGGGGCATCCGTCGGCCAGCACTCCGCTGCCCGCCTCCTCGGGCGCGGGCACACCGTTGCCGCGGGCCACCCGCCAGCAGCTCAGCTCCTGCGCAGTGTCCAGCGGCCAGGACCGGCCCACCCGCAGCACGAGTTCGGAGCCGATGTAGACCGCGCAGTTGCCGCCGTGCAGCAGGCGCACGTCGCGTACGTCCGGGTCTCCGCACCGCTGCAACACCTCCGCCGCCCGGGCGAGCTCGCCTGCACTCATCCCTTCAGCAGCTCCGCCGTGGCGGCCGCGATCCTCCGGGCGTCCTGAGGGCTCATCTGGGTGCCGAGTACCAGGGTCCGGTCCCACAGGGCGCGCTCGGTGCCGAGGATGTGCTCCTCGCGCTCGCCCCACCAACCCCGCGAGGTCATCCAGGGCTTGACCCACGGCATGCCGATCAGGGCGGGGTAGTGCCAGCCCGGGATGCCCTCGGCGACCAGCGCGTCCACCAGCCAGTCGCGGTGACCGGCCCACTCCTCGTCCAGGACGAGCGCCACATCGAACCAGGCCGGCGTGCAGTCCAGGCCGACGGCCGGCCGAGCCGTGCGGATCCCAGCGTCGTCGAAGATCTCGAACATGGCGTCCGCCGTGGCGTTGCGCGCGGCGACCCGCTCGGGCAGCTGCCGCAGGGCGGCGTGGGCCAGGATCGCCTCGATCTCGCCGCCGCGGAAGTTGTACCCGGGGAAGACACCCTCGAAGTTGCCGGACTTGCCGTGGTGCCCGTAGGTGCGCATCCGCCAGTCGATGTCCGGGCCGTCATAGACGTTGAGGCCGCCCTGCCCCGCGGTGACCAGCTTCTTCGTGGAGCCCGCGAAGGAGCCGATCTCGCCGTACGAGCCCACCGGCTTTCCGCGCAGTGTGGCGCCGTGTGCCTGGCCACCGTCCTCGACGAGGTACTGCGCGCCCGAGGAGCTCCGGATGGCCTCGACGTCGGCCACGTTGCCGAAGAAGTGGGTGATCAGAGCCGTGTGCACGGGGGTTCCGTCGGTCCACTCCGCCACGTCGTCGACGCACTGCAGCGTGTCGGGATGGGTCGGCAGGAAGACCGGGCGGGCTCGAAGGTGGTAAATCGCGTTGAGGCTGGCCACGAATCCCGAGTCGCTCAACGCGACCGGCGTGCCCTCGTCGACCCCGAGAGCGAACAGCGCGGTCTGCAGCGCGGCGGTCCCGGACTGATGGAAGAAGGCGCGGTCACGGCCGATCAGCGCCGCGAAGTCCGCCTCCAGGCGCTTGCTGTGCGGGCCTCCGCCCCAGTAGACGGTGCGCCGGGTGCGGATCAGCGCGGCCACGTCGTCGGCCGCCTCGGCGACGATTCCGGTGTCCTCCCAGGGGAGTTCGTCGAACCGGGGGGTGCCGCCGTTGATCGCCAGGGACCGGTCCTGCTTGAGTTCATCGGGATGCCGCATGGGCAGGTGTCTCCATCTCTCGCATGTCGCCAAGCTGGTTGTGAATACGCCAAGTTGCTGCGGCCGGGGGGCAGACGTCCGCGTGCCCGATCCGCGTCCGCTCGATGATCAGGTCCACGATGTCGGCCACCTCGGTGGCACCGTCGCCCCCGGTCGGTCCGGAGAATGCCGCCATCCGGGCGTCGGGCCGGCCGGAGGCCTCGATGGCCTCGTTCAGCCGGGCGGTGAGCCAGGAGCTGTGCTCGGACCGCTGTTGGGCGGCGGCCGCGATGCGCCCGTAGAGGTAGCGGACGGCTTCCGCCTCGCCGCGTGCCTTGTGCGTGTCGAGCACGGCTTCGTCCACCACGTCCGTCGGCCAGCCGACCACGATCCGGGGATCGACCTGACCGGCGACATCGGCCGCGTTGACGATCTGACTGAGGTTCTGCGGTGGGAGCACCACGCAGCGCTGGTTCAGTGAGGCCGTCTCGAGCAGGGTCGTGCGCCCGGGCGAGGTGACGACCAGTTCGGCCGTACGCAGCGCTTCCAGGAACTCACCGCGCGGCAGCCGTCCCCCACGGATCGAGAGCCCCGTCGACGCAGGCGTCCGCGGCAGCCGGTCGAGGTCCACGTTGCCCGTGGTGATCACGTCCCGGAAGCCCTGGTCCCGCAGCGCTGTGAGGGCGCTCTCCAGGACGAGCGACAGGTAGGCGTTGTCGTCTCCGTCCCGGAACGGGGACTCCAGGCCACCCAGGTTGAGGACCGCGCGGCCGGGCACCGGTACGGGCCCGTCGTGCCCGGCCATGCCGACCACCGGCCCGACCCAGTGCAGCGATCGGATACGCCGCAGCGACGACCAGCACGCCTGGGGCAGTGCCGGGCACAACTGCGCGCAGTAGGCCTCGACATCGACGGGCAGTTCGTCGCGCTCCGTCCAGAGGAACGGGAGGCTGTCCAGGTACACCACCGGCACTCCCACCGACTGGAGCCGGGAGGCGAGTTCCGGATCGAGCACCACCAGGGCCGCCGAGATGCGACGGGTCGCGACCAGCGCGGCGAGCTCCCCCTCGTCGGCCGGTACGTCCAGCCAGGCGTCGACCGGATGCGCGCCCAGCACCGGCCGGCCAAGCGCCGAGGCCAGTCCGACAAAGCCGAGCCGGTCACCGTGCCTGGCACGCAATACGTCCATGACAGCGGCGATCTTTCCGACGCTGCCCCAACCGAACTGCACGCCGGCGACGGCGACGACAGGTTCTTCTCCATGGGCCGAGAAATGTGACCTGCTACTGGTCATGGATCCCCCCATGAGATGCAGAAACATTGCGACTGCCTTTGCAGCAGCCCGTAGAGATACTCCACACTCCCGCTGAATGAGTCCACGGAAAGCTACTGGCCACAAGTGGCCGACAGACTTGCTGACACTGACAGAGCCGTTCTCCGGCTGCCTGACCGGCTAAGGTTTTGCTTGTTGACAGTCCCCGGTAATCGCTCCTATCGTCATCCGCACCACAGCGCCGATGACAATTGGCGTCGGGAGAGCGGCATTTCCTTCTGCAGCACATTTCGAGTGCTTCACGCATGCCCGCGAACCTTCCCGGAATCATGCGGCCCGTATTGGATCGAGTGCCGCTTCGAATCTCCCGTTCTTTCTATTCATTCCACTCAAGAGGTGACACCTTGCAGGCTGCCCCGGTCCAGGTAAGCGTCGATCTCACGGGAATCAATGTCTTCGTCGGCGGGCCCATTCAGTACGCAATCGAGGACAACGGGTTCTACTCGCCACTTCGCCGCGCCCTTCACGGCATCATCGAGTCGATCCAGGAAGCCAACGGCACCGTGTTCTCGGCCCACGTGGCCGAGAAATTCGGCGTCGACACCCCGCTGTTCTCCCCCCAGCAGGTCTCGGTTCGGGACTTCGACTGGATGCGCCGGTGCGACGTCTTCGTCCCGGTGCTGCCCGTGCTGGGTGACGACCTGCTGCGTACCGACGGGACGCACGTCGAGATGGGCTGGGCGTCCGCGCTGCGCAAGCCCATCAAGCTGGTCACGCGGCAGCCCATGGCGTCCAACGCGAGTCACCTGCTCCGCGGTCTGCCGGAGATCGCCGAGGTATCGCTCTTCGACGACATCGAAGTGACTCAGGACCCCGGAACACTGCTCGAGTCGATCGCGCGGTCCGCCCGCCCTGCCGCCCGCGCGGCTTCTTGACAGGAAGGAAGCATCATGACTGACGGGTACATCGAACGTGACTGGGTGATCCGCTGGCTCTCCAAGAACCTGGGTCTCACGCTCTCGGCCGAGAGTCCACTGCACGGTGACGTCGACTCACTCATCATGGCCGAACTCCTGACCGCGGCGGAGTACGAGCTGTCCCGCGACGCCTGGACCGATTTCACGCCGGCCTGCTTCGACACGGTCGAAACGCTGTCGCAGCACTTGGTGAACTCCCCGGCGGGCGTGGAGAAGCACTGGTACCGCCCGCTCGCCGAGACCGGCCGCCTCGGAGCGGCTCACGACGGCTTCGACCGGGCCCGCACATCCCTCGGTGATGTCGTCGTCGGAGCGGCCACGAGGCCGGCCGTCGCCGGCAGCACCGGCAGCACCGGCAGCGTCATGCTGGTCGGCGAGCCCGCCGTGGCGATCACGGATCTCGTCGCCGACCTCGACGCGGCCGTGGCCGCTCTCGATCCGACCTCGGTGTGGTACCCGATGCTCACCAATGCCGGAACCGGTCGTGACCACCCGCAGAATGTCGCCTCGTCGCTGGAGACCGGTCGCCTGCAGCACGCGGCATGTCTAGAGCTGCTGGAAGAGCTCGACGAGCGCCCCGACGGTCTGTACTGCGGCATCGGGTACGCCTACCGACGGGAACCGGCGCGGCGATGGGACAGCGCGGGGCGGCTCGAGGCCTACCGGGTCTGGGAGGCCGTGTGGTGCGGGGCCGCCGAGAACGCGCCGACGGCGATGGCGGAGATCAAGCGCGCGGTCGCGGCCGTCCTCGGCCGGTTCGCCAAGGGCGACTGGGCGCCGGCCCTCGACGGCTTCACGCCCGGCGTGACGCGGAAGAGCGAATGGACGGTCGCGGACGGCGAGCCGGGCGCGGGAATGGCCTTGTCGTCGCTGAACGACCACGGTACGACATTCGTCCGTGACGGCCGGTCGAGCTTCTGCCTGGGCGTCGGCATCGACCGCCTGGCCGACCTGGATCTGTTGTGGACGCGCACGGACGAATGGATGGTCGCGGACGGCGAGCCGGGCGCGGGGACGGCCTTGTCGTCGCTGAACGACCACGGTACGACGCTCGCCCGCACCGGCTGGCCGAGCTTCTGCCTCGGCGCCAGAATCGACCGCCTGGATCCCGCCGGGCTGGATCTGCTGTGACCGACACGATGCGGCAATGGGGCCTGGTCGGCCGCAGGATGACGGCGGTCGGCGAGGGGACGCCGGCGATGTGGCGGGACGCGGGCCTCCGCCCCTGCCCCGGCGATCAGGGCGCGGGGATCGTTCTCGGGTCATTGGGCGACGGGATCGACGAGTTGCTCACCGCCCCGGCGTTCGTCGCGCAGCCGTGCATCGGACAGAGTTCCGGGGATGTCCGACGGCTGCCGGTCAGCGTCGTCTGGGAGGTCCTGCTCCCGATGCTGGTCGCGGCCGGCAAGCAGAGCGACGTGGTCGTCCGGATCAATCTGGCCGAGGAACAGCTGAAGTACCCGCGCCGAGCCGAGCAGTTCGCGCATGTCGCGGACGCGGTGGCGGCCGCGACGAGAGAACTCGCGGACCAGCTGGGCCTACCGAGCAAGGTGGAGGTCAACACCCGCCCCCCGGCGTCCGCCGTCTCGGTCGACACATCGACCCTGTATGGGATCTTCGCCCCGTTCCAGCCCGACATCGACCACCCGCGGGGCTTCCAGAACGAGGACGACATCCTCATCGCGTTCACGTGGTATCTCGCCCGCTACCGCGAACTCCCCGACGGCGCCTGCATCGTGGAGGGGGCCCACATGGTCGACGCCGTTCGCGCCGCGCTGGGCCCTGACGCCCCCTACCTGGCAGCCCTCGGTCTGCCCGCACCGAGCGGACGGGCGTGCGTCGTCCAGGACGCGCCGGTGGGCGAGCGGATCACCATGACGAACCTTGAGGATCTGCCGCTCGACTGGTGGCCGGAGCAGGTCGTCCAGTCCGTCTTCGGGAGAAGTCTCCGGGCACTCGCCCTCGGTTTCCGTGACAGCTTGACGTCCTGAGAATGGAATCACGATGAAGACTGGTAACCAGCTGAGGGTTCTGGCCTCGGTCGACTGGGTGCGTCTGCCGTTTCTCCTGGCCTTCCTCGGTCGACTGCCCCTGTACATGACCTCCGTCGCGCTGGTGCTGTGGACCGACGCGGCAGGTCGGTCCGCCCTTCTTGGCGGGTTCTACGTCGCGGTGCTGAACTTCGGGGTCGCGGTGGCGGCTCCCTGGCTCGGCCACCTGGCGGACCGGCGCAGTCGCTCCTTCGCTCTGCGCCTCACCGGGATCGTGCAACTGCTGGCGCTGGGGACGCTGTCCCTCCAGTCCCCGTCCTTCGTGCAGCTGAACGCGGTCCTCTGTCTGTTGGCCGGACTGTCGACACCGCCGATCAGCTCCGCGCTGCGGTCGATGGTCACGGATCGGGCGCAGGACGGCGAGCGGGACGCGATCTTCACTGGTGAGGCCATGGTCGGATCACTGTTCGCGATCCTCGGTCCGCTGGCGCTCTCCGGCTTCGTCCTGCTCGGCGGCGCTCAGTCGGCGATAACCGCCGGCGCTGTCCTCCTGGGTGGATCGGCCGTCGGGCTGTCGTTCCTCCCGGTCATGCGCTCCGTCCCCCGGTTGCCGGAATCGGACGACCGTCAAGAACCCGAATCACATGGCGCACTCGCCCCGCTGCGGCAGCTCGGTTTTCGCGCGCTGACCGTCCGGATGGTCATCGAGGCGATCGCGGGCGGTGTGGAGCAGGTCGCGCTTCCAGCGTTCGCGGTGTCGATCGGTTCGGCGGCGCTGACCGGTCCCCTGTGGGCCATCTCCGGGGGCATCGGCCTGGCCGCGGGAGCCGCGTACGCCCTCAGAACATGGCGGATGCCCAAGGAGACGCTGTACTGCATCGGTGTCACGGGCCTGGCCGTGTCGTACGTGGTACCCGCTTTCGCGAACTCATTCACCACGATGGTGCTGGCCCTGTCGGCGGGCACCATCCTGGTGGTGCCCGTGATCGCGACGGAGTACGACCTCGTGGCGCGAACGGTGCCGGAGACGCAACGCAACAGCGGCTTCGCCATCATGACGTCCGCGTCCATCTGCGGCACGGCGATCGGGGCGCAGGCCGGCGGCTTCGTCATCGTGCACAGCGACTACCGGGGTGCGTTCGTCTTCGCGGCCGTCCTCGCTGGCCTCGCGGCGCTCATGTCCTGGCGGAGCCGCAAACTGTGGGCCGACCCGCCGACCACCGCGGTCGCGCCGGTGCTCCCCGCGGCGCTCGAAAGCTCCGACCGGTGAACAAGGAGGAGCGGATCCCTCTCACGCCCCGCCGAGCAGCAGGCCACGGTTCTCCTGAAGCCAGTGGGCCTCATCGCTCATCTCCGTCGCATCGCCCCGTGCCAGGAAGTCGGCCCACGGTTCGATTCCGCGCGCGCCCAGGCGTCGGATGCGCTCGGCTTCGCGTTCCTGAAGCCCCGCCAGGGCGTCCAACACGGCCTGCGGCTGCGCACCGTAGGCGGAGCAGAGAGTCGCAAGGCGGGTACGCACCATCGTCATGCCGGTGATGCCCGGATCCCGTTCGGGATCGGTCGGGCGCAACGGCACGGCGTACCACGCGAGTTGCGCCAGGTCGTCGATGGCGTATCCGGGTGCCGCGAAGTCCCAGTCGATGAAACCGGTCAGGCGGTCGCCGTCCCAGATGGAGTTCCACGGGCCGAGGTCGCCGTGCCGGATCACCATGCCCGGCTGCCATTCCTCTTCGGTCAGCTGCCAGCGAGCGCCGGGCGACGGCCGGAAGTCACGTACGGCGTGGTGGTAGTCCCGTAGCCAATGCCCGAGTTCCACCAGCCCGTCCGGGGATTGCAAACAGGGAGGCCAGGGCTTGAAGGCGGGCTCTCCGTGAAGCAGCGACAGCATCTCCTCCTGGCCGTCGATACCCAGGGCGCGCGGCGCTGTGCGGAAACCCACCGTCTCCAAGTGCTTCAACAGCGCATGCACCGCCGGCGTCCACTCCCTCACGGGACGCCTGATCGTGTCACCCACCCGCCGAACCGTGGTCACGCTGCCCTGGTCAGTGGCGCCGTCCTCAATCACCTTGCGATGATAACGCCCGTCACTCGCCTGCCGGTTCAACCGATCCCCCCTGGCGACGTCAAGTTCCCCACGCACTTGTTGTCAGCACTCTCGCGTTGTCGCGCGACCAGACGCCTAACCATGCTTGCCGCATCGGGAATTCCGAATTCAGACACGGCCGAGCCACCCCGCCCCCGAACCTCCCAGGAGATATCGCCGTGACCGCATCCGCCCAACCGGCTGCCGACGCCGAGACTCTGACCGGCCTCTTCGCTGCCGCTGTCGCCCGCTTCGCCGACCGGCCGGCGGTCTCCGACGACCAGCAGACGCTGACGTACGTGGAACTGGACCGGCGCTCCGACGCCCTCGCCGACACCCTGCGCGGGCACGGCATCGCAGCCGAGGACCGCGTCGGCCTCTGCCTGGAGCGCTCCGTCGATGTTTTCGTGGCCGCCCTCGGCGTACTCAAGGCGGGTGCCGTCTACGTCGCCGTCGACACCCGGTACCCCGACGCCCGCCGGGACCGGATGCTCACGCACAGCGGCGCGAAGCTTGTGGTGATCGAGCCGGAACGGCAGGACCTCCTGAGCGCCCTCGCCCTCGACGTACTGCCATACCGCAGCGAGCCGACCACCGGGGTGCGGACCGGCGCCGACGACCCCGCCACGCCCGCCGGCGCCGCGAGTGTCGTCTTCACCTCGGGGTACTCCGGGACGCCGAAGGCCATCACCCTGGAACACCGCAACATTGTGTCCTTCGCCACCGATCCGGACCTGCCCCGGCTACTTCCCGAGGATCGCATCGGCCAGATCTCCGGCCCGTCGTCCGGCGCCTTCCACTTCGACATGTGGACGACGCTCGCGCACGGCGCCGAAGTGACCGTGCTGCCGCCGGTTCCGGAGCTGCTCGCCGCGGACTTCCAGCGTGAGCTGAAGCGCCGGCGCATCACGGCGATGCTCGTCCCGACCGCGGTCGTCCACCACGTCGTACGGGAGGACCGGGACGCCTTCGCCTCGCTGCGCGTCCTCCAGGCCGGCGGCGACGTTCTCCTGCCGTCGGTCTGCCAGGACCTGCTGGCAGGGGCGTTCGAGGGCGAGCTGTACCACCTCTACGGCTCCGCCGAGATCACCACCGCCTGCACCGCGCAGCGGGTGACGGCCGTCGAGGCCGAGCTCGACGACGTTCCCGTCGGCCGCCCGCTGCACGGCGTCACCGTGTACGTCCTTGACCCCAACCGGCGTCCTGTCGCCCCGGGCGAAACCGGGGAACTGTACGTGGGCGGCCCCGGTGTCGCCCGTGGCTACCTCGACGCGGCCGACCTCACCGACGAGCACTTCGTGCCCGACCCGTTCGCCCCGGGCCCGGCGCGGCTGCACCGCACCGGCGACATGGTGCGCGAACGCGCCGACGGCGGCCTGGAGTTCCGTGGCCGGGCCGACTCCCTGACCGAGATCCGCGGCCACCGCGTCGAGCCCGGCGAGGTGGAACGCGGGCTGCGCCGCCACCCCCAGGTGCACGAGGCCGTCGTACTGCCCTCCGGCGAGGGCTCCGATCGCCGCCTGGTGGCGTTCGTCGTCCCCGACGGCTCACTCCCCCTGAAGGAACTACGCGCCTACGCCGAGGCCGAACTGCCCGACTTCATGGTGCCCGGCCACTTCATCACCCTGACCGAGATCCTGGCGAACGACCACGGCAAGCGTGATGCGCGGCGACTGAAGGAACTCCTCGACCAGCACCACGCACGCCGGCAGAACCACACCGCTCCCGCCACCGAGACCGAGCGTCTCCTGGCGGACCTGTGGGAGTCGCTCCTGGGCACCGAGGGCATCGGCGGCAATGACGACTTCTTCGAGCTCGGAGGCCACTCCCTGCTCGCCTTCCGCATGCAGAGCCGGATCAAGCGTGAACTCGGGGTCGTCCTGGAATACCGCACGGTGGTCGCCCACCCGGTCCTGTCCGCTCTCGCCGCCGAGATCGACGCGGCCAGGAGTGAGGTGGACTTCCTTTGAAGGTCGACTTCCCTTGAAGGGAGACCTCCTTTGAACCAGATACGGAAACACGAGAGAGGCGATGCGCCGTGACGTCCATCGAGCGCAGCGAGATGTTCCATCCGTGCGACACCACCGCCGCCCTGTCGCAGGCGGCCACTCGCCTTCTTGACGGACAGTCGAAGGCGATTCCCTTCCTCGCCTCCGACCGCCCCGACCTGCGTGCGTCGGCCGGCAGGGCCGAGGATCTCTACGGCACGGTCCAGGTTCCGGAACCCGCCGGCACGGGCCTGGACCTCCTCGGGAACACCCCCGAGGCGGATGCCGTCCGGATCCTGCTCCGCCCGCTGGCACGCACCTGGACGACGGACCCGGCGATGGCGTCCGGTGCGCGCTCGCTGTTCATCTGCGGTCTCTACCAGAACCTGTTGTCGACGATCGTGGCGCCCCTCGTGGGCTACTCCGCCCCCCGCCCAGGGGTCTCCGTGCTGACCGGCAGAGATCTGGCGTCCGTCAGCTGGATGATCGCGAAGCAGTACGCCCGGGTGAGGCCGGACGTCACCCGGCAGGCGCTGCTCACCAGCCAGGACGTCGTGGACGACCCGCCGAAGGACGTAGCGGTGCTGTCCTACGAGGACTTCCAGACCCGCGACATCCGCGGATTCCTGTCCGAGGCGCCGTGGCGGCGCCTGCAGTTCCAGTCACATGGAAAGGATCAGGTCCTGCTCCTGGGCGACTGGGCGCTGTCCGGAGTCAGCGACGTCGACGCGCCCGAGGGCCCCGTCACACTGCGGCCCCGATTCGGCTACGGCTACCCGGACCCCGAGAACAAGCTCAGGTTCATCCGCTTCTCCGAGTTCGTGGCGGCCGAACTGATATTGAACTCCTGCCACAGCGGCCCGTTCCCCGACACCGGCTCCTATGCCGTGCGCTACCAGATGGTGCTGGCGGCCATCGACGGCACCGCGCAGACCGTCGTCGCCGCCGTCACGAACAGCAACGCCGGAATGCCGGAGTCGGCGCGGTTTCTCGCCCAGCACGACCCGGACGAGGACATGGCGGCCGTGCTCAACGCCAGCATCGGCGACGTCAACCCGTACGGCGTCTTCCTGCGTCACGGAGTGCAGTGGAAGCCGAACGGTCCCGCGGCGGCCATGGCAGTCGTCGGCGCCGGCGATCGGCGACAGCAGGAGACCGACCGGCTCCTGTCCGTCGCGCTCGACCGGGCCGTGGGGTGGGCGGAGAGCGGGATCCTCCCCGCCGACCACCCGTCGAAGGCGGCCTGCGCCAAGTTCCTGAAGAAGTACACCCGGCTGCTGTGCCGGACCTCCGCCACCGAGTCGGAGCGCATCCATGCCCAGTTGGTGCGTGATCTGGCTGCGTTGGACCGCTCCATCGCCCAAAGGATCGCGGCCGACCCGGACGATCCGATGATGGACTACCCCGACTACTGGGCCGATCGCAGCGTGGTGCGCTCGACGCCCGAACAGGTGGCGTGCGACACCTGCGGAGACATCGCGCAGAAGTTCCTCCGGACGGGCAAGAGCCGCGTCATCCCGGACGTCGAGGTCGTCGGGTGCCTGCGCTGCGGCGATGGCGACTTCCGTCCCGCTCACGCTCCGGCCGTGATCACCAGGTCACCCGTGAGCACGTACATGGGTGCGTCGGTGACCGTGCAGCTCGAAATCTCCCAGGCACGGAACGGCACCGTGCACTACGGCTTCTATGCCCCTCCCTATCTCACCGACTACGCCCTCCACGCCCCCTTGCGCTCCACCGCGATCGAGACGGACGGTGTGTTCACAGACGGGTTCACCCTGACCCTGGGCGCGTCGGTCGTCCCGCAGATGTACTACTACACGGTGTACGCGGTCCAGGACCTGAGCATCAGCATCGCCCGCCACAACCTCGGGGTCCGGCCGGGCCCGGCTCTCTCTTGAGGATCTTCCATGAGAGTGCAATCGCCGATCTGCGCGGACCGCGGCAGACCTGTCACACAGCGGTGTCCTGCCGGGCGCCCTCGGTCCAGGACGTGTCGATCCAGCCGAGCCTGGCGGCGAGCATGCCGGCCTGGAAACGACTGTCGGCTCCCAGCTCGGCGAGAATCTCGGAGATGTGACGACGGCAGGTGCGCGTGGACATGTTCATGCGCTTGGCCACCACCTCGTCCTTGGCACCCGCCGCCATGAGCCGGAGGATGCCGGCCTTGATGTCGTCGATGGTCTCCCCGTAGCCGACCCGGGTGTAGACGAACGGCGTCGCCAGCCGCCAGGTCTGCTCGAGTGACTGGTACAGGTACTCCACGACTGCGGGCTCGCGGATGATGACGGCGCCGCCCCCGCGGTCCCTCCGGTCGGCCAGGAAGGCAACCTCGCGGTCGAAGATGACGACCCGTTCGATGATCCCAGAGGCGGTCCGGATCTCGGACCCGGCCGCCTGCATGATCGAGAAGTGGCGCTGCACCCCCGGGCTCGACAGAACGGTGTGCGGATAGATCGTCCGCATCCGTACACCGCGCTGCAGCAGAGCCAGGTCGCGCGGACGGCTGTCGGCCATGGCGCTCTCTTGTAGCGCTTCGGGCTGGGCAGTGAGCACCTCACTGACACAGTTCTGCGCGGCGTGGCTCAGCAGCGAGCGGACGAGCTGGAGGTCGTTGCTCCGTTCGACCGCCTGCGCTTGGTCGCCAAGGCCACCCAGCGAGTCGTAGGCCTCCTGCAGGCCCTCGATCCCCGCGCGAACCTGCTCCGATTCGGTGTGCAGCCTGCTGATCTCCGCGGCGCGCTGGGCGACGGAAACGGTGACCGCGAGCCGCGGGTTGAGCACCGACACCACGCCCGTCCCGGACTCCACAATCACCAGGTGCAGGGCAACGAGGATGTCGATGTCGGCTTCGGTGAACGTGTCGGCGCCGACCGACGACTCGCCGCCGAGCAGGGTGTCGCGCGGTGCCGAGCCGCCGCTCTCGACCAGCAGTCTGTAGAGCCTCTCGGCACTTGCTGTCACGGCGTGTGGCATCGTCATGGCATCCCCCTGGGCCGTGGTCGGCCGGAACCATGATGACCGGCACACCGAAATGGGTTGAGTACCTACCTAGCGTCTGTCTCAGAAGTAGATCAAGGTCATGCGTTGATCATACTAGGGCTTGTTGCGAAAGTTGATCAAGGTCGTGGATGATCGCGAGCCGTGGGACGTGGTGATCTGACGGGCAACCAGTGGGAGCGTCTGGAGCCGTTGCTGCCAGCGGGAAAGAAGCCCGGCCGCCCTCGGATTTGGACACATCGGCAGCTGATCGACGGCATACGGTGGCGGACCAGGACCGGGGCGCCGTGGCGGGATCTCCCTGAGCGCTACGGGCCGTGGGACCGAGCTTATGACCTGTTCCGGCGATGGCAGCGCAACGGCACCTTGCATGGACCCGGCTCCTCCTCCACGACGAGCCCGAACTCGCCACCGCGGAGCCAGAGACACTCCGCACGAAGTTCTACCACCTGCCCGCCCGGCTCACCGCCCACGCCCGCAGGCGCACCCGCCACCTCGACCGCACCTGGCCCTGGGCAGCAGCGTTCACCACCGCCTGGCAGCGGGGCACTCAGCTCCCGGCCCTCACCTGACAGCCGGCCACCACCCCGACGACACCGGAGAGGAGAGAACCGCACCACCCTCGGGCCCGTGAAACCAGACGCCCTCGCAGCGTCACGCGACGGCCAGTCCCGACGCGGCGCGGGACATATCGGGCAGCCAGCCGCTCGCAACGTCGCCATCAGCCCCGGAAGAATCGAGGTCAGAGCCCCGCTACGGGTACACGAGCGAGTTCAAGTCCAGCGTCGATACCGGATGATCTCCAACTGCGACTGAGATGGCGGGCCATCAAACGCACGTCCGTCGTGTCCAGCGTCGGTCGCAATGAACCATCGTGGACCATGTCAAGCACGGGCACGAGCAGGTCGGAGAAGAGCTCACACCATTCCGCAAACGATGTGACGTCGCGTCGACCGAGTTCGACGATTCTTTCGGAGAATCCAAGGTACGCGATGGTTTCATCGAGTTGGGCGGCGAGCTCGTCCAGGGCGCGATTATCGAACGACGACGGAGCCGGTGAATCGAAGATGTCCTGCCAGTCCGGCCCATCACGCAAGGAGAGAGCCAGCAGGAAGCGGTATTTCGCGAGCTCGAGCTCGGTATTCGCCCAGCTGTAGCTGATGAGGTCATCGAGGTCGACCAGGTCCGCCACCCACCGGAAACGCGGCGCGCGGCGTGGCCCCAGACAGACCTCAAGGAACTCCCGGACATGACGCACAGGGCCGGAGCACGCGGCGTCCGGCGTGAGGAACACCCCGCGGTCCTCGGTCTCCCGGAAGAATTCGTCCGGACTCGGCGCCGTTTTGTAGTCGCCCCCTGCGAGCATGATGTACTCAGGCGTCATCGCCATGCCGAGGCTCGGCTTGTACAGACTGGCGATGCGCCGCGGAATGACGGTGCGGCTTCCTTCGCCGGACCGCCGCGCGTACAGGGTCGGGAGCGTGGTGAGTACCCGGCCGAACACCCACACCCAGCGCCAGTCCAACTCCTCGTGGCTGTACCGACGGTGGAAGGCCTCGCGGATCTCCGCGACGCCCTCGAGGACGTCGGGCCAATCGGCCTGCATGCTGCGCAGCGCTGAGACGTTCATCTCGTAGCCGGACCGAGAGCCGGAGTACGGGCAGCGGCGCATGGCATAGGGGACGCCTTCGCGTACCCGGGCCGCGGCGTACCGCTCGCCGAGTGGGCGGCCGTCGTCCCCGTAGAGCAGCCGGGAGACGTCGAAGCCGAGGATGTAGAACTCGCAGAGTTCCCAGACTCGGCCGGGCGACGGCGGCTGACCCTTGTCGGTCAGGTCGTGCGCTGCGGACACGCGGATTCCTCCCAGTGGTGCGGGCGTCAGGGGTAGGTGGTCAATCGAGGACGGGGGTGTGTCGGGACCGGTCGTAACCGCTGAGCTCCACCGGCACCGGAAGCGGTACCCGCCGCCAGGAACGCGGCGTGAAGCGCCAGAAGCGGCCGTTGCCTCCCGATCGTTCCGCCTCGTCCTCCCAGTGCGTGGTCGACGAGCCGGTCAACACGACGAACTCGTTACCGGCGACGAAGCCGATACTCATCCGCGGCTCCAGCAGGAGGTTGCCGATGGTCTGGTACATGGCGTTTCCGGCGAAGTCCGGGAACTCGAACGTGTTCCGTGCGACTTCGCGGATGAACCCCGGGTCCCCGCTGCGGGTCGCCGCGTCGAGCTGGCCCTGCGGATTTGCGGTGCCGACGAAGACCAGCGATGTCTGGCACAGCAGGGCGGCGTCGACCCGGGTGATCGACCGGCCGCGGGTCGCCGCCTTCGGAGAGACCTGCGTTGACGTCGTCAACTGCTGACGGACCAGGTACTTCTTGCAGTTGGGGAACGCTTCGAGGATGGACACCTCGAGCGGGTCGGTGCGGGAGTCCACGACCTCACCGTTGACCCGGAAGCGTCGACGGGTGTGCGGATCGAGGTACACGAGACCGATCCGCCGATCTCGTCGCAGGTTGTCGAACAAGGCGTCCTCGGGGCTGACGGCCGCGTGCGGGATCGTGAGACCCGACGAACCGAGCGCGCCGAATGCCCCGGCATCGACGGCGAGCAGCGACAGCATCGGTGCGCCGTTCGGACCAATCGTCGTTGCCACGGCAATGCGTGCGGAATCTATGAGTGATCGTCCGCCTTCCGCGAGGAACGGCTTGACGACTGGTCCGAGACATTCTGCTTCGACTGTCTGGCCGGCCCGGATCTGAGCAGTCAGCTCACCCGAATGAAAAATCGCCGGCCGATCGGAATCCCGTGGCATCTTCCCCCGATTCGATTTGTACGACAGCGGTGTACGCGACATTAGGCACGGATCGAGTGGTGATCAAGAGGCTTCCGGAGGCAAGAACTGGCATGGTGTGAGAACGTGTCACCGAGCCGCGGCCGCCATCAAACCCGCCGGAAGCTGCGGATTTCGTGGGTGGGGTGGTGCAGGCGCAGCGGCGCCAGCAGACACCCAGCGCTGACGGCGGAGATCGGCACCGGGACCGGCTACTCCACCGCGCTCGCCCGCGAACGGCTCGGCTCTGCCGACGTCACCAGCATCGAGGTGGACCCCCATCGGCTCGACCAGGCGGCGAGCGCGCTGTACGGCTGCGGCTACACACCGACTCTCGCCGTGGCGGACGGGCTGTACGGTACTGGCCCGAAACATCGTTCGACCGGATCGTGGCCGCCTGCTCCTTCCGCGCGGTCCCGCCGACCTGCTCGCACAGAACGGAGGTGGGAAGGCAGTGACCGTCCCTGTACTGCCCAGGGAGCTGAACATCTGCTGCCCGTTCTCGGGTTCTGGCTCACTTTCCGTGAAGCGGTAACTGATCGTCACCTAGCAGATGTCTTCGAGGCGGCCCAGGTACCGACCACTCCTCCCAGGGCCGGACCGGCCCATATCGCGATGGTGACGGAGACGGAGAGCGAGAGGTCCCAGATGATGAGGGCGGTAATCAGCACACCCAGCCACAGCATTTGCAGCGTCGCAGCAGCAGTCATCTTGCGCCGTGTACTCCACTCACGCATTGCCAACGTCGGTCGCATACGTTCCCCTCCGTATCCGTCTGTGCTCCGACACGCATCCTGGCACTCGCGCGACATCCACGACCAGAATCCGGATGCTCGTGATGCTCGGCCAGGTAGTTATGCGAGGAGAACTCGCTTGCGGAGGAGCGCGAAGCCTGCACGGCCGAACATCTGGCGCTTGAGCATCTTGATCCGGTTGACGTGGCCTTCGACGACGCCTGAGCTCCAGGGTTGGGTCAGGCCCGCGATGACGGCCTCGCGGTCGCGGTCAATCCCCGCGGCCAGCGTGTGGAGGCTGGGCAGGTCGTCCTTGCGGACCGCGTCGAGCCACTCGGGGAGTCGTTCGCCCTGGCGCTCGGTAAGCATCTGGGCGAAGGAGCGGACGTGTCCGGTGAGGGCATCGAGTTCGGGGCAGTTGGCCAGTACTGCATTGAGTCGGAGTTGTTCTATTTCGGACAGGGATTCCGGGCGGCTGAGGATCCACCTGGTCACTACGCGGGGTGCCGGCGGTTGTGCGGTGACGGGGCGGGGTGAGGTGCGCTTCTTCCTGATGTAGGCGCTGACGATGCCGTAACTGCCCTGGTAGCCGAGTGGGATGATCTCCTCCCAGAGCTTCCATGCATTGGTGCAGCCCTCGCTCCACCGGCCGTCCAGGTAAGGCTTGTACTCGTCCAGGGCGGAGGGCCGGTTGTACTGCCACTGGCCGCGGAAGAGGTCTTCGGGTTTGGCAGCGTCGGCAAGACTTTTGACCGTGCGGTGAGTCATGTGGAGCTGGCGGCCGATGGACCGGCGGCTGTGGCCGGCTTCCAGCAGTGCGTGGACGGTGGCATGCCTGACTCGGACGCGGTTGGCGAACCGGTCGCTCTTCCAGGGCGAGCCCGACGTTCCTTCGAGGGGCATGGGCTCGTCGCCCTCGTCTCCTGCCGGTTCAGGGACGAGGACGCGCAGGCACTGGCGGTGGCGGGCGACGGTCCGCTCGGCGGCTTCGCCGAGGTTGTGCCACAGATGCCAGCGGTCGGCGACCTGGGTTGCCTGGGGTGCCCCGGCTGTGGCGCCTTCCGCGAAGAACGGAGCACGGTCCCGGCAGATCACCTCGATCCCCGGCCGCTTCGCCAGCCACGCGGCCAGGCTGGATGCCTCACGGTCAGGCAGCAGATCCACCGGTCGGCGGGTCTCGCAATCGACCAGAACCGTGCCGTAGACGCGACCCTTGCGCGTCGCGAACTCATCGACACCGACCACCCGAGGGGACGGCACCTCAGGCTCGGGCAACGTACCGAGCAGCCTCAGCACTGTGCTGCGGCTGACGGACACGCCGAAAACCCGTGCCATCCGGGCACCGGCCCGGCCGGCGAGTGCGAGGCCGACCGCGGCCAGCGTCGAACGCAGGCGCTCGGTCCACCTGCTGTGCCGCCGGGTCAGCCCCGGCATCTGCTCGACGAACGTCCGCCGTCCGCATGAAGCGTCCGGGCAGAAGAACCTACGGACCCGCAGACACAGGACCACCCGCCGTCCCGCACTGGGTACATCAGCGGGAAACCGCAGGTAGGAGCTGTGTATCTGGCTCGACCGCCTCCCACAGTCAGGACACACTGCCCCAGCCGCCGTACTCCGGGCCCCGATGCTTACGGCCTCGTCGTTCACATCAACCGACAGCACCGCCATGTCCAAGCCGGACGGGAACAACAGTTCCTCCAGCCGGAACAATGTCTCTTCCATGACGCCGCACTGTCGACCACACCAAGACCGGCACTGGTCATTTTCAGGCAACCTCCCGGAGGTCGAGCCAAACGCCAGCCGTCACTCAGCGTGCGCGCTTCACGGAAAGTGAGTCAGAACCCGTTCTCATGGACAAAGCCAGCAGGGGTGGCTCAGAAACACCGTTTCCATGACAGTGAGGCACTCGGGGATGTACCAGACCACGACAGCGACAGCGACAGCGACAGCGACAGCCACGCCTTACACCACCTACATGTCACCGACACCCGCGTCACCCACCCACACCACCAGCACGAACCCAACGAACTGACGCACCATCACTGACACCACCCCACTGACACCAAACCGACACATCGCAGGTGGCGGTGTAGCCGGCGCCGGTGAGCGCGGTGTCGAGGAGGGAGAGCGGCGCGGGTGCGGTCCCGTGCCGGGTGGCCTTGGTGGTGGCCATGGGGATGCTCCTGGTGGTGCTGGATGGTGGGCCGGGCGCCGAGGCGCCCGGCCTGGTGTGGTTGGCGGGCCCGGCGACGGCGGAGGCGAAGCGGCTTCACCAAGGGGGTGGCGTGAAGCGGGGGGCGTGGCCCGCGGAGTCCGGTGTCGCTATGCGGCGGAGCCGACCGTGAGCTGGTCCATGATGTCGGCCCGGTTGTAGTGGGCGCGCTTCTCGATCATCTTTCCGTCCTTGAACGTGAATAGGTTGAACATCGAGAAGCGCATGTGCGCTCCGCGTGGGGGGATGCCGTAGTAGTCGCCGCCCTGCTTGCCCTCGACCACGACGTAGGCACCGACCTTGTCGGCTTCGGCGACGGTGTGGACGACCGTCAGACGGATGCCGGGGAAGGCGTCGACGTGCTTCTTCTCCGCGTCGATGAACCCTGCGGCGCCCGGCCTGGGGGTGCCGACCTGGGGATAGAAGACGAAGTCCGGATGGAACATGCCGGTGAGCGTGGCGTAGTCCCCCTGCTCGAGGGCCTGGTAGAAGCGGCGCACGAGCTCCGTGTTGGTCTCGGTGGACATGTGACTGGCCTTTCCTGTGGTACTGCTGGCGGCGCCGTGGGACGCCGCAGAGGTTGTTGCCCGAGGTCGGGGCCCGGCGCGTTGCGGGCCCCGACCGGTGTGAGGTCTTGGTTCCTGAACGGCGGTCCCCGCTCAGGCGTGCTGGATCCAGTCCGGGTCCAGGCGGTCGGCAAGGCCGGCGGTGGTGAAGGCGGCCTCCAGGTCCTCGCGGCCCTCGGTGAAGTGGGCCCAGCTGTCGTGGTGGGCCGGGACGACACGGCGGGCGTCGAGGATCCGGGTGGCCTCGGCGGCCTGCGCGCTGTCCAGGACGATCAGTCCGCCGTCGTAGAGCATGGGGAAGCGGGGGGCGCCGGCGAAGAGGATGGCGGTGTCCACCGGGGCGAAGCGCTCGGCGATCTCCTTGACGGCGTCGAGGGAGGCGTTGTCGCCGCTGACGTAGACCGTCGGCAGGCCCTCTCCGGTCAGGACGAAGCCGACGACCTGCCCGGAGAGGGGCTCGACCTCCTCGCGCGGGCCGGGGCCGTGGATGGCGGGGACACCGGTGACGGTGATGGTGCCGCCGCCCGGGCGCTCCAACTCGATCGTCTCCCAGTCGACCAGGCCCTTGGCCTTCTCCCCGAGGCGCTCGCCGCCGCCGGGGGTGGTCAGGGTGAGGGGGACGTCGGCAAGCAGAGCCCGGCCGGAGGCATCGAGGTTGTCAGCGTGTTCGTCGTGGGAGAGCAGGACCACGTCGATGGGGCCGAGCTCGGCGGGGGTGGCGGTGGAGGGGGCGGTCTTGGTCAGGATCGGGCCCGGCGAGGGGTAGTCGCCGGGGCCGTCGAAGGTCGGGTCGGTCAGGAAGCGCAGGCCGCCGTACTCGAACAGGGTGGTCGGGCCGCCGAACGTGCGGACCGGAAACTGATCGGCGTTGAGCTGGGACATCACGTCTCCTTCGTATCTCACGAAAAAACTCTGCGTTTTCCGTGATGCCAGGCTAAGCAGACGTCATGGAAAAACGCAAGCGCTACCATGAGAGGCATGGACGACGCCCTGGCCACCGACACAGCGCAGACCGCTCTGCCCCCAGCTCCGGGTGCCGACCGGCACGCCTCCTTGGACTTCGCCGACACCGCCGCGACCCTGCCCGCCGGCCAGAGCTACGACCTGCTCGCCGCCCCCGAATCCGCCATGCGCTGGCTCGCCGCCCACGACCTGACCACTCCGGATGTACAGCTGTACGAGGTGTGCGCACAGCGGATGCGCACCCTGCGCGGCCACATCCGCACCCTGCTCGGCGCGCGCATCGACGGCACCACCCCGCCCGAGGAGTCCCTTCGGGCGGTGAACGAGGCACTCACGGCCGTACCCACCGCGCCCCTGCTCGCCTGGGACGGCGCGCAGGGACTGCGCCGCATTCAGGCACACCCCACCGACCAAACCGTGAACCACGCGCTGGCCACCCTCGCCGCCGACGCCGCCGACCTGCTCACCGGCCCCGACGCCGACCTCCTCGCCGCCTGCGGCTCCGCCCCCTGCGACCGGTTCCTCCTGCGCACCCACGGCCGACGCCACTGGTGCTCCACCCGCTGCGGCGACCGCGCCCGCGCCGCCCGCGCCTACGCACGGCGCAACAGCGCCTCGGCGTGACACACCCCACCACAAAACATCACGGGAAATAATTTTCTTTTCCGTGAGTCTCTATCAGGTGATTCCGGAATCAGGACCGGCCAAACACGGAGAGGACACCCCGCGATGACCAGCCTGTTTCCACCGATCGAGCCGTACGACAGCGGCATGCTCGACGTCGGCGACGGCAACCTCGTCTACTGGGAAACCTCCGGCAACCCCCACGGCAAGCCCGCGCTCGTCGTCCACGCCGGCCCAGGCGCCGGCACCCGGCCCGAGCAGCGCCGCCTGTTCGACCCCGGGTACTACCTACCGGATCGTCCTGTTCGACCAGCGCGGCAGCGGACGCTCCATCCCCAACGCCGCCAACCCCCGCCAACCTGGCTCTGTCCGCGAGAACGGGGTTCTGGCACACATTCCGTGAAAGATCTCGCTGGTTCTCGCCAGCAGGAGGCGCGCGCGTCATGTGAGCTGCGCGGACCACGCCTCACCGGGGTCCGGTGAGGCCGGACTTGAGATCGCTCACGGAATGTGTGCCAGAACCCGTTCTCGTGAACAGAGCCAGGGGCGGGAGCTTGCGGCCCTGCGGATGCTCTACGACTGGGCGACGGCACGGCGATACGTCGCGGTGAACCCGGTACGTCTGCGCTCGGTCCGTACGCGGGACGGCTCGATGGCGGAGGTCCCGGAGCTGGCCCCGGCGGATGTCCGGACGTCGGATGTGAAGTGGCTGACGCCGCGGGCCTGGAGGCTCTGGAGGGATGTCGGCCTGCGGGGGATGCTGCCGGACGGGATCGAGGATCCGGCGTGGCGGGGACGCAACGACGGGCGGGATGCGGCGTTCGCAGACCTGCTCTACGGCAGCGGGCTACGGCGCCGGGAGGCCGGGACACTGCTGGAGTCCGAGCTGCCTCCGCTGGGCGACCAGCGGTTCTACGCGGCACGTCTGGCGGCTGCCGCGGCCAAACGCGCGGGCCGCTGCTTCTACGTCAGCCACGCCGGCCTGCGGGCGGTGAGGGACTACCGGCTGACCACGCGGGCCATGGCCGTGCGCCAGGCGCAGGCGGCGGGCGAGGAGCCCGTGATGCATGGCGGGGACGGCGGTGACGCGCAGGGTATAGCCCTGGCCGCTTGAGCTCGCCATCGTTTGACGACAGGAGGATCGAGGCGGGCCGCCTGCAAGCAACGCGACACCTCCGAGTGCCGTGCCCGCTTCGGCACCGTTGGTCGAAGCAACCCTGGGGTGCGTAGCGACACGCTGACAGTTCCGCTATAGGTTGACAAACCTTCAATTCTGTTAAATCCCAGGAGACTTGATGCTGACGCCCGCACGGATCGTGTTAAGCAGAGCCGCTAGCTCCATCATCCTCGTCCTGACCGTATGCGGCTGCTCAGCCTCAGGAACCGTCGCTCCCGAGCCGACTGAACCGAAGGCCAGTGCGACACCCAGCACCAGCGCCGCGACTTCAGCAGCGCCGACGCCGTCCGCAGAAGGTGCGCTCATCCTCGGCGACTCGTTCACCAACCGATTCAGCTCACCGGACCAGGGCGATATCGAGGTCCTCGTCGCCGTCTCGAACTACATCCATTCCACCAGGGCCGACCGGACCCCCTACGAGTTGGGCGCCGGTACGCCGGATGACGCCTGGGACGCCTTGGAGGTCAAGGTCTGCGCGGTGAAGGGGAACATCACCGCCAACACGAACACCTGGAAGCTCGAAGCCGAGGACGGCACCCGATACGACGCGACGTTCATTACAGGCGGCCCGAAACCGGAGTTCGTCAACGACTCCAGCCTCAGGCCAGGCGACTGCGTCATCGGGAACATCATGTTCGTCGTGCCCCAGGACATCCGCCCCGTCAAGGCCCTCTACGCCCCTCCTTCCCTCGACAAGCCGCAGGAATGGGAGCTTCACTCCTGACTTTGCTAAGGGCTGTCCCGTTAATTGATGACCAGGCGGTCAGCGGGCTCGTATGCGAGTCGGGGTTCACCTGCCGCCCGACTTGATCCACGGCCACTTGACGGTGCAGACCACGACGGGTGCGACGAGCATGGCCAGCAGCCACAGGCCCACGCTCGCTGGAGAGTAGATGTAGTAGCGCCAATGCTCTGGCAGGGGCGACGGCACAAGTAGGAGCGCGATCAGCGCGGCCCATGTGATCAGCACTGCTGCTGCCATGCGTGCTGCGATCATCTCTATCTGCCCCCTCGATGGCGCTCATCTCTTCGGATCGGATAGTAGGGCGGCTGGGATGATCTCGCTGTGGCTGGTGTGATCACGGCATCGGAGCCGTCTTGGATAGGCCCGTTTACCGGGCTGAGCCCGCGCGCCTTCGGGAAGCTGGTGACGGTGCTACGGCGCGAGGGTGCGGACGCGGTCCGCAAGGGCAGGCCATGGAGCCTTCCGTTGGAGGACCGGGCCTTGCTGGTCGCGGCGTACTGGCGCACGAACCTGACCATGCGGCAGCTCGCCCCGCTGTTCGGGGTATCCAAGTCGGCGGCAGACCGCATCATCGACCACCTCGGACCGATGCTCGCGCTCCAGCCCCGCAAGCGGTTCGCCGAGGACACCGTGCTCATCGTGGACGGCACCCTCGTCCCCACCCGTGACCACACCATCGCCGAGCGGTCGAAGAACTACCGGTACTCCACCAACCACCAGGTCGTCATCGACGCCGACACGCGCCTGGTCGTTGTGGTCGGCCGGCCGCTCGCCGGGAACCGCAACGACTGCAAGGCATGGGAGGAGTCCGGCGCCAAGGCCGCCGTCGGCAATGCCCTCACGATCGCCGACGGCGGCTACCCGGGCACCGGACTCGTCATCCCGCACCGCCGGGAGCGCGGCCAGAGCGCACTCCCGGCCTGGTCGGAGCGTTCATCCTGTTGACCAGCCGATTCTCAACCACTGACCACCCACCCTCACCTCACTGTCCAGCCCCAACGCCCTCCCCCACCAACCCAAACACCCCGTAAGACAACGCCAATCAGCCACTCAGCCGCATCCACCCCCACCTGGACACCGAAACGAGAATCCCGCCGGACAACAACACGAAAACTTCCAATCGGGCAAAGCACAGCGGTTGTCACCAGGCCGGCGCGCTACCTGTCACCAACAGCTCGCGAAGCACGGTAGTGTCACCGGCTCCTGGGCTCCGCCCGATCGCCTGAGCTGCTGTCCTGTCGCGGTGCAACTGGTACATTAGGGACACGTTGAACTGCATGAATGCCAGGTAGTTCGAGACTGCCGATGGCCGCCGATCTCAAACGGCCTGGCTTTCGCGGAAGTCCCGCTCGCCGTGGAGACGGAAGTCCTGGCGATGCTCGGCCCCGTGACGACATTTGTACAAGACCGAGGGCCGGCAGCCCCGGCAGCCTCCCGAGTATGGCTATCTACGACGGTAAGCATTTGCACGGGATGCACGTGGTCCACGACGGCCCGCGGGAGGCGCCGCCGCTAGTGCTCATCCACGGATCAGGGGCCTCGGGCAGCTCCTGGGGCCCGGTAATGCCGGCACTGGCCAGCCGGTATCACGTCATCCGGATCGACCTCCCGGGCCACGGTCAGTCCCCGCCCGCGCCGTCGTACGACGTGCCTGAGCAGGCAGCCAGGCTGGCCGCGGCGCTCGATGAGCTCGGCCTTCGTCCGGTCACCGTGGCCGGGCACTCCAGCGGCGGGTACATCGCCACCGCCCTCGCCGAACAGCGCCCGGACCTGGTGGGTTCGCTCGCACTGATCAGCAGTGGCCCGAGTCCCGACGCGCTCCTTCCGCAGCCCGTCCTCCTTCGGGTCCTGATCGACCCGCCGCTCGGCCCGCTTCTATGGAGAGTCCGTTCCGACGCGATGCTCCGCCGGGGGGTGACCGCGGTGTGCAACCGCCCGGTGGACGTCCCGAACGACCTGGTCGCCGACGTACGGGGCATCGGTTACCGCACGTTCAGGACGGTGCTGCGCCAAAACAGCGCGTACATCGCCGAGCGGAGCGTACCCATGCGCCTGACCGCACTCGACGTCCCGGTTCTGGTGATCTTCGGCGCTGCCGACCCCCGCTGGGATCCGTCTTCGGCGCACCACTACGACACGGTGCCGAACGCGCGAGTCGAGCAGCTGCCCGACGTCGGGCACTTCCCCATGCTCGAAGCGCCGGAGGCGACCAGCGAGTTGCTGCTGCGCTTCGCAGCGACGGGCCGCTGACACCCATCGCCTAGCCTGGTGCTGTGAAGTCCACCGAATCACCACCTGACTGGGCGTCGGTGGAGGTCGCCGTGCCCCGGCAACCGGGTCGGCTGCCAGGGGTCAGCATGGCTGGGTTCCGCCAACGTGCTCCGGCGCGCGTGGATATCGCCATGGTCGCGCACCCCTCAGTCACTCTGTTCGTGGACCTGAGCGACAGCCTTGTCTGCGACGCCCACGGCCGGCGCGAATGCGGCAGCACGGTCGTTGGACTGGTACCGGGCGACCTTCGGCTCGGAGACCGGGCGGCCGGGGGGATCGAGTGCCTCCAGATCCGGTTGTCGCCGGTCCTGGCGGTTGCAGTGTTCGGCGCATCGACCGACCTCAGCGGGACGGTGGTCACCCTGGAGGATGTCTGGGGCCGCGACGCCGGGCGAGCCGAGGAAAGACTGCGGGCCGCCACGTCGTGGGACGAGCGGTTCACGATCGCAGCGGATGCCCTTGGCCGACGGATGAGCGCCCGCCCGTCGCTTGATCCAGAGGTCGCCGCTGCCTGGTGGCTGATGCTCACCAGCCGGGGACGGGTGCGCGTCGACAGCCTTGCGAGCGAGGTGGGATGGAGCCGTAAGCGCCTGTGGTCCCGCTTCCGGTCCCAGATCGGCCTCACGCCCAAGCACGCCGCCCGGCTGGTGCGCTTCGATCACGCCGCCCATCTCCTCGCGGCGGGTAACGCCGCCGCCCAGGTGGCGGCCGAAAGCGGCTACGTCGACCAGGCCCACCTCCACCGCGAGGTCAAAGCGTTCACCGGGGTGACACCCACCGCCGTAGCCGCTGCGCCGTGGCTCGCCATCGATGACGTCGCGTGGCCGACCTCGTTCGCGGACCTGACACCGTCGACGTCTTCGAGCCATCAGGTTCCGGCGAATTGAACTGAGGTCCCACGAGAGACGAGGCATCGTCTCTCAGCACGTGCCCGGATGAGAAGCGGACAGCACAAACGAGAACGGGTGGGAATCCGACAGGTTCAACGCGACAGGACAGCTGCACAGCGGCCCCGGTGTGCAGCTCGGTGTGACCCGCCCGGCGGCCCGGTGACGACACGCCTGCCTTGGTGACAGCTGTCGTGCTTCGGCTCAGTCACACGTTTATAGCAGGCTGTGAATTCAGTGTGGTCAGAATTGGATATCGAGGGATGACACGTGCGTGAAATCGGCGCGCAGGCCCGCAGCTCGGGTGCCCCATTCTGTGAAATAGGACTCGGTTATGGCTTCGGCGACGATCGGATTCAGGTCTTCGTCCGTCGCACCTTGCTCCTGTAGCTGGAGGATCTGGGCGGCGTAGGTGGGCGAGATCGGCGTGCTGATGAACCGTTCGCGACCGTCGTCCGAGCTGCCGTTCGCGGTGAATCCGAAGTATGCCGTGCACTCCACGTGCATGCCGCCGGAGGTTCGGAGCGTTCATCCTGTTGACCAGCCGATTCTCAACCACTGACCACCCACCCTCACCTCACTGTCCAGCCCCAACGCCCTCCCCCACCAACCCAAACACCCCGTAAGACAACGCCAATCAGCCACTCAGCCGCATCCACCCCCACCTGGACACCGAAACGAGAATCCCGCCGGACAACAACACGAAAACTTCCAGCCCGGCCTCGGGACTGGTGAGCTCGCATGTTCAGGTGTCGCGTATTCGCGGCCGAGCCGAGATGGGGCTTGCGCTGAGTGATCTGCGCGAGCTCGGCGGCACCCGGCAGTCTGCTGGTCGGCGATTGGCATGATGGGCGACGGCAAGTCTCAGGTGTCTCTAGAGGAGCGACTATGGCGTTCGAGACCGAAGCCGATTTCGGAGTCACCGAACGGGACGAGTGGTCCTATTCGCCGGCTGTCGGCGTCGGGCCACTTCGGTTCGGTATGACCGTCAACGAAGTGGTCGAGGCGGCTGAGATTCTCGGTCAGCCGAAGGTCAGCGATTGTGCACGCGGCCCCGCGATCTTCTCGCCAACCTGGAAGGCCGAAGTCCACCGTCGCGGGGTCGCTCCTTCTCCACCTGCCGTCACGGCCTATGTGAGCCAAGCTGTGGGGCTGTTCTGCATCGCTGCCGACGCCGTGCACGGTCCCCAGGTCGCGTACGACGGACTCCCGCTGGTCGGGAGAGACATGGCGGAGCTGGAGAGCGACGCAATCGCGTATGCCGAGGCGATGAACGTGCGCTTTCGCTACATGCCCGAGGGCTACGCAGGACCGGATGATCCCGGGGTCGTCATGCGCGGGCAATTGGTCGGGCAGGTCCTGCGATCGCGTCCGTTGTTCATGGTGACGCGCGACGGCGCGAATACTGAATGGGACTCGTTGCCCTCCGAGGAGTACTACGTCAACGGACGCCCTCCGAGGAGTGCCACGCCAACGGACAGTCCATGGCCCGACGTGGTGTGATTCATGCCGTACGGAGCCCTGGTAGTTGGATCGGACACAGCCGTGGACGGAGCGGAGGTCCGCCGACCATTCGTCGACGTGCTGCGGCGTCCACTGCCATGACAGGACATCGGCGTGCCGGGTGAAGGCCCGAACCGTCCTCTCCTGGTCGGAGACGTACCCGGGCGACAGGTTCCGCGCGAGCTGCTGGTTGCGCCGGCCCTGGAGCATCGTCTCGAAGACCTGCTCGTCTGGCCGCAGCATCGGCAGCCCGTCGATCAGGTGGAGACGAGCAGGCCCTGGTGCGAGGCCGCCGTGACCCTGTTCGCCGACGCCGTCAACGCGGCCCTGGCTATGCGCACCGAGGAGGCCGATACGGTCGACGGCTCGACCCTGGTCACCGCCCGTGCCTTGACGGAGTCCCGCGAGGACCGGCGAAAGCGCAGGCGAAAGATCTGGGCGCTCGCCATCGGCCTCTTCTTCTTCGCCCTAGCACTCGCCGTCGGGATCCACGGGGAGTGGATCATCGCGCTCGAAATCCTGCTGGTCGGCCCCTTCGGTGCGGGGATCATCGCGTTTGGCGCCATGGGGGCGGACAGTGTGTACCGCAAGTGGTACCTGCCCCGGCACGGCATCACCGTGGAGGCAGGGAGAGTCGGAAACGCGCACGTCCTGGGTGGCAGGTTCGGGACGTACGTGTACACGGACCTGCACGGCGTGAGCCGCAGCGTGTACACCAGGAGCAGCGACCCGACCGTCCAGGTCGCCTACCACCCGAACAAACCTCACTTCGTGACTGTTTGCGGAACGCGGTCCAGCACGGTCGGGGACGCAGCCCTCGCCGTGGTCCTCCTCCTCTTCGGACTCGGCGTCGAAGGCCTTGTCATCACCCTGGCCATCGGCGCCTTCCTGGGTAGGTACCCAGGCTACTGACGCCGTACCGGTGCGGACGGGGCTGGGCTGAGCCCCGGCAACGGCGTTCAGAGGGAGGCGCCACTTGCAACGGGCACGTGCGCTGGTCGACAGCGTCGAAGCGTGGTCCAGCGCACGCCCCACCACACGAGAAGCCCCCGGAGCTGACCGCTCTGGGGGCTTCTGTACGTACAGGGGTGACGGTCGGCTGGTATCCCTGGGCGACCAGCTCGACAGCTCCTGAGCCACGAACATCCAGCGGATAGCGACGGGCAGCCATCGGCTCCAGTCTCTGAGGCGCAAACAAAGGGGCCCTCAGGAGCCAGCAGACGCAGCGTCTCCGCGCAGCCGCCGAGGGGAAGCACCACCGTCGAGATCACCGGCGGACGCTCCGTCTGCCGCCTCCCAGTTATCCCAACTGACGCGGAGCCGTAACTGCCGCTGAGCGGTCTCGCGAACACCTTGCACTCACCGCGGACGACGAGCACATGGATCAGGGCGATGCAGTGAAGGCACTGGAGGGTGTCGCCGCGATGGTGGTTCGCCTGGCGAACTCCCAGCGCGGTGCTCCGGGAGGCGTGTGACGCATCGGAATCGGGGGCCTCTGGACCGCCGGGAACGGGGTCGTACGCGGCCTCGGCGGGCCCCCGGCCGCGGTTTGGCCGTGGTTCGCGGTCTCCCTGCCGACGATCTCCGGGCAGGCGCTCAACCGCCTGTCTACGCCCTCGATGAAACGCTTTTGACCTGGTGTTTTCCGGCAATCGGCCTAGGGTGGGGAACTCTGCTGGACATCATCGGAGGGGGACTTCATGAGCAAGGAAACCAACAGGTACGACGCCACCCACATTGAGGTGCTTGAGGGGGTGGAGGCCATTCGGAAGCGGCCCGGGATGTGGGTCGGTTCGACCAGCGAACGCGGTCTGCGCCAGCTGGTTTTCGAGGTCGTCGGCCGGGCGGTGAACGAGGTCCTGGCCGGTCGCGCCGACTCCGTCGACGTCGCCCTCACGCCCGACGGCGGCGTGCGTGTAGCCGATGACGGGCCGGGTGTCCCCGTCGAGGCCGCCGGGGACACCGGCGGGCCCAGCCTCGAAACCCTGCTGACCCGGTTGCACGCCGGGGCGGAACCCGGCGGCCGCCACGCCGTAGCCGTGAGCCCCTTCGGCAGCGGCGTCGGGCTCGGCGTCGCCAACGCCCTGTCGAGCCGCCTGACAGCTGAGGTACGGCGCGAGGGGGTCCGCTGGGTCCAGGAGTACGCGTGCGGCGTCGCGGTCACCCCGCCCACCGCCGCGGGGCCGGCGACCGGAAGCGGAACCACCATCGCCTTCCGGCCCGACGTCGACATCTTCGAAACGGTGGAGTGCTCGTTCGCCGTGCTGGCGGAGCGCTTCCGGGAACTGGCCTTCCTCAACCGGGGCCTGGACATCTCGCTGACCGACGAACGCTCCCCGGGCGAGTCCCGGTCGGAACGGTTCCAGTTCCCTGGCGGGGCACGGGACTTCGTCGCCTTCCTCGAGCGCGGGGCCGGGACCCCCGTCCACCCAGACGTCATCGGCTTTGAGCGGGAGGACACGCACATGGCGGGGACGGTGGAGGTGGCCCTCCGGTGGTGCGACTCCCCCACGGAGCGGGTCCGGAGCTTCGCCAACGGCCGGCCCACCCCCGAGGGCGGCACGCACGTGACGGGTTTCCGCGACGGGGTGGCGGCCGCGGTCAACACGTACGCCCGAGAGCAGCAGCTGCTGACGGCAGCGGACCCCGATCTCGGCGCTGACCGGATCGGCGAGGGCCTGACGGCGGTCGTGTCGGTGAAGCTGGACCGTCCCGAGTTCCTCGGCGCCACGATGGGCCGGCTGGGCAACACCGCAGTGCGCGCCTGCCTCGCTGAGGCCGTCCGGGAACACCTCGGCAGGTGGCTGGAGGGGCACCCGGAACAGGCCGTGGCCGTCATTGGCCGGATCGTCCAGGGCGCCCGCCGGGGCTGAGCAGCAGCGAACCGCAACAGCGGCTCGCTGCCCTGGGCGTGAAACCGGCTGTACGGACCCACAAGGCATCGGCGCGGAGCGGTCCGAAGGCTGGGGCAGGGAAGGGCTCCGACACGTTCACACGGGGCGTAGCAGCCCTCCAGCTACATCCAGCGCGAGGGGAAGACCGTGGTCGGAAGGCAGCACGTCGAAGAACTCCCCGACGGCACCTCCGTACGACTCGGCGTCTTCCTCACCAACCAGAAAACCCGCCGCCACCGACTCACCGCCGACCAACTCGCCGCCCTCGCCGACCTCGGATACGACTGGGCGGTATAGACGGCCTGGGTGCTACGAATCCGGGGTCGGCAGGGGTGGCTCAGAAACACCGTTTCCATGACAGTGAGGCACTCGGGGATGTACCAGACCACGACAGCGACAGCCACGCCTCACACCACCTACACGTCACCGACACCCGCGTCACCCACCCACACCACCAGCACGAACCCAACGAACTGACGCACCATCACTGACACCACCCCACTGACACCAAACCGACACATCGCACCTCGCTGCACCAAAAGCTGCACGTTCGAAACGATCGTATAAAGTCCGGTGATCGACATGGGGCGTCTGGTGTCCGGCCACGCCGGGTGGTCGGGGCGGGGCGCGGGGGGCGATTCACATGGGTGGGACACGCGGACGAAAGAGTGCTCCGGCGGCCGGGCGCTCGCGTAGGCGAGCGGGCGGGAAGTCGGACGGGCTGACGCGGCGGGGCCGGATCGTTGCCTGGACCGCCGGTATCGGCGCCGTGTGCGTCCTCGGCGCCGGCGGTGCCGGTGCGTGGATCTACAACGACCTCGACGGCAACATCCACGGCGCCGCCCTCGACGGCAAGCTCGGCGACGACCGCCCGGAGAACCTCAGTCCCGGGTCGCGGAACATCCTGGTCGTGGGCTCCGACAGCAGGTCCGGGGCCAACGCCCGGTACGGCGGCATGGAGGGGGGCACCATGCACTCCGACACGCTGATGGTCCTGCACATCCCCGCGAACCGGAAGTGGGCCGCGGTCGTGTCCATACCCCGCGACTCCTGGGTGCGAATACCGGCCTGCGACAAGGGCGACGGTACGACCTCCGAGGTCCATCACTTCAAGATCAACGAGGCGTTCTCGCTCGGCGGCACAGGCGGCGAGGTGGCCGACGCCGCCGCTTGTACCATCAAGACGATCGAAGCCAATACTGGTCTGCGCATCGACAACTTCATGTCGGTCGAATTCCAGGGGTTCAAGGGCATGGTCAACGCCCTGGACGGCATAGAGGTCTGCCCTGAGCAGGCCATCCACGACAAGAAAGCCCACCTCGATCTGGAGGCCGGCTGCCAGACGATCAGGGACGAGAAGGCGCTCGGCTACGTGCGTGCCCGCTACAGCGTGGGCGACGGCTCCGACACCGGACGCATCGGCCGCCAGCAGGAGTTCATGTCGGCGTTGGCCGAGAAGGCCAAGTCGAAGATCACCGACCCCGTCGCTCTCTACAAGTTGCTGCAGTCCCTCACCAAGTCCCTCACCACGGACGACGAACTGGCCGGTGCGAAAGCCCTCACCGGCCTCGCGTCCGAGCTGAAGGGCGTTCCCGAGGACCGGTTGACGTTCCTCACCGTTCCCAGCTATCCGCGCGAAGCCGACGTCCCGACGGACAAGGCCAATGTGGTGTGGCAGTACCCGCAGGCCGCCACCGTGTTCACCGCCCTGGCCAAGGACAGGGAGATCGACAAGAAGAGCCTGGAGGCGGACGCGAAAGATCCGCTGTACGCGTCCTCCGTGCACGTGCGTGTCCTCAACGGATCGGACGCCGAGGGGAAGGCCGCCGCGGTCGCCGAGAGACTGCGCGAGGCTGGGTTCACCGTCACGGGCACCGGCAACGCGCCGCACCCCGGCCGCACCACGGTCACCTATCCCCCGGGCCTCGCCGACCGGGCCGCGGTCCTCGCGTCCCAGGTACCCGGCGCGCACGCTGTCGAGGACGCCGCCGCCCCGGCGGGCGAGGTCACCCTGGTGGCCGGCGCCGAACTGGACGTCGACGACCTGCGATAGGGCACCACATCGAGAGACCAGCGAGCTGTGCTTCCGCGTCTGCGACAGGTGCGAATCTGCACCGGAAGGACACGCCGCGACCTGCAGCAACCTCACGAGTCGTCACCGCAAAAACTGCACCCCGATGTCACCACCACCCCACATCGCACGGCGAACCCCCAGCTCACCGCCCTGACACCAACGCTGGAGGGCACTGGTGTCACCAGCACAGAAACCGGTGACATTGAGATGCAGATTCGCACCAGCTTCGGAGGTCGAGGTCGGCTTTGAGGTCGAAAACTGGTGAAACCGCATAGCACCACTCACGAACCGGCTCCGTCCGCCTGGCTACAGATAGTGGGCGGCTCCTCCATAGGACATGCCCAGTGCCGCGGTGAGCTGCTTGATATCGAGTCCTCCACGCGGCCGAGGAGGACGGTCAGCATCTGGCGTTCGCTGTCAGGCATCGGGGCCAGCAGGTGCTGCTCTTCCTCGGCATAGCGGTCGAGCACTTCGTCGAGGAGCTGTCGTCCCGCAACGGTGAGTCGGACAGACACGGCCCTGCGGTCCTCCAGACCGGGCTCCCGCACGATCAGGCCTCGTTCCTCCAGCCGGTCGGCGCGCCGGGTCATGCTGGAGGCACTGAGGGAGCCACACACTGCCAGCCGGCTGATGGCCAGCTGGTACGGCGGGCCCGCGTGGTGCAAGGCTCGGAGCGTGTCGAAGGTGGCCAGGGTGAGACCGAACTCGGCCAGGACGTCGGCCAGTCTGGCCCGGGCCAGACTGAGGGTGCGGTGCAGTTGGTCCAGCAGGGGCGGGAACTCGTGACGGGCGACAGGGGCAGGCATGGTCGGGCCGTTCAGGGATCAGGCGGAGCTCCCTGGGGGGAGCCGGTCGCGGGGAAAAAAAATCCCGGGGCGGGCGTGACACGGGAGCGCTGCTGCCTGCCCCGGGAGCGGATCAGGCAGCCGTGGGAAACGCGACCGACTCGAGCTGCGCGGTGCGGTGCAGGCCCCTGCGGTCGTAGAGACGGGTCAGGCCCAGTCCGAGGAGCAGCGAGAGCGCGAGCCCCACGCCGGTCATGATCCAGGCTCGGCCGAGTCCGGCGTCGAGGTGGGCGCTGAAGTAGAGGATCGACCGGACCCCGTCGAGGACCTGGCGGAACGGTTCGAATTCGGCGAGGAAGCGGTAGAAGGACGGCAGCGCCTGCAGCGGGATGGTGGCACCCGCCGATGGGATGGCGAGGCCGATCAGCACGAGCATCGAGACGAGCGGGCCGGGGGTGCCCAGAACCGCCAGCAGGGCGAGCGCCGTGCAACCCATCGCCATCGTCGCGCAGGCCCCGAAGATCCAGAGCAGCAGCAGGTGTGAGGCGTCGATGCCAATGATCCCGACTGCGGCGGCCATCGCCAGCGCCGAGGTGACCAGGGAGACTCCGGCCATGAGTGCGCAGCCGACGAGGAAGTGGCGAGTGCGGCTCAGGTGTCGGACGGGCTCGGCGGTGCGGAAGGGGCCGATGTCCTTGGCGACGTAGCCGAGAGCGGTGTCGACCTGCATGTGGATCACGTTCGCGCCGAGCATGCCACCGAGTACCAGCACCAGGGTGTAGAAGAAGGCGGTCAGGCCGAATCCGCTGTGGTTGCCCAGGTGGTGCCCCTCGGCCACGGCGACCTTGACCGGGTCCGCGAGCAGCAGCCGCTCGGGGGCGCTCGGTGTCGTGACATGCTTCCCAGCCGCTTCGGCCCGGGCGGCCTGGTGGGCCAGTTGCTTGCCCAGCTGCTTACCCAGAGCGACCGAGGCGTTGTGTGCGGCCTCACGGTTGACCTGCTCGGCCATATTCGAGCCGAAGCTGCCGGCCGCGGGGTTGGTGAGGATCTCCAGCATCGGCTGTGACGGGAAGGCGTTGCGTGGGGCCGCGAGCCCCAGCACGGAAGCGGAGAAGTTCTCCGGGACGACCAATGCTCCGAACACCTTGTCCTGGCTCATGAGTCGCTTTGCCTCGGCACGGTCCACCTGTTTCCAGGTGACCTTGCCCTTGAGCTGTGGGGCGTCGGCAACCCGCTTGGTGATCTGCGCACCCAGGTTCATCTTCTGGCCCGCGTGCACGGCCCCCGGGTCGGCGTTGACGACAGCGATCGGCAGGTCGTGCATCGCCCCGACAGGGTTGCTGTTCGCGCCGAGGTAGAGCAGCGAGAGCAGGAAGGACAGCAAGCCGATCACCGCTGTGGAAGCGATCCACAGGCGGCGCCCCCGGAGCAAGTGCCGTGCGCTGGTGCGGGCGTGGGTGGGTGAACTGGCCATGCACTTCTCCTCTGTGTGCGCGGTGATGCGCTGGCCGCCGGTATGGGCGACAAACTGGAAACTTGCACTTTCCAGTACTAGAAAGTAACACTTTCCAAAATGAGGGTCAACCTCCAGCACCTGGGACACTGACACCAGCAGAGAGTCGAGGGAACGCATGAAGATCTCGGAGCTGAGCCGCCGATCCGGGACTCCGGTGGGCAGAATCAAGTACTACTTGCGCGAGGGCCTGTTGCCCCCCGGACGTTCAATGGGCGCCACGATTGCCGAGTACGGCGAAGAACACGTCCAGCGACTGCGCCTGATCCGGGCGCTGACTGCCCGCGGAGGCCTGTCCATCGCGGCCACCCGAGACGTGCTGGCGGCGGTCGACCACCCGGAGGAATCCCGGCCCACCCTCGGCGTGCTGCACCACGCGCTACCGATCCCGACGGAGTCGGGCGACGCGGAGGTCGACTCCGAGCAGATCCAACAGGTGGAGCAACTGCTCAGCGCCATGGAGTGGGACATCTCGAACGACTCACCCCACCCTCACGCACTAGCCGCGGGGCTCCAGGAACTCAGCCGACTCGGCGTCCCCTACAGCAACGACGGCCTGCTCCCCTACGCGAGGCTTGCCGCGTCCGTCGCCCGTCTCGACCTCGAACAGCTCGACGGGATCGACGCACCGGAACAGCTGGCCGAACGAGCGGCCATCGTGATCCTGCTGCTCGAACCAGTCCTGGCGCTGCTGCGTCGACTCGCCCAGGAGGGCGAGCTGCGCCACAGGCGCACCCTGGCTCAGCCGGCCTGACTCGGAAGCGAGCCCGTGCCGCCGGGACTCGAATCGCACCCAGGGCCGATTGCAGCACTGACTTCACCGCCGCACTCGACCTCAACCCCACCGACGCCTGGGCCCTCGGCGCCCGCGGCCAAGCACACCAGCAAGCGGACCACTACGACCAGGCCATCACCGACTTCACCGCCGCACTCGACATCGACCCCACCGACGCCTGGGCCGGGTGTGTCAATTTAACGGCTAATCTTGGTTGTTGAGTGGTCAGTTGTTGCTCGGCGTCAGGCGGCCCTCGAACAGGCGCCGGGCTTCTCCTACGGCCTCGGCCTCATGAGGCTGAAGCTGTCCTGCGGTGTCGAGGTGTGGGGTCACAACGGCGGCATCCAGGGCTCGATATCGGAGGCCCTGACCACCGCGGACGGCAGGCACGCCCTGGCGCTCAACTTCAACGGGGACTGGAACGTGCATGAGCAGCGGGTCGTCGACGCCGAGTTCTGTGACGCGCGACCGTAGTCCACCGCCCGTCGGTGGCTTCGATCCAGGAGAGCGCCGACTCGTCGCGCCCGCGCCACGGACGTCGCATCGCTCGTGACCATCTACTCGGCAATGAGCGATGACAAAGCCTCCGCGGACCAGACCATCTGAGGCCGGGACCAGATCGACGGAGACGGGACACCTCTGCTACCACAGCCCTGCCGAGTAGCCGAGGGGGATCTCACCCCTCGGCTCTCACAGAACCGTGCGTAAAAGTCGCCCCTTACACGGCTCTTGTCGTCCTGGTCATCAG